>JAKLJX010000031.1 GCA_023150945.1 bacterium | reverse complement strand
TTGAATACCGCGCTTGCTCTTTTCTTGCTTGCATTCACACAAACAGTCACAGCGCAGCAAGTTGTCGTCGATGAGATTCAAATTTCCCGCCAACCCCTGCGTGATGGCGAGTTTCTATTGCACGCGGAATTCAAGCTGCCGGATCTTGACCGTGTTCCCACGGAACAGATGAACATCGACTACGCGGTTTTGGAGCTTGACGCCCTGGTGAAGGCAGCCGCAGAGTCGGATTTCGGCGCGCTAGAAATACTCGCGGCAGGGGAAAATAAATCCGCAGCATTGGCGGGGTTGAACTACAATCTCAATCCGGTCACCGCGCGAATACGCCAGAACCGCACCGGGATTGATCGCGTTGAATTCGATATCACTCAAATCGTGAGTGCGTGGCTGCACCAGGCTGTGCCGAATCACGGATTGTTGGTGGTGTCTCATCGCACGAGAGGTGAAAAGACTCTGCGGGAAGATCATGTGGCTTTCCCGCGCGAGTACGCGCCCAAAATCACCATTCACTACACGATTCTGGATGAGTGACTGACGTGGCACGTCAAGCCCGCGCAGGGCAGCTTCACGATCCCACAAACAAATTAATCAACCCCTGCGTGCCCTGTTCGCCCAAACCTTTTTCCACCGCTTGTTGAAAGAGTTGATGGGTCAAGGCCGTTCCCGGAAATTCCTTGCCCAGGCTTTGCATCAGCTCCGTGGCCAGGCGCAAATCCTTGCTCTGCAGGCGCATCGTGAATCCCGGCGCAAAGTCGTTTTTCAAAATGCGCGGCGCGAGATTGGTCAACATCCACGAGCCGGCTGCGCCGCCGCTTACCGCTTGCAGTGTGGCATGCAAATCGAGCTTGGAGAGCTTGGCCAGGCGTAATCCCTCTGTCATCGCGAGAATATTCAATGCGCAGATGACTTGATTCACCAGCTTCGTGCGCTGGCCATTGCCGTTCTTGCCGCAATAGACAATATTCTTCCCCAGCGCAGCAAAAATCGGCTGACACTTCTCAAAAACCTCCCGCTTGCCGCCGGCCATGATCGTCAACGTGGCGGCTCTGGCGCCCGGCTCGCCCCCACTCACCGGCGCATCGAGCATCTCGCAGCTTATGGCGCGCAGGCGTTCAGCAAATTTCTCCGTTGCGGCGGGCGAAATCGTGCTCATGTCGATGACGATCTTGCCCACCGCCAGCCCCTCGCTCACCCCGGCCTGGCCGAACAACACTTCTTCAACATCAGGAGTATCCGACACCATCGTGATGATCACCTCGCAGGCGGCGGCCAACTCCGCCGGCGATCCGGCGGCCTCCGCGCCCTGGTCAACCAGCGTTTTGGTTTTACTGGCGGTGCGGTTGAAGACGGTCAGGCGATAACCCGCCTTGAGCAGATGCTCGGCCATGGGCCGGCCCATGATGCCGAGGCCAATGAATCCAATTTGCATGCTGTTTCCTCCGGTGCAATAAAAAAGCCAATGAGCGCAAACTCATTGGCTGGAATCTGGGAACATGATGACCGCGGCCTCGCGGTTTCAGAAAATGATCGACATGCTGAGCCGGTTGAGATTTCCGATTTCGCCGAAGGAAGACATGCCGTAGTCGAACTTGTATTGGCGATAATCGAGTCCCAGGCCGATCGACAGCCCGGCAAAACGGTCGCTGTCGGTGCCGACTTTCTGGTCGCGGCCGAGGGTATTGTAGCCCAGGCGCAAGAAGGCGTTCGGCGAGAGGCTGAACTCGCCGCCGGCGCGGAATTGCAGATTCTCATCGGGATCGCCCACCAGGGTCAGGCTGTACAGCAACGGCAAATGCGCCAGGCGCTTGGAGACGCCGAATTGAAAAGTCAGCGGCAGGTCTTCCTTGCGGCCGTCAAACGCCTTGCGCACGCGGCCGAGGTTGAAAATGCCCGCGCCGAAACTGAGATTGTCGAACAAGCTGGAATGATAGATCGCGCCGAGATCAAGGGCAACGGCGTCAGAGGAAAAATCCGCCAGCGTCGAGCGAAGGTATTTCACGTTGCCGCCCAGCAGCAGACGCTCGGCATGCGTGCGGGAATAGCTGAAATAGGCGACCACGTTGTTGGCGCCGAAACTGCCCAACTCCTCGCCGAATTCATTCGTGCGGGTGAAATCGCCGTAGTCGGTGTATTGCAACGCGAAGCCGTAGCTGCCCTGCTTGTGCGGCATGACATAGGCGCCGAAGAAATCCTGCACATCAAGAATGTTGTTGATATAGCCGAAGGTCGCGGCGCGCTGCGACAGGTCCGCCAGGCCTGCGGGGTTGTAGTAGATGCTGTGCGGATCTTTTGAGACGGAGACAAAACTGGCGGCCATGGCGGCCGGGCGTGCGCCCACCGGCGTGCGCAGAAAAGTATATCCCGCGGATTGTGCCAAAGCCAGGGTGGGGAGCAAGAGAGCGGCAAACAGGGAAAGAAGTTTTCTCATGATGGAATGGTGATCGAAGGGATCGGCGGTTCAAAGGAACGATGTAATGACGTGAAGAACAGAGCTGGTGAGCGGGATCGAACCGCTGACCTGCGCATTACGAGTGCGCCGCTCTACCGGCTGAGCTACACCAGCTTGGCAAAGATTGCGGGCAAAGAACGGTTGGCCAAAACAAAACAGCAAAACCGCGCGGCTTTGCTGTGAGGTCGTGGCCAGGCGCAGAATCGAACTGCGGACACACGGATTTTCAGTCCGTTGCTCTACCGACTGAGCTACCTGGCCTTCGAAAAAAGCGACGCAAAATAAGCTTATCCCGCCAAAAAGTCAAGGTGAATTTCAGTCAGGGACTGGCATTAGCGACCGCCAATTCATTGCTTTTTTGAAATGTGCGGTTTAGATTCACCGCCGAGTGCTGCTGCCCTCGTGCCGCGCCTCTCCGGTTCATCTTCACTATTGCAATGGCTATGGAATCCTCCCAACCTGTCTTGTACCGTGAACATCAACCCATGAAGCGCTGGTTCGTGCACCTGCTCGTGCTGGCGATCGGCGCGGCCGCCGTCTTTGTGGTCGTGCTCGTGCTGCTGCGGCCGCATCTGCCCACGTGGCTGCTCGCGTTGATGCTGCTGGCGGTGCTGGGCCTGGCGGCGGCCACCTTCACCTTCCGGCGCTTGTCGATCGAAGTCACCGAGGCCGGCATCGCCTTCGGCTTCGGCTTTGTGCGCACCCGCCTGCGCTGGCAGGAGATCGAAAGCGTTGAACCGCAGCCCTACCTCTTCTCGCGCTTCGTGGGCTGGGGCGTGCGCTATGATTTGCGCGACACTTTTGCGTTTGTGGCGCAGAGCGGCATGGGCGTCGAGCTGAGAACCCGCAAACGCTGGCGCTACTTCATCACCACCGACCGGCCGCAAAAGTTGGTTGAGCTGGCGCGCACCCGCATCACGCCTGCCGCCTCGCCAGCTCACCGCTGAGGCCCTGCTCCTGCCCGGCTGCTCTGCACAATCTCGGCAAAGCAGCGCGCGCCTTCCCGCAGGCGCCGTGCTTGCGTGGCAAAGTCGACCTCGTACAGGCCGAATTTCATTTCGTAGCCTTCCGTCCATTCGAAGTTGTCGAGCAGCGACCAGTAGAAATAGCCGCGCACGTCATAACCCTCCTGCATGGCGCAGATCAGGGCATAGAGGTAGCGCCGGATGAACAGCTCACGCCGATCGTCGCGGCTGTCGGCAATGCCGTTCTCCGTCACATAAATGGGCACGCCCAGTTGCGCGATCTCTTTCACCGCGCGATAGAATCCCTCGGGATAGACGGCATACGCCATGTCGGTCATGGTCTGGTTGGGCGGCAAGGCGAAGGCAAACGGCTGGTGGCGATTCCACTGCAGCTTGACGTGAAAGTGGGAATAGTAGTTCAGGCCGATGAAATCCAGCGCGGGCTGCGCACCGAGATTGCGATGCCGCAGATTCACGATCCCCGGCAGCTTGAAGCGGAATTCGCCGGAATTGAAATACGAAAAGATCGAGTCGTTGAACAGACGGTTCAAGGCCCGCGTCACCGCCCAGTCGCCCCAATGCCAATAGCGCAAGGGATCGAATTGAAACAGGTTTTTGGCCAGTCCAATTTGGGCCTGCTCGCCGCCCGGCAGCTTCTTCAAAGCATGATAGACCTGCGTGTGCGCTTCGAGTAAATTCTTGAGCACCAGCCCGGTGGCTTGCGCCTCGCGTTTGCCCGGCGGAAACACGCCCATGAAGAAGCCTTGCGCGGCGTACACTTCCGGCTCGTTGATGGTGCACCACCATTGCACGCGCTCGTGCAAGGCCGCAAAGACTTTCTCCGCGAAGCGCACGAACAGCGGCAGATTTTCCTCCTTCTCGAAAGCGCCGAGCGCATCGAACCACTGCGGGTGGGTGAAGTGGTGCAGGGTCACGACCGGCTGCAGATTCTCCGCCTGCAGCGCGGCGCACACCTCACGGTAATGCTGCAGCGCGGCCTCGTCGAATTCGCCCGGCCGGGGCTCGATCTTGCTCCATTCCACCGAAAAGCGGTAAGCCTGCACGCCCAGCGCCTTCATGAGTTGAATGTCTTCGCGATAGCGCTGCCAGTGCTCGCACGCCCGGCCGGCGCGCTGGCCCTGCTTGATGCGCGGCTGGCCGGACGCATCCACCGACTGCTCCCAGGCACTCCAGTTGTTGTTGTCGCACCCGCCTTCCACTTGGTGCGCGGAAGTGGCAACGCCCCACAGAAAATGCTGCGGAAATCGGATCCGCTTGGTGTCGATGTGATCCCAATCCCAGCGCAGCTCGGGATATTTGTGCTGCCAGCGCAGCAGACTGAGGAGATAAAACAGCAACACGGCTGAGGCAACAAGCACGACAATAGTCAATTTCGTTTCTCCTCGCATTGGCAGGCGTACAGCGGCCTCACGGCCGCAGAGATTTGTAGACGCCGCTGAGCCAGTTTTTCAAGTCAGAACAATACCACTTTGAGAAACGCCGGTCCGAGGGGCCGCCGGCCAGGTTGGTGTACAACTCGTCGCGGCTGAAATCAGTGATCATGCGGAAGGAAGGCGTGAAGCTGGTTTGACGGCCACCGCTGCGGTAGATTTGGCCCTGATGCGGCGTGGCGCGGCCGCCGCGCAACTGTACCGGACCGCGATCGAAACCGAAGAGCCGCGGCAGCTTGTCGCCGAGAACCAAATGGCACAGCTTCAGTTTCTGCACTTCGCCCCATGGTTTCGGCAAGATCGCCAGCGCCGCTTCCGCCACCCGGCGAAAGATTTCCTCGCGCGATTTGCCGCCGAACCATTCCGAATTTTCCGAAAGCAACACCGCATCGAAATTCGCATAGAAATCGACAAACAGCGCGGTTTCTTCCGCCAGAAAGCCGGCCACCCGGCCGCCCCAGCCCGCAGCGCCGAACACTTCCCGCAGCAGGCGGTGATAGAACTGCTCGAATAAGTACGCGCCTTGTGAGGTTGTGGCGTAACTGCAATCCCACTCGGCCAGAATGCGGCCCGGCAGCGTGGCCGGCAGCAGCGGATGCAGCACTTGCAGAAAGCGTTCCGCCTGCACCGAATGCACATCGTACTGCATCTTCATCATGTCCGCCGGCGTGAGATTGGACTGCGATTCGATCATCTCGGCGATGCGCTCGGCGCGGTAAGGCCCCATCGCGATGTTGATCGGCTTGGCCACGCCCCAGTCATTGAGGTTCTGATTGGCGGTGACAAAATAGCCCGCTTCCGGATTCAAACAGCGCGGCAACTCGCGATAGTCCACAAAACCGGCCCAATCATTCTCCGGCTTCCAGCCGGGCAGCGGCACCAAACCGGAAACCCCCACGCGGCGCTTCGGCATCAAACCGGACATTTGATAGCCGATGTTCCCGTGCCGGTCCGCCAACACCCAGTTGAATGAAACTTCATATTGGCCGAGATGCTCACGGCCCTCTTCCACCGAAGCCGCCAGCCACATCGCGACCGCGTGGTTGAGAGTCTGAGCGCCGGTTTCCGCGCCCGACCAGCGCGTGGCGAGATAGTAACCTTCGGCGTGTGGATCCCCCTCGAGCACACCGTGTTCATTCTCGTAGAAAACGACTTCCACCGCGGCTTTCTTTTTGCGCTCGATCACTTCGCGGCGTTCACGAAAGGCCACCCATTCGTTGCGGTCGCGGCGATAGCGGCCCTCTTTGCACTGCTCGATCCACGAATCAACCGCGTCCATGAAAGTATAAGTGGCGCCCCAAGCCAGGTCATTGTTGCGGCCCAGCAGCATGCCGGGCAGCCCGGGCATGGTGGCACACAGGCTGTAGCGCGCGCCGCAAGTCAACACCATCTCATACCAGATGTTGGGCAGGCGGTTGGTTTCAAGATGGGGATCATTCGCGAGCATGGGCTTGCCGGAGGCGGTTCGCCGGCCGGCAATCACCCAATTGTTGGAGGCCATCATCTTGGGTAGGACAGTCTGCCAAGCCAGCTCGGCAGGCACGATACGATTGACCAGCGTGACTTTTTTGATCAGGTCCACATCCAGACCGTTGAGTTGGCCGGGAAACAGCTCTTCGAGTTGTGCCAGGCTGATATTCGCCTGCACCATTTCCAACAGCAGGCGCTCGATCTCGGCTTGGGATTGCGCCAGAGTCAGATAACCCGTCATGCGGCTGAGCAGGATGATGTCTTCCAGCCGCCAGGGCTCGGGCTGATAGCCGAGCAGCTTGCATTCCCACGGCACCTTCCGGCTGAAAGAATCATTGGCGCCCTCGCAATAAGACAGGCAGGCTTCCAATGCCGCCGGCGAGAGCTTCGCAATCTCAGCCGCGAGGTTGCCGCCCCAATTCATGCGGCGAAAAAACCGGTCGACTTCCAGCATGGCGTCACTGCTGTCGAGAAACTCCGAGGCTTGCCCGCGGCCGAGCAGCCGCATGAGCAGCATTTGCAGGCCGCGATCGGCGGCATGGCAGTAGCCCATGCCCCAGTACAATTCGACTTCTTCGCGCGCCTCGACGTGCGGCACGCCATTTTCATCGCGCGTGATTTTCGCCCAGGGCGTATCTACCAGTAAACGGCGACTGGCCAAACCTCCCTCCTCACTCAAAGACGTTGCGGCCGGCGGCGTTGCGGCGCGCAACCGGCGGGTTCGACTCTCTGCTTCGGCTCAGGGAATGTCCCTGCGCTGAAACCGCCACAGCGCGAGCGTGAGGCCGGCAACTGTCAATCCCAACAATACCAGCACCGGCGGCAGACGCCAGACTTGCTCCAGCAGAATCGCCTGCGGCGTGTAGTAGTGGAACAATGAAAACGGCAGCAAGAATGCGGCTGACGGCCACACACTTCCCAAAACATAGAGCACATAGGCAACGAGCGCGAGCAGGAACGCGGTGCCGGAAACATGGCTGCGTTCGCGCACAAATGCCGAGAGACTCAGCGTGACGGCATACCAAGTACTCTGCAGCAGAAAGAAGCTCACGCCGATCTGCGGCAGCGCGGCCACAGCAAACGCCGGCAAGGCGAAGCGTTTCTGCCCAATGGCCGTTCCCAAAATTCCGCATGCGCTGATGGCCGCGAGGCTGAACAGGGCAAAAAGGATTTGTCCGGCCAGATACTGCCGCCGCGAGATCGGCTGGCTCAGCAGGAACTCGATCATGCCGTTTTCGATTTCACCGGCAATGGCAGCCGCGGCCAGCGCAATCGCCGCCGTCGTGGCCAGCGCATGCACGATCGGATGGTTCCAGCCAAACGCGAGAAACCCGGCTGTGGTCAAGTTCGCGGCGAATTGGTTGCTGATCACCGACTGCAGAAATGGCGGCATGGATTTCATCAGCTCTTGCAGGCCGCTGCTGAGATCCACCGTGCCGAGAATCGCGCACAGCAGGTACTCGAATCCGCCCAACAGCAACGCGATGAGGCTCAGAAACAGCCCGTGCCGTCTGGCCAAATGAAAGAACAGATTACGCATCGCCGGCCGCCTGCTCGCGATAGTAGCTCAAGAAAACATCTTCCAGCTCCGGCTCGGGGAACACGAAGTGATCGAGGTCAGCCCCGGCCAGACGGCGCAGAATGGGATTGACTTCGCCTTGAATCCACAAGGTGGCTTCGCTACCGGCGATTTCAGCGGCGGTGACGCCCGGGGTGCGCGCCAAATCAGCCGGCGCCGGCTGGCGAAAGCGTACGTGCATCCGCCGCACCATCTGCCGCCGCAAGCTGGCAATGGTTTCGATGGCAACGATTTCGCCGCGGCGCAAAATCGCCACCCGGCTGCACAAAGCCTCGACTTCGGAAAGTACGTGCGAGGAAAACAACACGGCGCGGCCGCGCCCGGCAAAATCCCGCAAAATCGCGTGAAGGGCCTGTTGCACCAGAGGATCAAGTCCGGTCGTCGGCTCGTCGAGCAGCAGCAACTCGGGATCGTGCTGCAGCGCGAGGAGCAAGCCCAGCTTCTGGCGCGTGCCGTGCGAGAGGAATTTCACTTTGCGCCGCAGCGTGGCCTCCTCGAGCGCAAAGGCTTCGATCAGTCTTGCGCGCAACACCGGCGGCTGCTGGGGCCGGAAGCGGGCGAAGTAATCCAGCAGGTCGAGGCCGCTCAAATTGCCGTAGAGTTGCAGCTCGCCGGGGAGATAGCCCAGGCCGCGATGCGCCGCCGGTGCTGTGGTCGCGTTGCCCAACAGCCGAATCTCGCCGTGATCGGCGAACACCAAGCCGAGCAGAATGCGCAGGGTCGTGGTCTTGCCCGCGCCGTTGGGGCCGAGATAGCCGAACACTTCGCCGGCCTCCACGGCAAAGCTCACTTCGTGCAGCGCGGTGACATTGCCAAAACGTTTGGAGAGGCGGTTGACTTGCAGGCTGATCATGTTCCAGCTTGATGGCGAGGTCGATTTACGGGCTTGCAGTGCGGTTTCAATATAGGGCTTTTCTTCCGGAAAGCAAGCCCGCTCTTCACTCCGCCGGCAAAGCAGCGCAGCCGTTCAGCTTGTGAATTGGAAAGCGGGCGAAGACATCACACAGCCGGCCCCACGAGAGGTACCTGGCAGGCGTGGAACACCATTATTGATGTTTGCAGAAGCAAAAGGTAAATGTCTTGCTGGAAGCATCTTTTTGATATTGAGCACTGTGCTGAATTGAAAAAAGATTCTTCCTGAATGACAGCAAACCAAGTACTGCGTTGCGGTTCCATTTATTTGTGCAAAACTCAGTAAGACACAAGCCACCAAGAAAAGCCTGGTGCCATGGCTCTGGGTTGTTCGTGCCTTCGTGGTTGCAGAACTTTCAGAATTCAGTCCCATGCTTGAATACGTAATCCGCCCAATTTGGGTCTGTCCAGAAATGAAGAAACCGCCTGGGCGGTGGTGTTTTTGGACGGAGACGAATTCTTGGAAGTGGCCTCTCGACATGTCATTCAAATGAATCTTGTGAAACACTTGGCATGAGCAATCTGGTGGGAAACTTGAAATGCTGCCGCGGGGAATGCGAGGCGCGGGACGAAACGGCGGGCGGAAAGGCGGGGCGGGGCCGGCCTCCCGCTACAACAGCGGGAGGCGCAACCCGCACGCAACTACCTTAATGGTTGAAATAGTGTTTCCGGCAGTATTTCATCTTCAGGAGTTTGGCGCTGGCGCCCAGGTGCCGGCCACAGACCAAACATCTGCCGGACTTCTCCCTTCTTTCCTGGCGCTGCCGCTCAAACTCGCCGAGATCAGACGGACGGTCAGAGGCGCCGGAGAGATCGAACGGCGAAGATTGATCTCTGCTGCCGCCCTCAGCCGGATTTGCCGGCGCATCGCCCATCATCTCACCGGCGATTTGCTGGAGAATGTGATCGATGACGCGCGAGCTGCGCCGCGGCGCTGCGGCCGGATCCACTTCGAAGAGATTGGGCTGCTCTTCCGCCGGCGGCTCTTTGGCTTGATATACGGACTCGATGTTCGGCGGCGCCGGATCTGCAATGCGTTCCGGCAGGGCCGGCGGCTTGTCATAGCCCCTGACATTGGTGCTGGGCCGCGGCGCGGCAGGACGTTCCGTCCAGTCGCCGGCAGCGGGCCGTGGCGTTACTGGTTTGGCAGCCGCGCCGTTGGCTTTGGGCCGGGCCGGGCTGCGCCGGGTTTGATTGTGTTCTTCTTCAAGATCACTGATGTCGAATTCCGGCACGTGTTCCTGCGCCGCCGCGATGGCCATTCCCGCGGGTTTGGCTGTGATCATTCTTCCCCAAAAGCGCAGGCTGCCGGTTTCGTCGCCGGTCACGAGGATCGTGCCGTCCGGGCTGAAGGCGCTGGTGGTGAGGTCGCCGGCGATCACGTGCGCCAGCTTGCCGTCGTGCACGTTCCAGAGCTTGATGCTGCGGTCTTGAAAATCAGTCGCGGCCACGATGGTTTCATCCGGACTGAAGCGCACCGCGGTGATGCCCGGGGAAAAGGGCGTCAGGTTGTAGAGCAGCTTGCCGTCAGTGGCGTCCCACAATTGCAGCGACTGGCCGTAGTTCACGGTGGCAAGCGTGGAACCGGAGGAGCTGAGCGCCAGCCAACTGATGTTGCCGTTCTTGGCCGGCAGCGCATACAGCAACGAGCCGTCATCGACTTGATAAAAGCGCACGCTGCCGTCGTTGGCACCGGTAATCAGAATCTTGTCGTTCACGCTGAAGGCCAGACTGCTGGCCAAGCCGGAACAGCCGAGAAAACGGTGGCGCAGTTTACCTTCTTTCACGTCCCACAACATCGCGGTGTTGTCCGGACTGCCGGAAGCGAGCATGCTGCCATCGTAACTGAACACCACGGTATCCACGCTGCTTTTGTGTCCGCTGACGCGTTGCACCAGCCGGCCGTCGGCCACGCGCCACAGGGTTGCGTCACGATTGCTGCTGCCGATTGCGACCATGCTGTCATCCGGGCTGAAAGCCAGGCATTGCACCGCCGCGCCCGGCTCGCCGATTTCGCGCAGCATCTGGCCTTTGGCCACCTGCCAAAGTTTGACCGTGCCCTTGCGATCGACACTTGCCAGCGTGGCGCCGCTGTGGCTGAACGTCAACTCGCTGATGGCTTCGCTGTGCCCCTGCAGCGTGAACAGAAGCTGGTTGTCGCTCAGGCGCCAGATTCGCACCGTGCGGTCAGCGCCGCCGCTCGCCAGGTAGGTGCCGTGCGGGCTGATGGCAATCACGTTGACACGGCCGTAATGCGCCGACATTTTGTGCAGCGCCAGCTTGTGCACCAGCAGGGATTGAAAGATGACTTCGATTTGCTGCAGCAACTGCATGGCATCGCGATTGTCGAAGTAGGTTTTGCGCGCCATGCACGCCCGCGCCTCCGCCAGAATCCGGCGCATATCGGCCTCGGCATTCCTGGCCTCCTCGGTGACGAAAGCCCATTCCGTCAACAGCCGCTCCACCTTCTGAAACTTATAGCCCAGCTCATCGCCGCTCTTCTGCCGGAGCTGCAGGAACAGATCCGTGATTTCCTTGCGGGTGTAACGGAACTCCGGATCGACATCCGCCTTCAGGCAATACTCTTCATTGAGCGCGATGGCCTTCTCCAGCACGGCCGCCGCGGTTTTGCCGTCGCCGATCAGCGCCGCCATTTTGGCGGTGTGATAGTGGCTCTCCGAAAGCTGGGGGTAGATCTTGGTGGCCTGCTTCGACAGCGACAACGATTCCTGGATCAAACGGCCGGCCTCGATCTTGTTGCCCTTCTTGCCTTGATGGTCCGCCTGCGCATAGCACGAGATGGCCGCGTGCAGCAGGGCTTCGCCGGCAAACTGCGAGGCTTCGGGCAGCAGCTTCATCTCGGCCTTGGCATAGCGGGCGGCGGCGCGCAAATGGCGCTCGGCTGCCGCCAGATTGATCAGGTTGCACTCGTCATTGATGCCGTAGAGATAGAGCTTGCCGATCAGCAACTGCGTCATGAAATTGGTGTCGTCTTTCTTCTCCGACTCCTGAAAGGCCTCCAGCGCCTTGTCGAGCAAGCCCTTCACCAGCCGCTCGCAGCCGATGCGATAGTATTCCTTGGCCTGGGTGAGCACCGGGTTTTCCAGGGTGGCATGAATGGCATCCAGCCGCTTTTCGAGATTCAGCATGGTCTGGCTTTGCAGCCGCAGTTGCTCGACCACCAATGCCATGTGATAATCGAAGCTGTTGCGCAGGGCATGCAAGGCCTCGCCGTTGGCTTGAAAGGCTTGATCGAGCTTGCCCAGGTCGGAATCCAGCGTGTGCGTGAGCGCATCGTAGTTCGGGCCGTATTTGCGCTCCAGGGCATGCGGACTGGCCACCAGCGCGCGGGTCTGTTCCGGCACGGGCACCGGCGCGGGCTTGTTGTTCTGGCGAATTTGCCCTTTGAGATCCTTGACAAAGGAAGAAACCCGGAGATACTGTTCCCATGTCAGTTTCGAGCCGAGATGAAAGAGTGACATGTTCAATCCTTGTGAATCTTACTTGATGCGATTCGATTGCGGCGAGCGGCGGGGCTCACGCGCCGGATTCTTTTTCGTACCACGCAGGTCGTCCTTTTCCGGGGCCCGGCGTCTCAACTCCTGCCAGTCCCGATTCAATTGTTCTCTCACATCCACCTGCCGGCCGCGCCGCCCCAACAAACTGGGGACGATCTGGGCCTCGAGCAAAATCACCAATTCTTTCTTGCGTATGCGGTTGCTGGTATAGCCGAAGAGGTAACCCAGTAACGGAATGTCCTTCAACAGCGGTACGCCCTTGCGCACTTTGAGCAGTTCATGGCTCAGCAAGCCCGCCATCACCGTTTCCTCACCGTCGAGCAGCAGTACATGCGTCTGGCCTTCGGTCACGCTCTTGGTGACGCCCACGGCATCCGGCTGTACGTCGCTGCGCTCCGCGGTCAGGCTCAGATAGATGAAGGTCGAATCCTTGCGGCCGTGCAGCGTCGGGGTGACGGTCAAAATGATGCCGGACTCGTATTCGGAGAAGCGCGTGTTGCCGGCAAAGTCCTGCAGGGTGAGGAAGAAATTCTTGCCGACTTTGATCTTGCCTTTCTCGCCGTCCATCACGCGAATTTTGGGGCGCGCGATGATCTCGCCCAGGCTGCGGCTTTCGAAGGCGCGCAACAGGGCATTGACATTCACCGATCCGCGAATATTGCCGCCGGCAGACACGCGCAGAATGTCCTTCACCACTTCGTCCGCGCCAAAAGTTTGAAACTGCACGGTTCCATTCTTGAAGGTGCTCCAGTTGATGCCCAGCTCGTGCAGGGTTTCATAGTCAGCTTGAAAAAAGACGGCGTTGATCTCGATTTCGCGGGTATTGATCGAGATGTCGCTCTCCGTCGGTTCGGCCGCGGCCTGCGTCGGCACCATCTCCAGCACTTCATAATACTGTTCGTGCGGCTCGTAGCGCAGCATGTTGGAACGCAACACGTATTCCAGCGCACGTTTCCAGTGCATGTTTTCCACCGACACGCCGATGGGCTTGTTGGGCGCCTTGGCATCGATAATCACCCGGTTTTCGAACTTGCGCGCGAAACCGGAGAGAATCTCCAGCGCGGCGGGCAACGGCATATTCTGATTCAGCGAAATCATTTCGTCCGGACCGTAGGGCTGGGGCGGCGCATTGTTCTGCGCCTGGGCCGCGACGCCACAGCACAGGAGGAGCAGGCTGACGAGCAGGCGTTTCTTCATCTCTTGATTCTGGGATTAGTTGTATTCGATGTTGAGCCGAAGCGTGCGCATGCCCGTTTCGGTGCGGACTTCAAACTCCACCTGATTGCGGTTGAGGTCGATCTGCGTCAGGCGGCCGCGCCGGACGGCATCGCCGACCACCAGCGGAAAAATCTTGCCGTCCGCCCCGCGCAAATAAGCCTTGTTGTTGGTGATCGCCAGCAGGGTGGCCTGCTCGACGTCGAGCAGCTCCGGCGCCTCGTCGGCGGGCGTGGCCGCCGGCGCACTCACCGCCTCGGCCACCGCCGTCCGCGTTTTGGCGTTCAGCGGCACCAGGCTGTTGAACGCATCAAAGGCGAACTCGGTGTTCCAATCCAACTGCGGCGAGGCCATGGTCAATTCACTGCCGATTTCCCAATCCTTGTTCATCGAATAGCCTTCGAACATCAGATTGAAGCGCAGCAGTTGCGGCTCCTTGTCGCTGCGGCCGAAGTTGACGCTTTTGATTTGATAGAGCAGCGGATTGTGCGTCATGTACCACAACAGCGCGAAAATGTCCCGGTATGGGCCTTCGCCGTTCAAGGTGTAGGAAAAGGCGGTGTACTCCGCCGCCGGCTTCTTCTCGTTGAGGTAAAAGTCAAAATCGATGTTCAAGCTGTGCACCTGAATCAGCCAGTTGATGTAGGACAGCGAAAATGCCGGCTCCTCGGCGTTGATCAGCTTCTTGGGCGAATTCTGCCACAACCGCTGCAGCGAATCGCGCGTGGCCTGCGTCATGGTCAGCGTTTGCGCCACCTCCATCCCGCCGGAAAACCGCTGCTTCAGCTCCTGCGCTTGCCGGTTGAGCGCCACGAGCGCCTGCGCTTCACGGCGTTGCCAAAAGAATCCGACCGCGCCGATCACGATGAGGATCAACAGCAGCGTCAAGCTGTTGCGTCTGGCATACATCTGAAATGAACTCCGCCGGTCTCCGGCTATTTAAGCATGACAATGCGATAGCTCTTGATGAACAGGTTGCCGATCTCCGCGGCTTTGCGTTCCGCCGCCTCGCGCGTGGCAAAGGTGCCGATCAGCAGGCGAAACTTGGGCTGCTGCGATTGCGCATCCCGGTAGCGCTCGATCGTCACCTCCATGCCCTGCTTGCGATAGGTGGTGACGATTTCTTCGACCGGCTCATTGATGGCCGCCGCCGTTGCTTCAATCGTATATCCTTTCGCCGGGTGGTCCGCCTCCGGTCCGGTGGCCATGCGCGGCTGCGGCGTCTCCTGGCCGTTGTTGAGCTTGGGCACTTGCTTCTTGATCAAAACCCGGTAGACTTCCGTGCCCTGCGCCTTGTCGAAGTAAGGCGCCACCACCGCCTCGATGCCGCGCTTGCGATAACCGGCCGCATACCATTCCGCCAGTTCACGGGTATGGCAGGTGATCGCCTCGATCTTGTCGCCGTGATTCTCTTCACTCACGGCCCGGGATGAGGGCGCGGTGAGCGGGGAAGGGCTGGCGCTCTTGGCCAGACCGTTGGCTGGTCCGGACGCGCTGCTTTCGTTGCGCACCATCTTCGCGCCCGGCGCCGGCGGCTGGCTCTTGCCGCCCTGCTTGCTGATCATCACGCGGTAATACTGCATGCCCTGGCGTTTGTCGAAATGGGACACCACGATCGCGTCCACCCCGCGCTTGCGATAACCGGCGGCATACCATTCGGCCAGATCTTTGGTCTGACAGGTCATGGCTTCCTCGCGATCGCCCAGTTCCTGATCATCGACTGCCGGTTCCGCTGTTGCAGTCGCGATTCTGGCATTGGTGACCGAGGCAGGTCGCGAGGTCGCTCGCTCCGCCGAAGCCGTTACGGATTTGCGTTCTTCTGCCGGACGCGCAGTGCTTCCGGCAGCGGGCGTGCGGGAGCGCGTCGAGCTGCCACGGGCCGGCGCGACGCGGTTTTCCGCCGTGCGCTCAGGCTGACTTGCGAGCGGCCCGGCACTGCGATTTGCTGAGGCCGCCGTTGCTTCACGCGGCAGGGCAGGCTTGGCCGCGCTCGTGGTTCGCGTTGCGACTCCAGGACTGGGCACTGGTTGCGGCGGCGCGCCCGCACTGGCGGCCAGCAGCGGCGGCTTGCCGGCGCCGCCACTCTTGTCCGCTGCCGTGTCGCGGCCGCCTTTGGTCAGCACCAAATTGCCGCCGGCAAACTGGCTGGCGTCGATGATGCGAATGCCGTTTTGCGTGAATTCGATGTTCTCCTGCGGCTGGCGGCGTTCCAACTCGAAGGTCACCAGCTTCTGCTCGCTGGAGTCCGCGCGCGTCATGCGACGCAGATTGGCTTGCTCCAACTTCTCGGCGAGCACCGGAATCTTGGCGCGGTTGGTCGCGGTGCCGCGCACCATGAAACCGTCCGGCTGTTTGGCGATTTCATCGATCCACAAGCTGCCGGTATTCCCCACGCTGGTGTTCAGCTTTTGCAGGAAGGCGATGAACTCGTTGTGCTTGCGGCTCAAACTGTCGGACAGCGCGAGATGCTTGCCGAGGCGGCTGATCTCGTTCTCGATGTCGAGCACGCGATCGACGGTGACCTGGCTGTTTTGAATCTGCAGCTCGAGTTGCGCGTTTTGCGTCTGGATGCGGTAATACTCCCGCCGGCTTTGAATGATCTGCCAGGTGAAAAAGAACGCGGTCAAGCCCGTGATTGCCAGCAGCGCATAGCCGGAGTAGTTGAGCTTGAGCACCTCTTGCTGGTCGATCAAATCCTGCGGCAGCAGGTTGAGCGGAATGAAATCGGGATTCTTGGGATCCAGCAGCTTCCACGCCAGCGCAATCGGCACGGCGAATTCGGAGAAGGTCTGGCCCTGCATCTCGTTGGCGGGGAAGTTGCCGAGGGCATTCGAGGTCGAGGTGAGATAGCGCACCGTCGCATTCTCGAAATAGCCCGCAAAAAAATCGCGCGCCTTGATGCGGCTGCTCTTACCCGCCAGCAGGATGGTCGCAATCTCCGGGATTTCGGCCTCGTCCTGCTCATAGATGAGCTTGCGGTAGATCACTTCCAGATTTTCCGGCGAGGTCACGCCTTCGTGGATGATCGAGCTGACGTGAAACAAATCCTTGCCGTGCAAAAACACCAGCCGGGTGAAATCATCTTCGATGTAGATGATCACGGTGATCTTGTCCGAGCGCAGATCGGAGCCGGTGCGCGCGAGATTGGCGAGCGCCACCTCGGTGGTGTCCATCAAGGCGAGAAACAGATTGCCCTTGGCGAAGCTGTTGACTTCGCGCAGCAGCGACATGGTGGGCGGATGCTTCTCGTACGCCAGCGTGATCGTGCCCTCGCGCGATTTCAGTTGCTTGATGCCGACTTCCGGGCTGGGGACACGCTCGGCGGGCGGCGTGCCGGCCGCCGGTCCGTTGTCGCGCTGGTAGGTCACCATCGACAGCGGCAGATTGAAGGCAATCTTGATCTTGCGCTGCGTGTATTTCTGGAGCAGTTGGTAGAGAATCTCCAGATTGGCGTTGTCCTGTTTATAGGTGGTCTCGCCGGAGGCGCGCTCCCCCAGGCTGTCCTTCAGGCCAAAAGCATCCTTCAGACCGAAAACGTCCTTGGCTTCTACCTCCGCGGGGCTGGCCGAGGAGGCAGACGCGGGCTGCTGCTCCAGCGTGCTCGCCAACTTCGCGCGTTCCAGGCCTTCGATTTGAATCTGGCCTTTGTTGTTGGACAAATGCGCCAGCCGCACTTCCGTGCCGCTCACCGCAAGACCCAACGCATGTTTGACCTTGAGCCTGTTCATAGGGAACCACTTCACGAGCGATCGTACTTGATCAGATCTTCGAAGCGCTTCTTGTTGTTGGCATTGTTGAGCGCTTCTTCATAGGAAATCAGCCGGCCGCGATAGAGCCGCGCCAGGTCCTGCTCCAGCGTGATCATGCCCTCGTTGCCGGACTGCTGGATGATTTGATAAATCTCCTCCGTGTGATTGTTGCGAACGGCGGCCCGCACCGAGACGTTGGCCACCATCACTTCCTTGGCCAGCACGCGCTTGCCGTCCAGGCTGCGCACCAGCTTCTGCGAAATCACACAAGTCAACACGCTCGCCAAACGCTCGCGAATGCGCGGCTGCTCGTCGGGCGGCATCTCGCCCAAAATGCGGTCGATACTCTCCACCGCCGAGGAGGTGTGCAAGGTCGCCATCACTTTGTGGCCGCTGTCCGCCGCTTCCAACACCGTGGCGATGGTATCGGGATCGCGCATTTCGCTGATGACGATGATGTCCGGATCCTGCCGCAAACCCTGCACCAGGCCTTCTTTGAAGCTGCGCACGTCCCGCCCGACTTCGCGATGGCGCACCACACACTTTTGCGACACGTGAATGTACTCAATCGGGTCGCCGATGATCAGAATGTGGCCGTTGGAGGTGCGATTGTTGGCGTCGATGATCGTGTCCAGCGTCGCGCTCTTGCCGGCGCCGGTGATACCGGTCACCAGAATCAGGCCGCGCTTCTCATACTCCAGATTCATCAGGCGCGCCACCTGGCGGTGGAATCCCAACTCCTGAAACGGCCGCAGCTCGGGATTGATGCGCCGCATGCTGAGCGAGAGATGATTCAGTTCCCAATACACGGAAGAACGAAACCGCCGCCGGCCCAACGGCGTCACGAGCTGATAGGAAAAATCCAATTGCCGGCTGTTCCACAGCTCCTCCCGCTCCATCGGCGTGAGCAGATTGAGCAGCATGATGTTGGTCTCGATGGGCGTGAACTCGCCCATTTCCGGATGGAAGGGGCGCTTGACACCATAAACCCGATACCACACGAAACCGCTGCTGCCCACTGCCCCAAAATCCATATCGGAGGCGTCCTTGGCCTCCATGCTGATCATCAAAAATTCTACCGCCTGCCGGAGTTGTTCGCGGACTTCCACCGGCTGGCCGTCGAGCATCTGCCCGATGTGATTCATCAGCTCGACGCTCTCCGCGCGCATCGGAATTTGCGGGATCAGACGCGCCAGTACGTTCTTGGCATTCTGCAGTCGTTGATCTAACATGTTCGCCCGTTTACCACCAGCCCTTTCGCAAAAAATCAGAGGTAAGCTCCCTGCGGCCGGCTGCCGCCGGCCCACCTATTTCCAAGAAATCACACGCATCGGCGGATTGGTCGAGGCATAACGTGACACAAACTGGCGGTAGTAGGACGGAAAGTGTTGCACCGCCACATTGCCGCCGCTGCCGTCCAAGCCGCCCCACGCCACCACGCCGCCTTTGATCAAGCTTTCCGTCGCGTTGCCGCTGGCATAAACGACGCGTGAGCTGGTCTGCGGCAAATAGACCACGCCGTTGATCGTCGCGCCTCCTTCCAAAATGACGTTGCCACCAACGCAAAAAATGCCCCAAATCGTGCGGCCGGTCGCCACCCGGAGATCGCCCTGGACAATGGTGACATTGGGCGTCGTGCCGAAATAGTAGAAGCTGCCATTGGGGTAACCGCTGCTGGGCGTCAAGTTGCCGGGATACAGATGCAACTGCGAAGTCGCGCGATCGATGAGTTCGTCATCGTCGATCCTGGGCATGAAGGGCGCGTTTTGAATGATCAAGTTCTGGTTCACCGTGGCGAGCGAGTCCTTGGCGGTGACGCTGATCACCGTATCCTTGGCCCATACCGCGAAGCGATCGAACCCCCGGTCGAACACCGTGACCTCGGCCTGGCTGGTGGTGTCGAGATTGCCGCCGCTGGCGCGAATGCGGACGCGATATGGTCCCAGCGCAGCATCGTCATTCACGTCGTCGATCGCCACGTTGATCACGTTGCCGCCAAGCATGAGATCACTGTAGCCGGCGCGCCAGGCCGGGTTCAAATAGAGCTGATTGAGCGCCAGGTAGGCGCCGCTGGTGGCGGCATTTTTGGACGTGTAGCGCGCGAAGTGATCCACCAGCCGGCTGGAAGAATCGATGAAGCGTTGGTTCTTGCTGAGCGACAGCATGCCGAAGGAAGCGGCAAATCCGGCCATCAAAATGAGCAGCGTTCGTCCCATGTCGACCTCAATTCAAGACTCCTACTCTTACACCTACTCCTACTCTTACTGCTACTCCTACTCCTACTCCTACTCCTACTCCTACTCTTACTCCTACTCTTACTCCTACTCTTACTCCTACTCTTACTCCCACTCTTACTCCTACTCCTACTCCTACTCCCCCTCCTCCCCTCGCTCTTCTTCCAACCCCCAACCAAAACGCGACGAAACCAAAGCAGGCGAAAGCGAACGCAAAGGTGCGGAAATACGGAGATGCGCAAGGGAAAAAGTGACTTCAGTCGTCAACAAGGCCTGGGCCTCAGCAGGCCTGAATCACGCCAATCCGCCTGAATGCTGGCGTTCGCCCTGCCTGCGCTCTGGCTTTTCCTCTCCTGCGCCGTGCTCCCGCCTCCGCTGCGCTCACTGCATCACCAAACTCGGCGGCGTGAAGCGTCCCAGCCACACGAACTTGGGGTACTGGCTGTCGGCGCCGTAGTCACCCTCGATGGTCAGGCTCACCACCAGCGAGCGAATGGCAGCCAAATCAGTGGTGGCGTTGCCGGTCGAGTCATAGTACAGCACTTTGAATTCCGTCATGCCGGTGGAGATGACTTCGGCAGTGCCGCCGTTGACCACGCGATAGAGCACTTTGTCGTTGGGATTGGGAGTCGAGGCCGCGACCACGTCGGTGGTGGCGCTCAAATAGTAGCGCATCGTTTCCACCGCGCCGTTGCCGTCGCCGTCCAGCACGTAGCGCACGTCGGTGGCGGCCGCGTAGGTGATCATGTTCTGATGCGGATCATTCACGCCATAGCCGATCCGGGAGAAGTCATAATCGATCAATTGCACCACCGCGTCCATGTTGCCGTAGGCAATGTGATCGAGCACATCGAACTGCAAATCACGGCTGACGTCTCGATTGAACTGCTGGAACGACACCAAAACCATGCCGCCAATCACAACACTCGCAATCAACGTGATCCAGGATCCCATATCTCAACTCGAATGAAGACCTTCGATTCCTCGCCAAGAGCCCTGCCACCGCGGGGCACGCAACCACTGACACCCCTTTTTCCCCCGTAGCATACGCCCGGGCATTGCGTCATGCTGTCGGCCGCCACGACTGCGCCCAAAATCACCGCCGGGGGCAGCGCCAGCACTGACGCAAACGCCGGGCTACATGTTCACACCAAAATAACTGAAGACATGCTTCATAGTCACCGTCGTCCCTGCCGGCAGCCAACTGCTGGTGACGTTTACCGTCATGCGTTTGAGAAAGGTCTCATAGGTCACCGCGGAATCCGGATTGGCGTCACTGACATAATGCACCTGAATGGTAACGCTGAACGGAATGCCGCTGGTGCCGGTGAGGTTGGTGTTGGCGCCGTTGACGTAGATGGTCCGGCTGAAATTGTGATAGTCGTCGACGTCGTTGTAGCGCGGATACGACTCCGAGTTGTTGTGCCCCAGGCCGTTCCAATGGGTGAAGCCGTCGGGCATGTCACTGGCGGCGATCACACCGACGTTGGCGTCGAATTTTTTCGAGCGCGCCTCTTCGATGAACTGCTGCGCCAGCGAGGCCGCCGCCTGGTGCAACGACAGCTCCTGCAGGGCCTCGCGGCCCTCCACCGTCTGGCTGTTGATCTGCGTCATCAGCAGCGTCAGCAACACCATGCTGACCATAACCAACAAGAGTTCACGATATCCCATAATCTTCCGCTGCGTGTTTGAGCGTGAACCGCGGCGCGGCCGCCGCCCACCGGCTATTCGACTGTGGCCGCAATCACTTCTTCAATGGTGGTCGTGCCGGATTTGATGCGTTCCCGGCCGGAGGCGCGCAGGGTCAGCATGCCGCCGCGAATCGCCTCCTGGCGCACCATGTCTTCGTCGATGTTCTCGGCGTTCTTCAGAATGATCTGCCGGATTTCATGGCTGAACAGCAACGCTTCGGTGATGCACTGGCGGCCGCGATAACCGGCGTAACACTTGTCGCAGCCCACCGGATGATAGAACGTGGTCTTGCGAATCTCATGATCGGTGAACCCGATGAAATGGGCCATATCCACATCGATGCGGTCCACCGGCTGCTTGCAGTGATCACAGAGCTTGCGCACCAGGCGCTGCGCCATGATCAAATTGATGGCATTGGCGATGAGAAACGGCTCCACCCCCAGCATGTACAGCCGCGAAACCGCGCTGGGCGCGTCGTTGGTGTGCAGCGTCGAAAAGGTGATGTGGCCGGTGTTGGCCAGGCTCACTGCAATCTCGGCGGATTTGAGATCGCGCATTTCACCCACCATCACGATGTCCGGGTCATGGCGCAAAATCGAGCGCAGCGCCTGGTCGAAGTTGAGTTTGGGGCCGAGCTTCACCTGGCGCGCCCCGCGAATCAGGTATTCCACCGGCTCTTCCACCGTCACCACGTTTCGGGTGGGATCCATGATGCGGTGCAGCGCCGCCACCAGCGTCGTGCTCTTGCCGCTGCCCGTCGGGCCGGTGATGATGATCACGCCCTGCGGCCGGTGAATCGCCGCCTCGAAGTCGCGCGCCGCCTGCTCCTGCAAGCCCAGCAGATTGAGATCGGTGATCACCTTGCGATCATCCAGCACACGAATCACGATGCTCTCATAGCGCCGCTGCGATTCCGACACCACGATGGGCAGCACCGAGACGCGGAAACGAATGTGATAATTGTCGATCTTGCGCTGGATGTAGCCGTCCTGCGCGATATTGCGGTTGAAACGGTCGATGTTGATCGACCGGTCTTTGATCACCGCCGCCACCGCCTCCGGCTTCACCGAAGACAGCGCATGCCAGAGCTGCAGTTTGCCGTCGATGCGGAAATGAAACTCGGTGACGTTGCCTTCCTTGGGAATGATGTGAACGTCGCTCGCGCCCTTGCGCACCGCCTCGACCAGCGTGCCCTCGATCAAGTTGGTGAGCATGCTGCGGTTGATTTCCGCATCGAGGGCGGCCTCGTCGACTTTGTCCTCCTCCTCGGCGTTCACCACCTCGACGTTTTGCAGCGAGGCTTCGAGCTGCTGCAGGAACTCGTTCTTGAACGCCATCACGCGGTCGACCAGCGAATTGACCTGCTCCAGCGGGCAATAGGCGATCTCGATCTGGGTGTAGGGCAAATCTTTCAGCAGCAGCGGAATCTCGCGGTCCAGCGGGTCGGCGGCGACCACGGTGAGGATGTTCTTGTTGTTGGCGCTGGGGCGAAAAGGCAGGACGCGCTTGCTGAGCAGGCGGTTGCGCGCCTCCTCCGTGCAGGTGTCGATGGTCTTGCGGATGAAATCCAGTTGCGGATCGCCGATCTTCTCGTTGCCAAGATCGATCTCCTTGAAGGCGTACAGCTCGGCGATCGCCTGGTAGATGCGATGGCGGTCGATCTGAAAATCATCGACCAGTATCTGCTGCAGCCGGCGTTGCTTGCCGGCCGGCTCCTGGCGTTGCGCCAGAATGGCCTTTTCCCAAATGGTTTGGGTGATGATCTGCTTCTGCAGCAAAATCTTTCCGATGCGGACTCCCATCGGTTCCATGGCATGACTCCTTCACCGGAGCTGGGAACACCGGCTTCGTTGCGCCGCCGGTGCCGTCTGCCCCGGGCTTCCTGCCCCGGGCGCGGACAGCCTCACCGCCCCGGCGCCGTGGGCGTGCTGCCCGGCATGTTGGGTGAAACGAAACCGACCTCGGACGAAATCAACGTAATGCCGACGATCAGAATCGAAATGAAAACCGAAACCACGAGATTGATCACATCCACCACCCGGCCCATCTTATGGGTCGTTTCCTTCTCATAGAAATTGGCCAGCCGCAGCATGGCCTCGCGCAGCGTGCCGGATTCCTCGCCGCTGCGCAGCGTGTAGATCACGTTCCGGGGAAACACCGCCGACAGCTCCATGGCATCGCTCAAGCTGCGGCCCTCGCGCAACATCGCCGGAATCACCACTTCCTTGATCTGCTTTTCGATGTAGCGGTTGCGGCAGGCCTCGGAGGCGATGCTGATCACTTCGATGTTCTCGCCCGAGCCGCTGTACAGCGCGTGAAACACCCGCGCAAACACTTCCAGGCTGGTCTTGTGGATGAGCTTGCCGACCACCGGCAGCGAAATGACCATCCGGTGCCACACCACCCGGCCATTCTCACTGCGGAAATAGGAAACCAGGGCCACGATCGGCGCGACGATCGCCAGCACCACCCAGAAGACGTTTTGCTGAAAAAACTCGCTCACCTGCATGGTGGCGGCCGTCATCGGCGGCACCGCGATGTTGTATTTCAACAGCATGCCGGCGATCTTGGGGAAAATGTACATCACGTAGAAAATCAGCGCTCCGACCGCCGCCAGCACCACGAACGCCGGCATGAACAGCGTGCTGCGAATGTTCTTTTTGAAATCCGCGGAGCGCTCCAGGAACTTGGCGGTGTTTTCGTAGATTTCCGCCATGTTGCCGCTGGTCGAGGCGATGCTCAGCATGTGCGCGGTGAACTTCCCCAGCACGTCGGCGTGCTTGAGAAAAACCTGACGGCCCTCCTTGCCCATCTTGAGATCCTTGTGGATCTCCATGACCACTTCCCGGAGCCGGGGATTCTCCATGTCATTGGCCAGCATCGAGAGAATCTCGTCGAACGGGAACTGCTCGCGCAGCAGATCCGCGCACAGGCGAATGAAGACCACGATTTCCTTTTGCGGCACGCCCAGCTTCATGCTGAGCCAGTTGCGCCGCACTTCGAGGGGCTGGTAGCCCATGCGCACGAGCGAGTCGCGCACTTCCTCGGCGGTGAATGCGGTGATCTCGCCGCGCAAGACTTTGCTGTTCCCCGGCCGCCGCGCCCGGTACATGAAGGGCACGCGCTTGTGCAGGGCATGCACGCGCACGCGATATTCACTCGCGATCTCGTTGATCTTCTTTTGTGCTTCGAAGCGGTTTTGCGCCAGCAGGGTGCCCTGCAGCGGCTTCCCCGCGAGCGTCACGCCTTGATAGCGAAATTCGGCCATGCTGGATGCTTGATACTGGATGCTTGATACTGGATGCTTGATACTGGATGCTTGATACTTGATACTGGATGCTTGATACTTGATACTGGATGCTTGATGCTTGATACTTGATGCTTGATACTTGATGCTTGATACTTGATGCTTGATGCTTGATGCTTGATGCTTGATGCTTGATGCTTGATGCTGGATACTTGATACTTGATGCTGGATTCTTGATACTGGTTACTGGTTGCTGCTTACTGGTCCCTACTCTCTATCCCCTACTCTCTATCCCCTACTCTCTATCCCCTACTCTCTGCCCCCTACCCCCTACTCCCTGCCCCCCACGCCCTGCCAGGCGATCCTGCCAAACATAAAACAAGGAACAGGCCGGGGAGGCACAACCTGTTCCTTGCTTCTCACTGCGATCAGGGTGTCGTTGTCAGGCTTTGAATACTGTCCGGGGTGATGACTACGGTCACCACCAGCGGTGAGCCGTCGCCGTTGCCATCTTCCAGGCCGGTGCCGGTAATCGTGGCCGTGGCGGCGTCACCGCCACTGACGTTGTAACTGCCATTGACGTTGCTGCTGGGAAAATTGATGCGGCTGAGATTACCGTTGAGGCCGGCGAAGTTCCGCCCGCCGCCTCCCATGGCGACTGGCCGGCGGTACCAGGCTTGCGCCCGTGACGCAATATTCATGATATCATGAATGACGGCCTCCTGATTGGCCTGCGCTGCACCTTGTGAAAACAAACTGAGACCGATTAAGATGGCGGCGGCCACGACACCTGCGGCGAGAATGAGGAGTAAGAGCTGCTGCTGTCCCACGTTGCGTTGCTCCGGTTAGGGTCGGCACGCTCCCTGACAGCACATCCCATCCATGAATTTGGACTTCAACCGGCCATGCAAAAAGGGGCGGACGCAAATTGCAGGGCATCATCCGCCCCTTTCAGACCGATCATATGCTATTGCGTAATTGTCATCGTTCGCACGCTGTCAGGCGTTATGACCGCTGTGATGGTCGTATTGGCACCTGCACCATCCCCGTTCTCGACACCGACTCCGACGATCGTCGCCAAGTTTCCGTTGCCCGTGAAGGTGTAACCTCCATTGGCATTTGAAGCCGGGAAATTGATGCGTCCCAAATTGTTTGTTAAACCATCAAATGTGCGACCGCCGCCGCCCATTTGCACCGGCCGGCGGTACCAGGCCTGCGCACGCGAGGCAATGGTGAGAACGTCCTGCATGACCGCTTCCTGGTTGGCTTGCGCCGAGTTCTGCGCGAACATGTTGATGCCGAGCGTGATGGCCACGCCGACGATGACTGCTGCGAGAATGAGCAAGAGAAGTTGCTGCTGACCCATGATGCAGTGCTCCTGTGGTTGGGTTGGTTAACCGAAATCGCCCGGCAGATCAAAACCGCATGGTGATTTGTGAATGGCACAGCGCTGACCGGCCGGCGCTTTCGTTTATGTTGGAAATTGGCGAGAGGTAAAGAAACCGTGATCACTCCCCGGCTCAGCCTCCTTTCAAGCGGAAAGCTCAATGCGTCACGTCGAAGGAATCCGGGTAAACATCGACGACGATGCTCCAGTTGCTGTCATTGTGCAGCCGGCCGACAATGCGCACACTGCCGGGCACGCGATAAGACAAGTCCACCGTCCCCAAAGCGCTGGCGGGACGGTAGTGAATTTTCTCGAACGAAAAATCCGCGAAGGATTTGCCGCCGCCGCCCAGCAGCGCTGGGGTGTGATACCACGCCTGCGCGCGGGTGGCGAGATTGGCGACCATCAGCAAGATTTGATCCTTCTCCGCGGCATCGGCTTCCTCTTGAAAACGGTTCATGCCGACCACGATCGTGAACGCGGTGACCAGCGCCGCCAAAACCAGGAGCATCAGTTGTTGTTGTGCCATAGGAGCGCGACTCTTGGTACTGTTTCACGATGGTGACGAAGTTGGCGCCTTATAGTATACCCACTCCCTTCGGTTTGCAGATTGTCACGGCGCCAGGCGGTAACAAAAACGCCCATCAAGGAAGTCCGTCATCACTCCGTCGATGAGCGTTTTGCACAAAAAGCGAAAAGCATGTGCCTGCAGACGGAGGTCTGTGACTGCCGGCGCCATGCTTCACGCTCGACGATCTGCCCACGCAACATCACGCCCTCCTGGCTTGGGACTCACTTCCTGTGAGCTTCATCGGACTGCCATGTGGGCGCACTGGCAAGGTATTCGCTGTCCCTGTCAGAATACTATGAGCACCATCACCATGAACGCTTCTTGATTTGACAAATTCCATACCACCGTTTTGCGCCCGCCACCTCACCCTCTGCCGGCCAGCCGGCTTATCCAGATTATCAAGCAGTTATCAGAAAACAATCGCAGCGCGGCGGCACAATATCAGGAAGCATAGCCAGCCCGCCGCCATGTAAGTGCAAAAGATTTTCGCACCGCTGCGCGTTTTTTTTGCAGGGAGATTACGAAACGGATAGTCTATGCTTACAAATTGGTGACAATAACAGCAGCCGCGCCTGTGGCCGCGAGGGCTGTTCGTTTGCGATGTTCGCTTGCGATTTTCGTTTGTGATGTTCGTTTGTGATGTCTACTTGCGTTGTCATTTGCGCTTTCATTTGCGGTTTCAATCGCGTTGTCATTCCGTAGGAACCTTGTGAATAACTTGGCACCGCCTTCAGCCCCTGTAAGACCTTGTGAATAACATGGCACCGCCCTCAGTTCCTGCAATGCCTTGTGAATAACTTGGCACCGCCCTCAGTCCCTGCAACAGCGCCTTGAACAACTTGGCGCCATGCCCAACTCTTCACAAGCTCCCGACGGGATGACAGGGTGATATAGTGATCCCCTCGATCAAACATCCGCCCTGGCAGTCGTGTCTTCTGAAATACCAACTTCACAAAGGCTTGGTTTTGTGCCCAGACTCTTGCATTTTCCCGCTGCGGTTCGAGAAACGCGCCTGAAGCCAAAACCAAGCGCGGCATTCACCAACAGCGGCCGGGAGCACCGTCAACCCAACGCACAGGAAGGAACGCAGCGTGGTCATTTCCGTCATCATTCCGCTCTACAACGAACGCGCCACCATTACGACGCTGATCGAGCGCGTGCTCGCCGTGCCGTATGCCAAGCAAATCATCGTCGTGGATGACGGCTCCACCGACGGCAGCGCGGAGATCGCCGCCGATCTGGCCCGCACGCGGCCGCTGCTGCTGCTGTCGCACCCGCGCAATTTGGGCAAGGGCCAGGCAATCAAAACCGGTCTCGCCGCCGCCACCGGCGAGGTGATCATCATTCAAGACGCGGATTTGGAATATCATCCGGAGGATTACCCCGCGGCGCTGGCGCTGATCGAACAAGGCTGGGCCGACGCGGTGTACGGCTCGCGCTTTCTCGGGCCGCACCGCGTGTTCCTGTTCTGGCACTTTGTCGGCAACAAGCTCTTGACGTTTCTGGCGAACGTCATCACCTCCGGCATCCTCACGGATATGGAAACCGGCTTCAAAGTCATCCGCGCCGAAGTGCTGCGGGATCTGGCAATCCAATCCTATTCCTTTGACTTCGAAGTCGAGGTGACGATCAAGCTGTTCAAATACGGCTATCGCGTCTACGAAATTCCCATCACCTACACCGGCCGCGACTATCACGAGGGCAAAAAGATCACCTGGCGCGATGGTGTACGCGCGCTGCTGGCATTGTTGAAATGGGGGCTGCTGGTGCGCAGCCGGCGGCGGGAGGCAACGACGGCGCCCCGAGGCGGCTGAATCACAACTCAAAAGAAAATCGCCAGCGGATGGAAACAACCCGGCGGAGAAACCGCCCGGGCGCTCAGTCCAGAAGCGGGCACAACTCGAATAAACCGTGCTCTTGCTCGTGACGCAGCGCCCGGGCGCTGGTGTTCTCGGAGGGACGCCAATCTTCCTGTGTGTCGGATGGAATGCTGGCGAGGGCCTTACGGCTGGGTCAAATCAATCGTCAGCCGCGCAGTGTCGCCAGGCGTGATGCCGACCTCTCTGACCCTTTCCCCCCAACGCGGGTGGCGGATCTTGACTTCATTGCGGCCGGTGGGCAGCGGCACGGCTGCCGGCAAAGGAGTGGTCCCAGTAGAATCACCGTTGAGAAAAACCGTGCCCCAGGGTATGACGCGCAAATCGAGATAGCCGGTTTCAGCCGCGCTGCTGCCCGGCAGTGCCATTGCGGTTTTGGCTGAGCGCGCCGCGTTGCGGTCATCAAAATAGTATTCCTTGAGACCTTTGATGAAAAGCACGCCCGCGAGAAACATGCTGGCGCTCATGATCGCGGCCACACCCCAGCTCAACGTTGGAATGCGGCGGGGACTGGGCGCCGGCGCACCGGTGGCCGGCGACAAGATGGCGTTCGACTGCAGCACGACTTGAAAGTAGGTGTCGGGCGACTCGAGAAAATAGGCGAGATGATTGCGGTTGGTGGTCAAGCCGTATTTCTTCTCCAGAAAGCCGAGATCATCACTCACCGCCGCGGCGCTGCGATAGCGCTGGGCGGGATTCTTGGCCAGCAACTTCTGGCAGGTGACGATCAACTCGGGCGGCGTTTCCGGCCGCAGCTTCGCGATCGGCACAGGATCCCAGTTGACCACGTGCAACAAGGTAGCGGCGAGCGTGCGATTCACAAACGCGACTTCACCGGTGAGCATTTCGTAGAGCACGGCGCCCAACGAAAACAAATCGCTCGCCGGCCCCACCTCCTGCCCCAAAATGTACTCGGGCGACATGTAAGCGGGCGTGCCAATGGTCAAGGGATTATTGTCCGCCAGCTCGTGCGCCGAACCCAAATCACCCAGCTTCACCGTGCCGTTCATCGCCAGAAAAATATTCTGCGGCTTGATGTCGCGATGCAGCACCTTGTTTTGATGCACGGCGCCGATCGCCGCGGCCAGCTCTTTGGCGAGATAGATGCACAGATCGAGCGGCAGGCGCTTGTGCTGCTTGGTCAGCTCGTGCAGCGTGGGGCCTTCGATGTATTCCAGCACGATGTAGGGCTGGCCGTCGAGCGCGCCGGCATGCAGCGTGCGCCGCAGGTTGGGATGGGCGATTTTGGCGCTGATGCGGCTTTCCTGCAGAAACTGCGTGCGCCAATGTTCCTGCGCCGCCGCTTCCGGCCGCAGCAGCTTGATCAACACCACCTGGTTGTAGCGCGCATCCACCGCTTTGAACACGGTGGTGACCGGCCCGTTCTTCAGCTCGGCGAAGACCTGGTAGCCTTCAATTCTTTCCATCATGCCACTGCTTCTGCTTGTATTGAATCCAGCGCCGCGACACGCCCAGCCGCGTGGCCGCGTGCGTCACGTTGCCGCCGGTTTCGCGCAGCGTTTGCTCCACCAGCCGGCGCACCAACTGCTCGACCGTCATGCCCGCCGGCACGAGATGGCCGTTGGGCTCGGCCAGGCGCAAATCTTCCACGCCGATGAGCGCGCCCTTGGCGTGCACCACCGCGCGCTCGATGGTGTTGCGCAGCTCGCGGATGTTGCCGGGCCAGTGATGGCGGGTCAGCCGGTCGAGCGCCGTGGAAGAGAACCCGTGAATGTTCTTGCGATACTTTTCAGTGAACATCTGCAGAAAGTGCTGCACCAGCAGCGGAATGTCCTCGGCGCGCTCGCGCAACGCCGGCAGATAGATGTTCATGACGTTGAGGCGGTAGTACAAATCCTCGCGAAAGGAGCCGTCGCGGATTTTCGCCTGCAAATCCTTGTTGGTGGCGGTGATGATGCGCACATCGACCTTGCGCACGTGATTCTCGCCGACGCGCTTGATCTCGCCCTCCTGCAGCACGCGCAGCAATTGCGTCTGCAGCGTCAGCGAGATGTCGCCGATCTCGTCGAGAAAGAACGTGCCCGAGTCGGCGGTTTCGAACAACCCCTTCTTGTCGCTGATCGCGCCGGTGAAGGCACCTTTCTTGTGGCCGAACAGCTCGCTCTCCAGCAGCGATTCCGGCAGGGCGCCGCAAAACAGCGCCACGAACGGCTTTTCGCGGCGGCCGCCGTGATGGTGCAGCGCGCGCGCCACCAGTTCCTTGCCCGTGCCGCTCTCGCCCTGAATCAACACCGGTGCGTCGGAATCCAGCAGGCTGTTGATGGTGTCGAAGATCTGCTTCATCTTGTGGCTTTCGCCGACGATGCCGGCGAAGCCGCTGGCGCGCTGCACTTCCTTGCGCAACTGGCGGTTCTCTTCCTGCAGTTGCTGGTAAAGTTGCGCGTTCTCGATGGCGATGGCGGCCTGGTTGGCGAAGGTCATCAAGAAGGGAATGCTGGTCTGGGTGAAGCCGCTGCGGTGGTTGATGCTGTCCAGATAAAGCGCGCCGATGCGGCGTTCTTTGATTTTGAGCGGCACGCACGCGATCGAGCGGATTTGATACATGATGATGCTGTGCATGTCTTCGAACGCGCCTTCGCTCTGGGTGTCGTAGATCAACACCGCTTCGCCGGTTTGCAGCACCTGGCGCACCACGCTCGAGGAGATGCGCGCGACGTCTTCGATCTTTTCTTCGGTGATGTTGCGGGCGATGCGCACCACCGGTGTGCCGGTCTCGTTGTTCAGCAGGATGAAGCCGCGCTCCGCCGCCACGGTTTCCAGCGCGATATCCATGATCTTTTCGAGCAACATGTCGAATTGCTGCAGCGTGTTGATGACCGTGCTGATGCGCGACAGGGCGTCAAGCAGCGCCTCGCCGCTTTGACCGGTTTCGTTATCCATAAATCTTTGTCAGCGTCCAACGCCAAATCGTGGTGTTCAAATGAAAAAGCGCATCTCCGCTTCCCCGCACATCAGAAAGTCAGGCGATTGCGCCCGGGTCTTGAAGGTTTTGCTCCCACTCATCAAGGGAGGCAGACGGCTGAGAAGTGCAGCGTGATGCGGATGACTCCAACACAGAATGAAATTCTGAAAAATCTCCAACCGCAAAGACCCGCAGGCCCGAAAATGTGAAAGCTGTTTCGCCAAGCTTCTCCGGGTGACTTTGTGCCTTTGTGGTCGCGCAAGCTTGACAAATTCATCGCTGCCCGCAGTGCTTCCGGTTTCAGCTACGCTATACCGGCAGCGTCGGGCAATCGCTGAAAAGGGTTGTTTCGTTTGCGGGTTAAGGCGGGGAAAATCAAAGACGCAGCCGCGTGCCCACGGATTCATGTTCCGGCACGGCCTGCAACAACTGCGAGGCGTGGCACACCACCACGCCGGCCGCGCCGGCCTGCAGCGCCGCGAAGGATTCGTCCAATTTGGGGATCATGCCTTTGGAGATCACGCCGCCGGCCTTGAGCTGTTGATAGCGTGCCGGGGTCAGGAGGGGGATCACGTCGTCGTCGCTCGCGGAAGCGAGCACGCCCTTTTTGTCGAAGCAATAGATCAGCGTGGTGTCATAGCGGCCTGACAATGCGCTGGTGAGCGCGGCCGCCAGCGTGTCGGCGTTGGTGTTGAGCATCTGGCCGCGGCCGTCGTGGGTGAGCGGCGCGAACACCGGTACCAACCCGGCCTCGAGGAAAGACTGCACCACGGCCGTGTCCACTCGTTCAATATCACCGACATAACCAAAATTAATGCGGGGATGCTGGCGCTTCCGGGCGCGCACCACATCGGCATCCGCACCGGTCAAGCCCAGCGCGCTGCAGCCGCGGCTTTGCAGGCCGCTGACCAGCGTTTTGTTGATCAACCCGCCATACACCATCGTCACGACTCTCAGCGTTTCCGCGTCGGTGATGCGGCGGCCTTCGATCATTTGCGTCTCGATGCCGAGCGCAGCCGCCAGATCGGTGGCGAGCTTGCCGCCGCCGTGCACCAGCATCTTTTTGCCGGTGAGCGCGCTGAAATCATCGAGGAAAGCCGCCAATGCCGCGGGCGCATCGATGACGTTGCCGCCGATCTTGACGATGAGCAGTTTGTCCATTCACACCTCCTGCAACGCGGCAGTGAAATGCTCGAGAAACTGTTGCGCGTGCGCGCGCGTGAGCGTCAGCGGCGGCAGCAGCCGGATGACGTTGGGATCATGCGCCGAGCCGGTGAAAACATGATGCTCGAACAAGAGTCGCTGGCGCAGGGCAGCGCTGGGAAAATCCAGCTCGAGGCCGATCATCAAGCCGCGGCCGCGCACTTCGCGCACCCCGTTTGCAATCCGCCGCAGATTCTCCAGCAAGTAGTCGCCCACCACGCGGCTGTTGTCGATCAGATTCTCCGCGGCCATGACTTCGAGCACGGCCACCGCCGCCGCGCAGGCAAGGTGATTGCCGCCGAAGGTTGTTCCCAGCAAACCGTGCGTGGCTTGGAATTGGGGATGGATCAACACGCCCGCCACCGGAAAGCCGTTGCCCATGCCTTTGGCAATGGTGATCAAATCCGGCTGCATGCCGGCGAATTGATGCGCAAAGAATTTTCCCGTGCGGCCATAGCCGGATTGAATCTCATCCAGGATCAGCACGGCGCCGGCACGCCGGCAGAGCGCCTGCACTTCCTGCAAAAACTCCGCGCCGGGCAGGCGGATGCCGCCAATGCCCTGTATGCCTTCGATGATCACCGCGCAAATATCCGCGCGCTGAAAAATCCGCTGCAGGGCCGCCGTGTCGTTCAGCGGCGCGAAAATCACTTCGTGGCTCTCATTCAACGGCGCGCGGATTTTGGCATTGTCGGTGACCGCCACGGCCGCGGAAGTGCGGCCGTGAAACGAATGTTCGAAGGCCACCACCGCCTTGCGGCCGGTGTGAAAGGAAGCCAGCTTGAGCGCATTTTCATTGGCTTCCGCGCCGGAGTTGCAGAGAAACAAGTGATAATCAGGATAACCGCTCAGCTCGCCCAGGCGCAGCGCCAGCTCCTGCTGCAGGGGAATTTGCACCGAGTTGGAATAGAAGCCCAGACGATTGAGCTGGTCGGTCAGCCGGCTGACATAGCGGGGATGGCTGTGCCCGATCGAGATCACGGCATGGCCGCCGTAGAAGTCGAGATATTGCACGCCGTTTTTATCCCACAACAGCACGTCACGGCCTTGTACCGGTTCGACTTCATAAAGCGGGTAAACTTCGAAGAGTTGCATGTGCGAGTTTCCCTCGGGAGTTGAGCTTGACATTTGGTAAGGTAAAACTCACTTCATATCTAGCGTGTCATGCTGCAAGCAACTTTTTAATGCCTTAGTAGTCAAATTTGTGCAAAAAGAACAAAGGTTTTTTCAAGGAGTGCCATTCTGATCTGTGTTTATACGGGTTTCGTAACACTTTTTCAAATCTCCAACTTTTGAGATTCTTGCCAAAAGAATTCACGCAAAGACGCAGCGCCGCAAAGGCCCGCAAAGGTTTTTCAATCATTTGTTCTCTTCATGAAAGTCTGAAGTCAAGATTTTCTTTGCGTATCTTTGCGTCTTTGCGTGCGCTGTTGTTTTTCTTTTTTGGTTGCGGCTCGTCCTCGCGTTGTGCATGTAGCACATGCCATTGTGAATTTTGCGGTCCGGGGCTTGCTAAATAAAAGGTCCCTCCGTGATGACACGATTGGTGGAGAAAACCACCAACTTTACTTCGTCAATAAGGGGCCGCCGTCGCACGCCACGCCGCGCTCAATACGCGACCGCCTTCAAGCGCAAGCCCAGCGTTTCCTCCCAACCAAACATCAGATTCATATTCTGCACCGCCTGGCCGGCAGCGCCTTTCACCAAATTGTCGATCACGCTGGTGAGGAACAGCTTGCCGCCGTGCTTTTCCAAATAGAGCACGCACTTGTTGGTGTTCACCACTTGCTTGAGATCGGGCGCTTTGCGGCTGAGAGGCACGAACGGATGCGTGGCATAATAGCCGGCATACAGGTCATGCACTTGCGCCAGCGGCAGTTCGCAATCCAGATAGATTGCGCTGAGAATGCCGCGGGTGAAACTGCCGCGAAACGGCAGAAAATTGATCTGCGCCTCCCAGATCGGCTGGAGAAATTTCAGGCTTTGGTAGATTTCAGCGAGATGCTGATGCTGAAACGGCTTGTAGACCTGCACGTTGTTGTTGCGCCAACTGAAATGGCTGGTCTCGCTGAGCGCCTGGCCCGCGCCGGTCGAGCCGGTGATGGCGCTGACATGCACTTCTCCATGCAGCAAGCCGTGTTGCGCCAGCGGCAACAAGGCCAGTTGAATGCCGGTGGCGAAGCAGCCGGGATTGGCGACACGCCGGGCGCGAGCAATGGCCGCGCGCTGCAGCTCGGGCAGGCCGTAGACAAAACCGTGATCCGGCGTGTGCGCCAGGCGGTGATCCTGGCCGAAGTCGATGATCTTGATCTCTGCCGGCAATTGCTGCTCGTGCAAGTAGCGCGCGGACTCGCCGTGCCCCAGGCACAAAAACAACAGATCCAGATCGTTCTCCATTTCGGCGGAAAATTGCAGCGCGGTTTCGCCGAGCAGATCGTTGTGCACCTCGGCCACCGGCTTGCCGGCGTGATGGCGGCTGTGGGCGCAGCGCAATTCCACCGCGGGATGTTGCAGCAAAATGCGCAAGAGTTCACCGCCGGCATAGCCGCTCGCGCCGGCGATGCCAACTTTAACCTTAACCATTCTTGCGATTTACCTTGTAGTAAGTGGTGTAGGGATTGGCCAGCATCTTGGCGAAGCCGCGGGCATCTTCGCCCGTCCAGAAATGATGCGCTTCGTTGTACACCGAGAATTCCGGCGAGAGCAGATCGTGCGGCGAGCTGATGCCGAGAATCTGAAAACGGTACGGCGCCAGAGACACCGACACCGTGCCGGTGACGTTGTGCTGCGAGTCCGCCAGAAAGCTCTCGATGTTGCGCATCACCGGATCGAGGAAATGGCCTTCATGCAGCATGGTGCCGTACCAATCGGCCAACTGATCTTTCCAGTAGAGTTGCCACTTGGTCAACACGTGCTTTTCCAGGGCATGATGCGCCTTGATGATCACCAGCGGCGCGGCGGCCTCGAAACCCAGGCGATCCTTGATGCCGATGGTCGAATCGTCCACATGAATGTCGCGGCCGATGGCATACGGCCCGGCGATCTTCTCGAGCTGCTGGATGGCCAGCACGGGGTCTTCAAACATGCGGTCATTGATGCCGGCCAGCTCGCCCCGGCGGAAATGCAATTCGCTCGTTTGCGGTTCGGGATTGCTGAAGCGCGTGGGAAAAGCCTCCTCGGGCAGCCATTCGGAGGAGGTGTACATCTCCGGCCCGCTGATGGTGGTGCCCCACAAGCCCTTGTTGACCGAGTACTGCAGCTTGGTCCAGTCGAAATCGAGCTGGTGTTTCTTCAAATACTCGATCTCGGCGTTGCGGGAAACATGCTGATCACGGATAGGCGCCAGAATCGTGGCCTCGGGCAGGAGCGTGCTGAACGCGATGTCGAAGCGCACTTGATCGTTGTCCAGGCCGGTGCTGCCGTGCGCAATACTGCCGGCTTTGAGGGCGCGGGCATATTGCGCCAGGGCGGTGGCCTGAAATCCGCGCTCGGCGCTGGCGGAGAGCGGATAGGTATTGTTCTTCAGCACGTTGCCGAAGATGAGATACTTGATGCATTTCTGATAGTAGTTCTCGGTTTCATCCAGCACGACGTGATTCTTCACGCCCAGCCGCTGGGCCATGCTTGCGATCTCCGCCAGCTCCGCGGCGGTGAAGCCGCCGGTGTTGACCACCACGGAATGCACTTCCAGGCCGAGTTCAGCCGACAAATACTTGGCGCAATAACAGGTGTCCAAGCCGCCGCTGAACGCGAGCACCACCACGCGATTTTCCCGCTTTTTGATGGTGACCAAACGGCTGTCCTGCGGATCGAACAACAGGCCGGTGCACAAGCAATGCTTGCGGTTGTTGCGGCTGAGAATGTCGTAGTTGCGGCAGGTTTGGCAGCCGTCCCAAAACTCGGCGTCGGTGGTCAATTCGGAGAACGGCACCGGCTTGAAGCCCAGCTCGGTGTTCATCTTCATCACCGCGTGGCTGGTGGTGATGGAGAAGATTTTGGCGTTGGGGTAGCGTTTGCGGGACAATTCGAAGATGGCGTGTTTGATGCGCTTGCCCAGGCCCGAGTTGCGGAATTCCGGATCGACGATCAAACCGGAGTTGGCGACGTACTTGCTGTGCGTCCAGGTTTCGATGTAGCTGAAGCCGATCAGCTTGCCGCTGGTGTGAAAGGCGAGCACGGCCTTGCCCTCGCGCAGCTTTTGCGCCAGGTATTCCGGCGGCCGCTTGGCAATGCCGATGCCGCGCGCCCGCGCACTCTCTTCCAGCATGCGGCTGATTTGTGCAGCATAGGGCAAATGCACCTCGCTGGCAACTTCCAGGTGAAAAGGCTCCTCGAGTTCGGGAGATTCGTTGGTCATCACGGCAGTTTTTCCTCGGACACGGACAGGTTCTTGCGAAAGCGCCAGCCGCGCGCACCGGCGGGAACAGCGTCAAGCCGGCGTTTGCCAGGTCTGGCAGACAAAATTGCCGTAATATAGAACCCCCAACATGATATGCAAGAAATCTTCTTCGTCCGCAGGTTTCCAAGATTGACCGTAATTGGCAGGAACGAAAGGAATGAAAGGAATTCTTGATGAAAAGGGACTCTCGCGGGCGCAGGCAAGCACTCAACCTCGCGCTCCTGGCTGGCGTGTGGGGCGTTATTCTGAGCTGTACCCTGCCCACGACGGAGGATCCGTCGCCGGCGGTGATCGAAGGCCGGATCATCGAGCGCGGCACCGACGAGCCCGTCAGCAGTGCGTTGATCGAAGCGCTGGGCTATCTCGCGAGCGCTTTCACCGATGCCAACGGCAGATTTTCCCTCACCATCGAGCTGCCCGATACCACTTCCCGGCTGGTGACGTTGGTGATCTCACGCGAAGGCTTCCAGACCGATTCCCTCGCTGCATTGCTGATCAAAAACGACAAAGTCCTCTCCCTGGGCAGCCATCAGCTCAGTCGCGAACGGGCGACCAGCTCCGGCCCGGCATCGAACGTGGTCTTGGTTGAAGTGGAAACCAGCACGATCTACGTGAAGGGCTCAGGCGGGAACGAAACGTCCGATTTGACTTTCGAGGTGAGAGACGCCAGCGGCACGCCGGTGGATCTCAAACATCGCGTCACGCTGAATTTCACCATCAAAGGCGGGCCGGGTGGCACCGAATTTCTCAGCCCCACTTCCGCGGAGACCGACAGCCTGGGCCGCGCCGTCACCACCATCAACAGCGGCACGATCGCGGGCGCGCTGCAGATCGTCGCCGCGGTTGCCGGCCTCACCATTTCCTCTGCCCCCATTCCGATTGCGATTCACGGCGGTTTGCCGGATCTGACGCATTTCTCGGTGGTTCCCAACCGCCTCAATTTTGCCGGCTACAACATCTACGGCCTCACCAACATGGTGACCGCCTTCGTCGGCGACAAGTACTCCAATCCCGTGCCGCCGGGCACCAGCGTGCAATTTCGAACGAGCGGCGGCATCATCGGCGGCTCGGCCGTGACGGATGCCCTGGGCCGCGCCACGGTGACTCTGCTCTCCGCCAGCCCGCAACCGCAAGGCATTGCCGGCGCGATTTTCCCCTTCAGCGAACGCGGCTTCGCGCGCATTGACGCGCAAACGGTGGATGCCAACGACCAGCAGATTTCCACTTCCACGGTGGTGTTGTTTTCCGGCCGCACCCAGGTCGATCTCACGCCCCGCACGTTCAGCCTGCCGCCGCAAGGCGTCCAGCTTTTCAATTACACCGTGAGCGACCAGAATCTCAATCCGCTGGTGGCGGGCACTTCGATCAAGGTCGGCACCGACAATGGCAAGGTGGCCGGCATTACCGATTTCACGCTGGAAGATACGCAATCGCGCGCCTACACCAACTTCTCGTTCGTGCTCACCAACTCCCAGCCGGACAGCTTCAAAGTGAAACCGGCCACCGTCACCATTGAAGTCACCAGCCAGAACGGCAACGTGAAGCTCTATACCACCGGCCAGATGCTGCCGATCGTGCAATGAGGCTCAGAACAATCCGGTAATGGTGCCGTGCTCGTCGACGTCCATGTTCATCGCGGCGGGCACCTGCGGCAGGCCGGGCATGAGCATCATGTCGCCGCAGATCATCACCAAAAAGCCGGCGCCGGCGGAAAGCTGGGCATCCGTGACCGTCAGCGTCCAGCCGCGCGGCACGCCCAGCGCGCGCGGATTGTCGGAGAGCGAGGCCTGAGTCTTGGCCATGCAAATGGGCAATCCGCCATAGCCGTGCGACTCGAACGTTTCGATTTTCTTCTGCGCTTTCTTCTCGAAGTACACGCCCTCCGCGCCGTAAATCTCCATCGCGATCTTGCGCACCTTTTCCGTCACCGGCTGGTTGAGGTCGTAGAGAAACCGCGGCTTGGGATTTTGATAGCCATCCGCCTTCGCCACCACCCGTTCCGCCAGCGCGATCACGCCTTCGCCGCCTTTGAGAAAGGCCTCGTGGGTCGCGCATTCGGTTTCCAGGCGCTGGCAGAGTTCGAGAATCGCGTTGATTTCCGCCGGCGTGTCGAAGGGGAATTTGTTGATCGCGACGATAACCGGCACGCCGAACTTGCGCATGTTGCGCACGTGCACTTCGAGATTGGCCAGACCCTGCCGAAACGCGGCGGGGTTCTCCTTGCTCAATTCTTCCGCTTTGTCGGGCACGCCGCCGTGCAATTTCATCGCGCGGCAGGTGGCGACAATGACCACGGCGGAAGGCCACAAATCCGATTGCCGGCAAACGATGTCGAAAAACTTCTCGCCGCCCAGGTCCGCGCCAAAGCCGCATTCCGTCACCACATAATCCGCCAGTTTGAGCGCGATGCGGTCGGCGATCACGCTGTTGGTGCCGTGCGCGATGTTGGCAAACGGCCCGGCGTGCACCAGCGCCGGGGTATGCTCGATGGTCTGCACCAGATTGGGCATGATGGCATCATTGAGGATCACGGCCATGGCCTTTTCCGCCTGCAGCTCGCGGGCGCGCACCATGTCGCCCTTGAGGTTGTAGCCCACCACGATCTCACCCAAACGCTTTTTCAAATCCGTGCGCGAGGCGGCGAGCGCGAGAATCGCCATCACCTCCGAGGCCGCGGTGATGACAAAGCCGGATTCACGCGGAATGCCGTTGACGCGGCCGCCCAATCCCACCACGATGTGCCGCAGCGCACGATCGTTCATGTCCATCGTGCGGTTCCACAGGATGTTGGTGACATCGATGCGCAGGTCATTGCCCTTGTGCAAGTGGTTGTCCAGCATCGCCGCCAGCAGATTGTGCGCCGCGGTGACGGCATGAATGTCGCCGTTGAAATGCAGGTTGATCAGCTCCATGGGAATCACCTGCGAATAACCGCCGCCGGTGGCTCCGCCTTTGATGCCGAACACCGGTCCCAGCGATGGCTCGCGCAGCGCAATGATGCCCTTCTTGCCGATGCGCGCGAGCGCCTGCCCCAAGCCAACGGTGGTGAGGGTTTTGCCCTCACCGTGACTGGTGGGCGTCATCGCGGTCACCAGAATCAGCTTGCCATTGGGCCGGCCGGAAAACTTGTCGAGGGTTTCGAGGCGAATCTTGCCGGTGTACTTGCCATAGAAATCAAAATCATCGTCGGAAATGCCGAGTTGATCCATGATATTGCGAATGGGATTCAACGTGGCACGCTGTGCGATCTCAATGTTTGAAAGCATGATTTTTTCCTCGCAGGCTGCACAAAGGAGCCGCCCCACCGTGAAGTCAAATACCTCGCCGTGGGGCGGCCGTGGCTGGTGTCTGTCCGCAATCACAAATTTTTGAGAAGATGTTCCTGCAACGGCGCGGCCGTTGCAAGCAAAAGCCTCAGAGTTTCCACGACACTCGAGATTTCAAATACCGCGGTTCAGCCGAGGTTGGAACATTTACGGACAGACGCTGGGATAATTCATCGCGTAGATAGGATAACGCCGGCACGGCGGCCGGAAATCCGGAGAAGACCGGGCGCTCAATCCTGCGCCGGCTCCGGCTCGGAAACATGATATTGCCGCAGCAAATCTGCAAAGTCGGCACGGCTGCCCTCCTGGGCGCGCTGCGCCAGATTCTGCAGGCGCTGCTCATACGTCGGGGACTGCTTTTGATAAATCACCCCCAGGGAAATCTTGCCCAGCTCATTGCTCACCTGCCAGGCCTGATCGAGCGAGCCGGCATCATAATCCTCAGGCAGGTCGACCGCCAACTCGCGAATGATGTCGAATTGATCCCGGCCGACGAAGGTGACGCACGGGCTGAGCAACTGCACGAACGCAAAGCCCGGATGCTGGATGCCGCGCACGATGAGATCGATGCATTGCTTGACATTCGCGGAGAAGCCGCGGGCAATGAACGTGGCGTCGTAACTCAACGCCAGCTTGATGGGATTGACCGCCTCTTCGATGATGCCGTAGGGCATGGATTTGGTTTCCTGATCGCCGCCGGTAGTCGGCGAGGATTGCCCCTTGGTCATGCCGTAGATGCCGTTGTCCATCATGATGTAGGTGAGGTCGACGTTGCGCCGCGCGATGTGCGGCAAATGCCCGCCGCCGATGCTGAGGCCGTCGCCGTCGCCCGCCACCGCGATCACCGTGGTTTCGGGCCGCGCCAGCTTGACGCCCTGCGCCACCGGCAGCGCGCGACCGTGAATGCTGTTGAAGCCGTAGGTCTTGACGTATCCCGGCAGCCGGCTGGAACAGCCGATGCCGGAGACCACCGCCACTTCCTCAAACGGCAGTTGCAGCCGCGCCAACGCTTGATAGACCGCGTTCAATACACCGAAATCGCCGCATCCCGGACACCAGACCGGCTTTACATCGCTGCGATAGTCTGTTGCAGTGTGGTTTCCCATAGGGCATCGACCTCTTTTATGGCATCCAAAATTTCCTGCACCGTGAATAACGCCGCACCCAGACGCTTGTAAACGCGCGTGCTGTGCGGCAGCGTGAGTTGACTCTTCAAATAGCTGTGGAACTGGCCGTCCGCCATTTCCACGATCAGCAAACCCTCCAGCGGATCCATGAAGTTTTGCAGTTGCGCCAACGGCAAGGGCGACAGTTGTCGCAAAACCAGCGCGGCAACCTTGCGGCCCTCCTGCTGCAGCCGCGCCACCACTTCCTGCACTGCGCCTTTGGTCGAGCCCCACGCCAGAATGCCGATTTCCGGATCATGATCGCCGCAGCGCCACAACATGCCGGACTCGTGCTGCCGGATGGTTTCGATCTTCTGCGCGCGTTTGCGCGTCATCTTCTCGTCCAACTCGGCGTTGGAAGTGGGACGGCCGGTTTCATCATGCTCGATGCCGGCGGCGGTGTACATGCCGTTCTTGATGCCGGGCGCGGAAATCGGCGACACGCCCGATTCCGTCAATTTGAAACGATGATATCGCTGCAAGTCTTCTTCCGTCGGTGCCGTACGCGTGATGACCTGCGGCTTGAGCGCTGCGAAATCGACCTGGGGAATGACTTCCAGGCGCTGGCCCAGGAATTGATCGGTGAGCAACAGCACGGGCAGTTGATATTTCTCGGCGAGATAGAAGGCGTGCACTGCCACGGCAATGGCGTCCGCGGCATCGGTGGGCGCCAGCACCACGCGCGGCAGATTACCATGTCCGCCGAAAACCGCGTGGTACAAATCCGCTTGCGTGGTTTTGGTGGGAATGCCGGTACTCGGGCCGGCGCGCTGCACGTCCACCACCACCAGCGGCAACTCCGCCATCGCCGCCAAACCGACGGCTTCAGTCATCAATGAGAGGCCGGGACCGGAAGTGGCGGTCATGGCTTTGGCGCCCGCAAAGGAGGCGCCGATCGCCATGGTAACCGCGGCAATCTCGTCTTCGGTTTGAATGAAAACTCGATCAAAGCGCGGCAGCTCGCGCGCCATCCATTCCATGATCTCGCTGGCCGGCGTGATGGGATAGCCGGCGAAAAACTTGACGCCGGCAAACAGGGAACCGATGGCAACCGCTTCATTGCCGGTGAGCACGAGCTTGGCTTCGTGGTTGGTCACGGCCCAGTCATAGCGCGGCCGCGTCGATTCCGCCTGGGCCAGCGCCACGCCGGCCTGAAAAGCCGCCAGGTTGCTCTGCTGCACGGCTTCACTTTTCTTGGCAAAACGCTCGCGAATCGACTCCGCGAAGCCATGCTGCGGCAAATCGAACCAGCCGGCAAGAAATCCCAACGCGACGATGTTCTTCGCCTGGGTCACGCCGGTGATTTGCTTGGCGGAAGCCGTGAAGGGCACGGCCACGAAGCGCGCTTTGGCCGGCACTTTGAGGGTGGCGGGCGGCGCATCTTCGCTGTCGTGCAGGATCACCGCGCGTTCCTTGAGCCTCACCTCGCCGGCAAAACGATGGAAATTGCTCCAGCTCAACACCACCATCGCGTCGAGCGCATCACCCTGCGAGAGCACCGGCGTTTTCTTCAGGCGAATTTGCGCCAGGCTCTCACCGCCACGGATTTGCGGGCCGTAACTCTTGACCATCATGCTGTACAAGCCGTCTTGCGCCGTGGCATGAATGAGGATCTCGCCGGCGCTCACGACACCTTCACCGCCGCTGCCGACGAGTGCCAGTGTCAAGTCTTCTTCGTGCATTCCGTTATACCTCCATCGGTTGATTGTTTTCGTTCCTCGCGGTTTGCCGTTCCGCCATACCAGCCGGAGGCGGGCAGCATATCAAATAGGTTTGACAACAACCATACCATCCTGCCGACAGCGCGGCGGCCGGCAAGAATGGTCAGTTTTTCAATGACTTAGAATGCGGGGTTTTCCCCCCACCCGAAGAATTTTTCCAAAAATGAGAAAAGGATCGGCAGGAATTCTCAAGAATTCTAAAGAAAGGCCGCAGGCCAAAAGGGCTGAGCTGCGCGCGGTTCAGCGGTCAGACTCCGCAAACTCGCGCTCGAATCTCGCTTCGTAGCTGTTGTCGGCCGGAGTCGGCTTGGCTGCCGGTGCTGTCGCCGCGACCGGTCGCACGCGGCGCAAATAGCGCCAGAGAATCCAGCCGCCCACCGGCAGAGCAAGAATCGGCAGAATCCAAACCATCAAATTGAAGCCGGAGGCTTCGGGTGTTGCCAGAATGCGCTCGCCGTAAGTCGCCACGAATCCCGCGATAATCTCCTTTTCCGTGTGGCCCTGCTGCAAAGCCGTGCGAATTTGCGCCTGGATTTGATCGGCGGCTTCGGATTGATGCACATCCGCGGTTTGCGACCAGCAGCACGGCGCCATGAGTTTGCCCGCAATCTGCTTGATTTCCTGGTCTGCTACCACGCGCAGGGAATCACCCGGGCTGGGCGGCTGACTCGCCATGGTCGTAGGTTGCGCCCAGGTTGTCGAGGCCAGCATTCCCAAAAACGCAGCGGTCAAGTATGCCCGACTCATTTTGTTCAACATAGGTACTCCGAAATGGTTACGCGCTTTCCCAAAGGCAAGCCGCGTGCCGCCTGCGCGATTGACACAACCCATTATTATTCTTGCGGGGAAAGGTGCGGTTGGAGGGTCACATTAACTAAAAGTAGAAAAAATGCCATGATGATTTCTCAGATTTCGGAAACCACGGAGGGCATTTTCAGGGTCGATCGCGTGCTGAAACGGAGGCCGTTTTGTTTCAAGTTGGTCTTTGTTCCGCCCTTCTGGCCAGCAGCGCGATGGCGCTCCAGGCCGCCGACCGAAAAGTCATTGCGCCCACACTTTCAGCGGCAATGGACTCGCCCATGAATTTCGCCAGCAGGAGCAGGCCAAGTACGGCGAGGTGGCAAAGGGCAATGACGCCGGCCAGCTTCGGTGCCCACGCGCGATTGCCCCACAAGCCTGCGCCGGCCAACAGAGCAACGGCTCCCATCACGACGTTATAGAGCACCAGCAAGGGGATCACGGTGTAAGCCGGTTGCGAAAATCCCAGCAGCACGCGCGCGCCCGCGATCACAGAAGCCAGGCCAACAGCCACACCGGCGGTTCCGGCCAAGCGTTTCATGGTTTTTGGAGTCATGATCCTTCTGCTTGTGCTGGTTCATTCTCCCAGCGCTCTTTGCAGAAAATAGAAATGCGTTCGACGGCCAGGGCAAGCGGCAGCGGCGACCCCAATGCTCAGCCACCAGCGCCGGCCCGCCGCTACCGCTGCAGCGCCAACTGTGCGGTCACAGCGTTGTTGGTGTAGTCGTAAAACAAGTCATTGGAGGCGTTGCGGATGCGGTCATACCTCAGCCCCAAAGTGAAGCCCGGCCGGCTGAAAGTTTTTTCCAATTGCAGCCCAAAGACCTGCCGGCTGTCATTCCGCTCGGTTGCTGTTTGATTCCCCTCGAGATCATAGGCCGGGCGTGCGGCATAGCCCTTCTCCTGCACGCCGCCAGAGATTTTGAGAACCATTTCTGCCGGCAGCAATTGGGTCAGCAGAACGCTCACTTGCGGACCCTGGTAGCCGTAGTGATCGTCAAACAGCTCATCATCGGAGATCACACCGTCTTCATAAGAAAGATAGCGGCTCTCTTTCTGCAGGTTGCATTGGTATTGTCCGGTCACACTCAAACCGGTGCCGGCAGCCAGGTTCTGGCCCACGCGCGCAATGCCGATGAATTGCGTCGCCTGCGGCTGGGCTTCCGTTGCGTGGCCATTCCCACGGCTGTGACGCCCATGACCGAAAGCCAGTGCCTCCAGACTGGTCGCAGTGTAGATCTTCGAACCAAGATCCGCTTCCAGAATGACGGTGGTTTTCGTCGCCAACGTCGCAGTCAACTGGGCAAAGGCGTAATGCTCGACATAGTTGAATTCCGGCAACTCCGCAAACTTGAAGTAACGCAAACTGTAGCTCAAACGCCCAAGGCAATCGTTGGAGAGATGCTGTTTGAGGTTGGCGTAGATTGCAAGCTGCTGGTGATCATAGAAGGCATAGGCTGTGCGATTGCGGCGCAGGCTGTAGGTCGCGCCGGCGTTCAGCGTGGCGGTTGCGCCCTGGCCCAACAAACGCGAATGCACCAGTCCCACGGAGTGATAATGGAAGGTCCTCTCGTTGTGGTTGTCGAAATAGTTGAGCGAACCCGCGTAGAACCCCTGCGTGCTGATGGTTTCACCCTCCCAATCATGCGCGGCCTGCAGGGTGAATTGTGAGATTTGATCGGAACTGCCCAGATGATTGTTGTTCACGTTGTCATCATACATCGTCAGCATCTGCGCGCCGAAACGAAACTGTGCCGCGGCTTGGGCAAACGACAGCGCCAGCATGAGGGCAATGGTGAACCCTCCCGGGGAGAGCGCGCCGCCGCCGAACACGCACTGCAGTTTCCGCCGAGACTGCCCGGCGTTGGGGTGCTCACTGTGTCTTGGCATTCTGAACAAAAATCTCATTTTCGGCCTCGTCCTTGTCGCTGTCTGCCGTGCCCGCCCTTGTCGCCACCCGCGTTGATGCCGCCGCCTTTGCCATGCTGAAAGCCCAGACCGGCTTCGCGGCCATCGCAAATGCCGTCGCCATCCGCGTCGATGAATTTGTCCGTTACTTTTTTGCGGCCCTTCGCCTGCAGGCTGTCAGCCACGGTCTGGCTGCCCTTCCCTTTTCCATAGCCGGAGAGGCCGGGGCCATGCCGCGCAGAATCAGCGGCCGCCGAGTCGCCGGCGGCGTTTCCACTCAATCGCACTGCCGCCGTATCCGCCAGCAGCCGCGTTTTCTCTGCTGTTGAATCAGGGGAAGCTTGCGACCATGCCGCTGTGCTCAACAGCAGAATGGCCGGCCAAATTTTGAGAATTGCTTTCATAAACCCACCTCGCCCAAACGAAAACCTCCGGAGCCGGCACGAGGCCGGCTCCGGCGATTTTCACTTGCTTCACTAACGGCGGCCGCGGCGTACCAACTTCCCTTTCGGTCCGGTGCCGTCGCACTCACCGGTGCCATTGCCGCTGCCCGGGCCATAACCCGACCCGTCACGCGGCCCGATGCCCTGATTGCCGGTGCCGTCACCGGGGCCGAAGCCCGGGCGTTTGCCGTCACGCATCTTGCCCTTGCCGAATTGATTGCCACTGCCGTCCTTCGGCTTGACATAATCCGGGTCAAGGCCATTGGGAATACCGTCACCGTCTTCATCGAACGGGCCGTATTGGTGCAAGCCAACGCCCTTGCCGAATTCCTGGCCGCGACCCTGCGCTTGCGCGTCCGTGGTCAACAGGCCAAGCAGCACGCCGAGCGCCAGCGCCGCTGCCAAAGAGAGAATGCGTTTCATGGTGATCTCCTGGGTAATGAAGTTTGATGATTTCAAGATGAAGACGTCTTCGCTTTCAGCCCGGGTCCCTTCAAGCTGCGTGCCAAAGCTTCCTCGCCTGCGTGCGGCCTCAGTTTCGGGCAATGAAATCAAGCCCTCGCTGCCTGCGCAGCAACCGGCATGGCTTCCGGCACAGTTTGCGATGATCATGGCCTTCGACAGAATTGTCGTATCTGCTCGGCAGCTTTGTCGAAATCTCGATTTTGCGAAATTCGGTTTGCGCGGCTGCGGTTACCGGAGTCTGCGCTGCCGTTGGCCGAGTTGAAATTTCAAGGGCTTAAGCTGGTAGTTGCGCAGCGCCTATCGCAGGCTTTCCGCTCCGCACGTGGCACACGCTTTGAGATAACTTTATTGAATCTGCGCGTTGAATTTGGCGCATGCTAGCCAAAAGGCTCTAATCAATTTCCGTGAGGGCTGCTCTATGATTGACTTGAGGAGGTTGACCGTTCTGGCCGTTGCACCGGCTTTGATTTTGTCCTCTGCGATCGCGCAGGAGAAGAAGGCCGGTGACGCAGCATTGGGCACGAGGAAATACGCGGACTACGAAAAGCCGCAGGTCTGCGGCAGCTCGTGCCACGTCGATTTCTACCAGCAGTGGACGCAGTCAATGATGTCACAGGCGTACACGCATCATTGGGACGAAATCGAATACTTCAAGCTCGCCGTACCGCACGCCGAGAAGGATCAGAAAGTCGCGGGTGTCAAAGCCGGCTGCAACGGCTGCCACAGCCCCATTGCCTTTCACGCCGGTGATGTGCCGCCGCCCAAGCCCGAGATGAACAGCCGCGCCAATGAATCGGTATCCTGCGATGTGTGCCACACGATGACCGGCTTCGAGGGCGACACGCCGTACAACTTCAACTTCATCTCCGAACCCGGGCGCGTGAAATATGGGCCGCGGCCGGGCGCCGTCTCGCCCGCCCACGAGACGCGTGTTTCAGAGTTTCTCAAGACCGCGGAATTCTGCGGCACCTGCCACAATGAGAAATCTCCGTATGACGTTTGGGTGAAGTCCACGCACCTGGAATGGAAAGAGGGGCCTTATGCCAAACAGGGCGTGCGCTGCCAGGATTGCCACATGACCTACGCGCCCGGCCACAACGCCTCCATGGGCCCGGCGCTGCCGAATGTGGCGCAGCATCTCTTTCACGGCGCGCATGATCCCGGCAAAGTACGCGGCACCGTCGAGCTGCGGGTGCATCCCGATGTACGCGAATTGGAGCCGGGCGAGCGCATGAAAATCACCGTGGCGCTGTTCAATCAGAAAACCGGCCACAAATTCCCCTCCGGCTCGTCCGAAGAACGGCTGGTGTGGCTGCACGTGGAAGCCACGGATGCCGAGGGCAATGTTTATCACCTGCCGGTGGACAAGAAAGGCTTCGCGGGCGAGGAATACACCATTGCCGCCAATACCCTGGCCTATCAAGACATGGGCATCGCACTCAATGATCCGAATTTCGCCGGCATTCAGCGGGACGGCGTACCGGTCGGCGACCGCATCTTCCGACTGCCCTATTTCGATCCGCAAGGCCGGATGACGATCCAACAGTGGAACACGGCGGCGCAGGGACCCGACTATCGCATCGGACCGCGTGAAACCAAGCTGGAGACGTTCACCTGGACCGTTCCCGCCAATGCCGCGCCGGGAAAGATGGTGATCAAGGCCGTGTTGAACTATCAAAAATTGCCCACGCCGGTGGCGGAATTCCTGGGCGTGCCCATGGAAGAGGCTGAGATCGTGGCGGTCAATGATCACGCCACGACGATCACTGTATTGCCCTGAGCGGGAATGATCAGCGGCACATCATAGCACCGCGAAGGCCCAAAGGGCGCGAAGGGTCTTTCCTGCCTGGCGTTCTTGGCGGCTTCGCGGTGTGCGACATGCCGGTGGTGATGAATTGTCAAACCATTTTGAGGAGAGAGCAAATGAGAAAGCCCATGATCGCCTTGGTGCTCGCCGGTCTTGCGATTGCCGTACTCGGCGAGCCGAGCCACGCTACCATTCCCGCCTTTGCACGCAAATATGACATGTCGTGCAACGTCTGCCATTCTCCGATTCCAAAACTCAAGCCCTACGGCGAGGAGTTCGCCGCCAACGGCTTTCGCCTGCCGGACAAGGAGCCGCCGCGCTTCACGCGCGAGACCGGCGACGACAAGCTGCTGCTCATGCGCGAGCTGCCGCTGGCCTTGCGTTTGGATGCCTCCGCCAGTTATCAAACCGAACGCACGCCCGAGCAAGATTTTGCCACTCCGGTCATTTTGAAGATCCTGTCCGGCGGCTTGATCACGAAAGACGTCTCCTACTATTTTTATTTTCTGTTCAACGAACGCGGCAAAGTCGCCGGGATCGAAGATGCGCTGCTGTATTTCACCAATGTCGCCAAAACGGGCGTGGACCTCACCGTCGGGCAATATCAAGTGTCGGATCCCTTGTTCAAACGCGAAGCCCGCCCAACGTTCGAAGACTATGTCATTTTCAAAGCCCGGCCCGGGTTCAGCAAGGCGGACATGACGTATGATCGCGGCATCACGATCGGCTATGCCTTGCCGACTGCAACCGACCTCGTGCTCTCGGTGCTCAACGGCAACGGCATCGGCGAAGCGGAGCCGACCTTCGACAGTGATCCTTACAAGAACTTCTTCCTGCGGCTGGCGCAGCCGGTGGATTCGACTATTCACCTGGGCGGCTTCGGTTATCTCGGCAAGGAGAGGGAATTCGGCAACCTTAATGACTTTTACATGGCCGGGGCAGACGCCCGGCTGGAGGCGGGAAAATTCGAACTGGCGGGGCAGTATCTGTATCGCAGCGACAAGAATCCCTTCTTTCTCAGCACCGGCGCCAAACGTCTGAAAACGCAAGGAGGGTTCGCGCAGTTGATGTACGCGCCCAAGCTCGACAAGAGCGATTGGTACTTCCTGCTGCTCTACAACCGGGTCGATTCCGATCTGGATGAACTCAAGTACCACACCGCGACCGGCAATTTCTCCTACTTGATCGCGCGCAACCTCAAGTTGATGACGGAATACACCTACGATATCGAGTATGAGCGCCATCGCCTGACGGTGGGGTTCGTTACGGGCTTCTGAAGGTTGGCAGGATCCGGAAGGGTCAACTCGCCGGGCAGGGCGCCGTCGTTCACCGCCGCTGACCCGGCACCCGCAGACCGCAATCGCAGTCGCGTGCCGCGGATTGATGGAAAAAACAGAGAACACCCGGCAACGGCAAGCACCGGGCGAGTTCTCTGTTTTTTCCGCTTGCTTCGCCCGGCACGCCTACTTCATCCCCCACTTCTGCAGACGATAGCGCAGGTTGCGCTCGGAAAGACCGAGCATTTTCGCGGCCTGCGATTGATTGCCCTGGGTCTGTTGCAGCGCGTCCAGGATCGCTTCCTTTTCCAGCGCTTCCACCCGGTCCGGCAGCGTTGCCGCAGGCCGGAGCGCGGCGGTTGGTTGTTCGCTGCGCAGTTGGCGCAGCATGAGCGGCAGCTCCGCGGTCGTGATCATCTCCTCGCGTGCCAGCACCACGGCGCGCGCGATCAGGTTTTGCAGCTCGCGCATGTTGCCGGGATAATCATAGCGCAGCAGAATGTCCATCGCCTCCTTGGAGATGGACATTTTTTGTTTCTTGTTCTCGGCCCCAGCTTTCGCCAGAAAATGCTCGATCGCCGGCGCGAGGTCGTCGCGCCGTTGCCGCAGCGGTGGAATGTCGATGGTGACCACATTCAACCGGTAAAACAAATCCTCGCGAAACAGGCCTTGCTTGATGCGCTCATGCAAATCCCGGTTGGTCGCGGCAATCACCCGCACATCGACTTGCAGCGTCTCGGAGCCGCCCACGCGCTCGAACTGCTCTTCCTGCAACACGCGCAGCAACTTGACTTGCGTTGCCAGGGGCACGTCGCCGATCTCGTCCAGAAACAGCGTGCCGCGGTCCGCCAGCTCGAAGCGGCCGCGCCGCTGTTTGTCCGCGCCGGTGAAAGCGCCGCGCTCGTGGCCGAACAATTCGCTTTCCAGCAGATTCTCATTCAGCGCCGCGCCATTCACCGCGATGAAGGGCTGGTCTTTGCGTCCGCTGCTGAAATGAATCGCCCGGGCGATCAGCTCTTTGCCCGTGCCGCTCTCGCCGCGCAGCAGCACCGTGGCCTTGCTGTCAGCCACCCGGCCGGCAAGATTCAGCACTTCTGCCATGGCCGCGGATTGGGAAACGATGCCGGTGAATTGGAACTTTTCCGCCAGTTGCTGCTTGAGCAAGCGGTTTTCCGAAATCAGTTGCCGCCGCTCGCGCAGGCGTTGCAGCAACAGGTCAAGCTCATCGAGGTCGACCGGTTTGGTGAGATAGTCGTAGGCGCCCTCGCGCATGGCGGCGACCGCGCCCTCGATGGTGCCGAACGCGGTCATGATCACCACCATGGTTTCGGGATGCTGTGCGCGCATGTCCTTGAGCAGTTCCAGCCCGGATTTGTCCGGCATCTTGAGATCGGTGAGCACGATGTCGATGGTCTCCCGCGGCAGCCGCGCCAGCGCCTCGGCAGCGGAGCCGGCTTCAAACACGACGTGACGCTTTTTGCGGAGATAGCCGGCCAGCACCTGGCGCTGCCCGGCTTCATCATCGACAACGAGAATGGTATCGTAGTTCATTAGACTCTGCGTACAGAGAAAGTGATTGCGTTCAAGCGGGCCGCCTTCGCGACCGAGCGGTACACCATAAGGCGCTCAATGTCCGAACAAAATCCTGAAAGATTCCAACCACAGCGTTGAGCATACACTCTCCTCGCTATGGAAGGCCAGCTTGACCCCGACGGGGTCGCATGTCATAGCCCACGGGCAGCGCCCTGGGAACCAATGAAATCTATCGTAGCAAGCAAGGGGCGGTATTCCTGACGTAGTTCTCTGACGCCCCGGGGGGCTTGATGATTTCTCCTGATGACGGCTTTGCCAGGGCGTTGCCCTGCGCTGCTACATTTCGCTCCATGGGGCTATTTGTCTGCGCAAGAGAATTCGACCTAACGTTGTCGTGTTAACCACAAGGCAAACATTTGATCCTCGGCGACTCGGAGAGCGCAGAGTTGTGACATCGAAAAAGCCTTTCTCTGCGTTCTCAGCGTCTCGGCGGTGAGCTTTTGAGGTGAATGACACGGCAGTGGGCCAAAATCTTCACAAGATCCTTGCGGGACGACATTGACAATGGTTCTGCCCGTAATGGTTTTGACTAAAGCTCGTGCCAATGCCGCCCGAGGGCATCAGAACTCAGCTTGTCCAAAAACCTGGCGTAGAGTCTTACGCTCGCAAAACTGGCGGGATCGCGAAGTTCTGTTCCGGCTTGGTTCCTGGTTCGTTGGCAGTCTGGCAGCCTGCGCGACGGGAAGACGCGGAAAAACCAGCGCGATCGCGAAGTTCTGTTCCGGCCCGGTTCCTGGCTTGTTGGCAGTCTGGCAGACTGCGCGGCGTCAGGAAGGATTAGATATACTTGCGCAGCTTGGCAAAGCTCTCCAGCTCCTCGCGGTACTTCGGGTGCGCAATGTCGATCATTGCGCGCACGCGCTCGCGGATGCTTCTGCCGTGCAGGTAGGCAATGCCGTGCTCGGTGACAACATAGTGCACGTCGCCGCGGCTGGTCACCACGCCGGCGCCTTCCTTGAGATGCGGCACGATGCGGGAGATCTGCCCGTTCTTGGCGGTCGACGACAGGGCGATGATGGGCCTGCCGCCTTTGGCGCGCGCGGCGCCGCGGGTGAAATCGACCTGGCCGCCAAAACCGGAATAGATGGTGTAGCCAATGCTGTCCGAGCACACCTGGCCGGTAAGATCCACTTCCAGCGCGGAGTTGATCGAAATCATGTTGTCATTGCGCGCCACGACGAACGGATCGTTGGTGTAATCCACTTGATGCAGCTCAAACAGCGGATTGTTGTGGCTGTAGGCATACAGCCGCTCGCTCCCCAACAAAAAGGTGGCGATGACTTTGCCGGGATGCAGGCTTTTGTAGGCATTGGTCACAATGCCGTCTTCGATGGCTTGCATGACGCCATCAGACACCATTTCGGTGTGGATGCCGAGATCCTTCTTGCCTTTCAACAGCGACAGCACCGCGTCCGGAATGCCGCCGATGCCGAGCTGCAGCGTGGCACGATCATCGATTAGGGTGGTGATGTGGTGCGCAATCTGCATTTCGACTTCGGTGAAGGGTTTGGGCTTGAGCGTGGGCAGCGGCTCGGAGACTTCGACGATTTTGCTGAGGCGGGAAACGTGCAGGAAGCAGTCGCCCAGCACGCGCGGCATGTTCTCATTCACCTGCGCGATCACCATTTTGGCCGATTCGGCCGCGGCTTTGGTGGCGATGGCTTCCACGCCCAGCGAGACGAAACCGTGCTCATCCGGCAGAGAGGTGTGGATGATGGCGACGTCCAACTGCACATGTTGGCGGAACAAATTGGGGATTTGATAAAGGAAGATGGGATAATAGTCGGCGCGGCCTTCATTGACGGCCTCGCGGTCCGCGGGCCCGACAAACAGGGATTTGCGCCGGAAATGCCCGATCATCTCCGGCCGGCTCAAGGGATCTTCTCCCAGCATCAGCAGCGTGAACACGTCCACATTTTGCAACTCATTCTTGCGCCGGGCGAGCGCCTGAACCAGAAAATACGGCGCCGCGGCATTGCCCGAGGTGAAGATCTTGTCGCCACTTTTTATGACAGCAACAGCCTGCTCGGCAGTGGCAAGCTTGCTGCGATAGTCTTCCATCCATTTCATTGTAAAACGTTCTCCTTTCAATTGAACCAGTGGTCAGCTCACAGAGGTCAGCAACGCATCTATATCGGAATACTCGCTTTTCGTCTTTTCCGAGACACCCACTTGTGTGCTGCGGCCGTTGTGAAGATAAACGCCGCGGCGCAGCGGCAACAGACCGCGCAGCGTGGCTTCCAGGCCGTCATTGGCAACCTCCAGCACCCAGGGCAACACGGAATTGTTCAGGGCATGGGAAGCCGTGCGCGCGACAGAGGCCGGAATATTGGGCACACAGTAGTGGATGACACCGTGCTGTACAAAAGTCGGCGAAGAAAGAGTGGTGGGCCGGCTGGTCGCCACACAACCGCCCTGATCGATCGAGACATCGATGACGATCGAGCCCGGCTTCATGTTCTTCACCATCTGCTCCGTTACCAAACCGGGCGGCCGCTGCCCGGGAATCAGCACGGCGCCGATCAGGACATCGGCAAGGCGCGACCAGCGCTCCACCAGCAGGGGCGTGATCACGGTGGTTGACACACGCTTGTCGAGCAGGAGATCGGCATGGCGCAACTTGTCGAGGTTCTTATCCATCACCAAGACTTGTGCGCCGAGCGCGGAAAAGGCGCGGGCCGCGTTGAAACCGACCACGCCAGCGCCCAGGATGACGACGTTCGCCGGGGTCACGCCCGAGACGCCGGCGAGCGTAATGCCGCGGCCGCCATACTCGCTTTCCAGCAGGCGACCCGCAATTTGCGGCAGCAAATTGCCGGCAATTTCGCTCATGGCGGTGAGCACCGGCAGATTGCCATCGGCCTGCTCAATGAACTCGTAGCCGATGGCAGTCACTTTTTTCTGCAACAGTGCTTTGAGCACGGAAGCGCGCGTGATGCCGATGCCGAGCAAGGAAAAAACGATCTTGCCGGGCTCGAGGTACTGGCATTCTTCGTCGGTGGGAGGCTGCACCTTGACGATGAACTGCGCGCGCCGGAAAACCTCCTCTCCCGAAAAAGCGATCTGCGCGCCGACCTGCTGGAATTCCTGATCGGTAAAGCCGCAGGTTTTGCCCGCGTCTTTCTCGACGTAAACCACGTGGCCTTCATTCACCAAAGCAAACACGCCAACGGGCGTCAGGCCCACGCGGCGCTCCTCGATCGACGTTTCTTTGGGAATCCCGATGTTCATTCTTCTCTCCTTTCATGGATGATTGATTGCTGCATGCACCGGTGCGTTGAGGTGCGCGCCGGAACAACGCATTCCGGCCGCCACCCGGTCGGCCGCAAACCCCATATGCGGCGGGCTGGTTCCCGGTTGCCCTCGCCCTGGCCACGCCTGCCCGGCAATCAGGCAGGGATCTTGTTCAAAGCCTGATCCAGATCCTCACGCAGGTCATCGAAATTTTCACATCCCACCGCCAGGCGCACCAGTTCATCTCCGATCCCGGCTTGTTCCCGCTCCTGCCGCGGCACACTGGCGTGCGTCATGGAAGCCGGATGCTCGATCAACGATTCCACCCCGCCGAGCGAAACGGCGAGAGTAAACAAGCGCACGCTGTCCATCACCATCTTTCCGCCCGCCAGCCCGTTTTTGACGCCGAAGCAGATCATGCTGCCGAACCCGTCCATTTGCCTTCTGGCAACGGCGTGCTGCGGATGATCCGGCAAACCGGGATAGTGCACCCACGTGACGTTGGGATGCTGCTGCAGGAAGTCCGCCAGCTTGCGGGCGTTTTCCTGGCTGCGCTCCACGCGCAGGGGCATGGTGCGCACGCCGCGCAGCACCAGCCAGGCTTGATGCGGATCCATCGTACCGCCGAACAGATTCAATACCGGCTTGATGCGCCGGTACAGGTTTTCATTCTTCGTGATAATCATGCCGGCGACGACGTCACTGTGCCCATTGATCGACTTTGTCATGCTGTGCACCACCACGTCGGCGCCCAATTCCAACGGACGCTGCAGATAGGGACTGGCGAAAGTGTTGTCCACCACCAGGATGGCATCGTGGCGGTGCGCGATTTCCGCGGCGGCGCGTATGTCCGTCACCGTCATGGTCGGATTCGCCGGCGTCTCGACAAACACCAAGCGCGTGTTGGCGCGCAGGGCGCGTTGCAGATTCTCCAAATTCGAGGTGTCGACGAATGTGGCGGTTACGCCAAAGCGTGCGAATTCTTTCTCCAAAACCATGCGGGTCGGACCATAGACGGAATCCGTGCCGACGACATGCGCGCCCTGGCCGAGCAGCGCCAGGTAAACCGTGGTGATGGCCGCCATGCCGGAGGCGGTGGCCATGCCGGCATAGCCATTCTCCAGCGCCGCAATGCATTCCTCCAATGCCTGAACGGTGGGATTGCCCATGCGGGTGTAGATATAGCCGGCATGCTCGCCGGCGAAGCGCGCCGCGCCTTCTTCAGCGCTGGGAAAGGCAAAGGTCGAGCATTGGAAGATCGGCACGGATACTTCGCCGAACACTTCTTTGTGCAAACCGCCGGCATGAATCGCTTTGGTTGCCCGGTGCGCTGCCTTCGCTTTCATGAGTGCATCCCGAGTTGAATCGTTCGTCATGCGCCTGGTGGCGTTTTCTCTCCACGAGGAGCCGGCGCCGTGCGGCTGCCTGCTACTGCCCGTTGCGCTCCGCGGGTATGGTAATGAGGAATTCCGTGCCGCTGCCCACCTGGCTGTGCACTTGAATCGTGCCCTGATGTTGCTGCACGATTTGCTGGGTGATCGCCAGCCCCATGCCGGTGCCGTGCGGCTTGGTGGTGTAATACAAATTGAAAATCTTGTCGAGCCGGTCCGCCGGAATGCCGCTGCCGCTGTCTTCCACCCGGATCATCGCGTTGGACCCGCTGCGCGCGCACGACAACGAGATCCGGCCGCCGGGCGGTGTCGCCTCCAGCGCGTTTTGCAGCAGATTGAGAATCGCCTGCGTCATCTGTTCGCGATCGATATGCAAATCGCAATCCGGTTCATGCGCCGTTTCGAAGCGCACGCCCTTGGCGCGCGCCTGGCCGGCAAACAGCGCGGCAATCTGCTGCAGCAAAGCGGGCAGGGCAATCTGGCTCAGATTCAAGCGCGGCGGCCGTGCGAAACGCAGAAACTGTTGAATGATGTGCGTCACGCGCTGCACTTCTGATTTCAGCACCGCGGTGAGCGCGCGGTATTCCGCCACCTCGGCTTGCGGCACGAATTCCTTTTCGAAGCGTTGCGCAATCATGGAAATGGCATTGAGCGGATTGCGGATCTCATGCGCCACGCCCGAGGCCAGCTCGCCCATGGCCAGCAATTTTTCCCGGCGGTGCATCTGCTCTTCCAGCCGGCGCTGCTCGGTCAAATCTTTGATCACGGCCGTGGCAGAGTCCACCTCGCCGCGTTCGTCATAGGTCAGCGAGGTGCTGATGGCCAGGGCGCGCGTGCCGCCGGCCGCACTGACATAGTGCGTCTCTCGATCGCGCACCGGGCTGGGCTGCAGCAGGCTGTCGGCCAGCACCGCGTGCCGCTCGCCAAAGACTTCCGTGCACGGCTTCCCCACTGCCTGCTCGGCCGGCACTTCGAGCATCTGCGCTGCGCTCTTGTTGAAAAGAGTAATCACCTGCTGGCGGTCGCGCGTGACCACGGCCTCCGCCAGGTTTTGCAGAATTTCGCCGGTGTAGGATTTGATGCGCTGATATTCCAGCGACACGGTTTGCAGATTTTGGTTGATCAGGATGAAGGTGAGCAGCACCGCGCCGATCGCGATCAACACCAGCGAGAGGATCAGCAGGCGGCGCGCCATGCGGGCCTCCAGCGCCAGCATTTCATCCATCGACAATCCCAACCGAAACAAGCCCTGCTGCTCGCCCTGCACCACCAGCGGCTTGGCCACTTCGAACACTTTTCTGCCGTTGAAGGCGGCAATGCGGGTGTGCACCGAATCGCTGCGCTGCGCCTGCAGCATGAAATCATCGCCGGCAATCTGGCTGAGCTCCGCGACGTTGCGGCTGGCGGCGATGATGCCTTCTTCATCCTGCAGCGCGATGAACTCCACCCCGCTGTTGTCGCCGAGATCCTGCAGCAGTTTGCCGATGCCGATGCGTTTGCGGAATTCCAGGAAATAGGCGGCATCCAAATTCAGCACGAGGGCGCCGCCGCCGCTGCGCCGGCGTTGCACGGCCACGGCATAACGCTGGCCCGCTTCGATGCGCGCAGCTTTCAGACCGATGACGAGCTGCGTCACCTCTCCGGTCAACACCGGCTGCAGAAAATCTTGCGGTTCATGCCGTGCCGGCAGGCCGGCGTGCTCGTCGTGCTCGAGGTAGCTGCTCAACACCTTCGTGCCATTGTGATCGAAAATATTGATGCGAAAAATATCGTTGGCTGCCGCGATTTCGGCGAGTTGTTGCGAAGTTAGAACCGCCGCGCTGTCCAGCCGGGCCAGCAGATGGGCGTTGTTCAACAGCCGCTCCGCCAGCAATTGTTCAATCTCTTGATTCGAGAGAATGGTATTGCGGCCGCTTTGCGCGATGGCTTCGATAAGTGAGCTGGCTTCCTCCGTCATCAAGTGCGCCAGTTCGCGCTGGCTCTGCTGCAATTCCACCAGCGCGGAAGACACCATCAGCAAAGCCATCACCACGGTAATGGCGATCACATAGCGCGGCTGGATGTGGCGAGCAAGCTTCAAAGGCATTCCACGTGTCGAAATTCAATCTGAAATTCAAAACCCAGGGTTCGAGCCACCCCGGAAATGCCAATCATCAATAAGTATGCCGCTACTTTGATGGGAAAAGGCCAAAACAAATGTTAGAAAAACAGAGGCTTGAACTGGCCATCGCCCGGACGCCCTCCAGCGTTTTCCCACAATTGCAAATTCGCACGCGTTTTTTTCGCAAGCCCAGCAATCCGCACAGCAATGCAAAAATGAGAAAATCGCGGCCCTTTTCTTCCTGAAAATGAGAAACCCATCGCAGCCGCAGGCATGCAGCTTCGTCATAATCCCCAATTAATCAATCACAGGAAGGCTTTCTTCCCGCTGGCCTGAAGCTTGCCAATGACTGTACTGCAAAATACAGGATTTGAAAATAAACGCCGGCCGGAGCGTGGCCGGGGAAACTCTTGCAGCTCATGCCCAGCACGACCAACAAAGCCAGACTCAAAATTCGCCAGGTTGCCGCGCAACTCGACATTGCCGTTGAAACCATTCGCATGTATGAACGCGAGGGCCTGTTGTTGCCCGCCAAGACTGCGAGCGGGCAACGCTGGTTCGAGGCTTCCGATCTGCACTGGCTGGGCTGCCTGCGTCGCCTGATCAAAGAGCAAGGTCTCAATCTCGCGGGCATTCGCCGTTTGCTGGCGCTCATGCCTTGTTGGGATTTGAAACCCTGCTCGCCCACGGAAAGAGAAAGCTGTCCCGCTTATCTGGGAGAAAAGCAGCCCTGCTGGATGATGAAAGCCCGGCTGCCGCAGGTCTGCCAAGCGGCCGACTGCCGGAGCTGCCTGGTCTACCAGAATGCTTCACATTGCGAAAACCTGAAGACTTTACTGCAAAAGAATGCCAAGCGAAACCAGGAGTCTTATGGCAGGATCATTCTCACGACGTGATTTCATCAAGATCAGCGGACTGGGCTTGGGCGCAGTCGCCGCGGGCGGCGGCGTGCTCAAAGCCTTTGTCGATGCCAACCGGCACGAGGTGCTCGCGGCGCCGGCACTCACCGGTTTCACCGACGGCCCGGTGACCCTGACGCCCACGGTTTGCGAGGTTTGTTTCTGGCAATGCGCCGGCTGGGTGCACACGGTCAACGGCCAGCCCTGGAAGATCACCGGTCATCCGGCGGATCCGAACTGCAACGGCCGGCTCTGCCCGCGCGGCACCGGCGGCTTGGGCGCCTATCTTGACGAAGATCGCCTGCGCACGCCGCTGCTGCGCACCGAAGTGCGCGGCAAGCAAACCTTCCGCGAGGCCTCGTGGGAGGAGGCTTTCGCCTACATCGCGGCAAAAATGAAAAAGATCGCCGCGGAGCACGGCCCGGAGTGCGTCGCGCTGTTCACGCACGGTTCGGGCGGCGCCTACTTCAAGCATCTCCTGCGCGCCTATGGCTCGGACAACGTGGCTGCGCCCTCCTATGCCCAATGCCGTGGCCCGCGCGAAGAAGCCTACATGCTCACCTTCGGCGACGAAGTCGGTTCGCCCGAGCGCACCGACCTGCAAAACACCGAATGCCTGGTACTGATCGGCAGCCATCTGGGCGAAAACATGCACAACACCCAGGTGCAGGAATTCGCCGATGCCGTTGCCAACGGCGCCACGGTGATTACCGTTGATCCGCGCTTTTCCGTGGCCGCCAGTAAATCGAAATATTGGCTGCCCATCCGCCCCGCCACTGACACCGCGCTGCTGCTGGCGTGGATTCATGTCATCATCGCAGAAAAGCTCTACGACCAGGACTATGTGGAAAAATACACGGTGGGATTCGAGGAGCTGAAAGCTGCGGTGCAGCACAACACGCCGGAATGGGCCTATCCCATCACCACCATCGAACCGGGCGTGATTCGTGCGACCGCACGCGAAATGGCGCGCCATCGCCCCGCGACCATCGTGCATCCCGGCCGCCACGTAACTTGGTATGGCGACGACACGCAGCGCGTGCGCGCCGGCGCCATTCTCAATGCCCTGCTCGGCAGTTGGGGCCGCCGCGGCGGATTCTATTTTCCCAATAAAGCCGAGGTGCCGGCGTATCCGCATCCGCCCTACCCCAAACCGAGACGCACCTGGCGCGATGCCTTCCCCGACAAATATCCCATGGCAAATCTCGCCCTGGCCAACGGCGTTTGCGAAGCCACCATCCCCTCGGCAACGCGCAACTGCAATTTCAAAGGGTGGATCGTGTACGGCACCAATCTCATGATCACCCTGCCGGAGCCGCAAAAGACCATCGCAGCCATTCAGAATCTCGATTTGCTGGTGGCGATCGATCTCATGCCGGCGGAGATCACCGGCTGGGCCGACGTGGTGCTGCCGGAATGCTCCTATCTCGAACGCTATGATGACTTGCGTATCTTGCCCGGCCGCGTGCCCGCCATTGCCCTGCGCGCACCGGCCTTCGCGCCGCGCTTCGATTCCAAACCGGCCTGGTGGATGGCGAAGGAACTGGCCCGCCACCTCGGCCTCGAGGCCTATTTCCCCTGGCAGGATTTCGAAGAATATCTCGAGTCCCGCTTGCGGCCGCTCGGCACCAGTCTGGCGGAGATGAAAAAGAAGGGCGTGCTGGTGCTGGAGGATCAGCGCCATCCACTTTATCTCGCAGAAGGCGCAGAACACACCTTCGACACCCCCAGCGGCAAAATCGAGCTGGCCTCGGCTCTACTCGCTGAAATGGGCTTCGAGGCCGTGCCGAAATATGAGCCGCACGAAGAGCCGCCCGCGGGCTATTACCGGCTGATCTACGGCCGCGCGCCGACGCACACCTTCGGCCGCACCACCAACAACCCCATTCTCGCCGAAACCATGAGTGAGAATGAAGTTTGGGTCAATCCCGCGATCGCACAGCGGAACGGCATCCGCAACGGCGAATATGTCGTGCTGGTGAATCAAGACGGCGTGCGCAGCAACAAAGTGAAAGCCAAAGTGACCGAGCGCATTCGCCATGACTGTGTTTACCTGGTGCATGGTTTCGGCCACACCGACAAGCGCATGCGCCGCACCTATCTGCGCGGCGCCGACGATACCGGTTTGATCACGCGGGTGAAGATCGACCCCATCATGGGTGGCACGGGGATGCGCGGTAACTTCGTGATGTTTGAATCGGTGAGTAGTTGACAGTGACCAGCTTGCAGTAATCAGTATTCGGTAACTGATTACTGAAAACTGATTACTGAACACTGGAGATAAAAATGCCCCGCTACGGGATGATCATTGACACGAAACGCTGCGTGGGTTGCGCCGATTGTGTCGTGGCCTGCAAGACCGAGAATAACGTTCCCGACGGCTTTTGCCGGGATTGGATTGTGCAAGAAGTGCGTGGCGCGTTTCCCAATCTGCAAATGGAGATTCGCTCCGAGCGTTGCAACCACTGCGAGAATGCGCCGTGCGTGCGCTGCTGCCCCACCGGCGCGAGTTATGTTGCGGACGGCGGCATCGTGCTGGTGCAGCACGACGAATGCACCGGTTGCAAGGCGTGCATTGCCTCCTGCCCCTATGACGCGCGCTTCGTGCATCCCGAAGGCTACGTCGACAAATGCACGTTCTGCCTTCATCGTGTACAGCAAGGCCTCGAGCCTGCTTGCGTTGCCGTGTGCCCAACGAAATGTATGCACTTCGGCGATCTCGATGATCCGAACAGTGAAGTGAGCAAACTGCTGGCGGCGCGGCCGCATCATGCGCTCATTCCCGAAGCCGGCACGCAGCCGAAGATTTTTTATTTGAATTAACGTTTGTAGTAGCGCCTTTAGGCGCCCACCCTTTACAAACCTCAGGCTCCCAAAGGAGCTACTACGAACAATATCAAAATTCGGAGCACCACATGCACGAACTCGACGTCACCAGCGGCAGAAACATGCACCTGATCGATCCGCATTTGACGATCTGGGGCTGGGAGATTCCCGTCTATCTGTTTTTGGGCGGATTGGTCGCCGGCATTCTGTTCTTTTCCGCGTTCTACTTTTTGCGCGGCAAAGCCGAAGAGATGCCCGCCACCGTGCGCCTGACGCCGCTGCTGGCGCCCGTGCTGCTCGGTCTGGGCTTGTTCGCCCTGTTTCTCGATCTCGAATACAAACGCCACGTCTTTCGTTTCTACACCAACATCCGCCTGGAATCGCCGATGTCCTGGGGTTCGTGGACGCTCGCGGTGATTTTTCCGTTGAGTGTGATGTGGGCGGTATCGCATATCGATCGCGTCTTTCCCCAATGGCGCTGGCCCTGGCCGTGGCTGGCAAGCCTGGTGCTCTTCGTCAAACAACAGGCGCGGGTCGTGGCCTGGCTGCTCATCGTCTATGCCGCGCTGCTCGGCATGTATACCGGCATTCTGCTCAGCGCCTTCAATGCCCGGCCGTTTTGGAACTCCGCGATTCTCGGGCCTTTGTTCCTGGTCTCCGGTCTGTCAACGGGATTGGCGCTGAATCTCCTGCTGTCACGGAATGAAAGGGAAAAACACACGCTCGCCCGCCTCGATGTGATCGCGATCAGCGTCGAGCTGTTTCTGATCATTCATTTGTTCATGGGATTTCTCGCCTCCACGCAAGTGCACATCGATGCCGCCAAGCTTTTCCTGGGCGGGCCTTACACCGCAGCATTCTGGGTGTTGGTGGTTGGCCTCGGTCTGCTGCTGCCGGTCGTGATCGAGCTGCTCGAACTGCGCGGGAGGATTCTGTCCACCCGCATTCCCGCCTTGCTGGTTTTGTTCGGCGGCTTGCTGCTGCGCTTCATCGTCGTGGAGGCCGGCCAGGTGAGCCAGTGGAGTCTGGCCTTGCCCAAGTAAACGGAGCAAACAGAGTGGGCATTCGTGAGAAACCCCCTTCAGCTCTGCAATCTCCATATACTCCGTTATCTCCGTGTTCAAAGTTTTTGCAGCGATTGCATTATTGACAGATCAAGTCATCAATGAGTTCCTTCCTGGATCACATGCAATGATAAGTCGGAGAACCGTAGATGCAAGAACAAGAAACAAAATACTGGTCACCGTATGTCGCCGGCGTTGTGCTGGGATTGGTTTTGCTGGCGACGTTCGTGATCATGGGCCGCGGGTTGGGCGCCTCGGGCGCACTCATGCGCGTGACCACTTACGCGGTCGATCAGGTCAGTCCCAGCGCAGTGGACAACAATCCCTACCTGGCGCAGTATGCCGGCGGCACTCAGAATCCGCTGCAGGATTGGCTGGTGTTTGAAATCATCGGCGTGATCGTAGGCGGTCTGCTCTCCGGCATGCTGGCGAAGCGCCTGCGCTTCAAAACCGACAAGGGTCCGAACATCACCGTGCCGTTTCGTCTGGCTTTCGCCTTTCTCGGCGGCGGCTTGATGGGCTTCGGCGCGCGCTTGGCGCAAGGCTGCACCAGCGGCCAGGCCCTCACCGGCGGCGCCACACTCGCGCTCGGCAGTTGGGCCTTTATGATGACAATGTTCGCGGCGGCCTACGCCATTGCCTATTTCGTGCGCAAGCAGTGGATATAGACTGGATGCTGGATGCTGGATGCTGGATACTGGATGCTGGATACTGGATGTTGGATACTGGATGATAGATTTGGAAAGAAGATTCGAGCATCGAGCATCGAGTATCAAGCATCGAGTATCAAGCATCGAGCATCGAGCATCGAGCATCGAGCATCGAGCATCGAGCATCGAGCA
>JAKLJX010000030.1 GCA_023150945.1 bacterium | reverse complement strand
CCCCCCCCCCCCCCCCCCCCCCCCCCCCCCCCCCCCCCCCCCCCCCCCCCCCCCCCCCCCCCCCCCCCCCCCCCCCCGGGAGACTGGGGCCTCGTCAACAACTTTTCAAAAAGTCCATTCAGGGCAAAAGCATTCACGCAAAGACGCGAAGCCGCAAAGGGTTTGCAAAGAAGAGCAGGGATCTGCTGCTTCCCACTCATTTCCCAGTTCCCTATCCCCTATCCCCTATCCCCCACGTCCTACGCCCTACACCCTACGCCTCTGCTACTCCAACAATCTTTCGATTTCCCCCCAATAACGCCGCGCCATAGCCGCGAGTGGAAGTTCCAGCAGCGAGGTGATGCAGAGCGTGTCGCCGGCGACTTTTCCGAGGAAGGAAATCGGCACGCGGTGCTGGGCGCAAATCGCGGCGATGTTGCGGCGCTGCGGCGGGGCATAGGAGACCACCGCCAGGGATTGGCTTTCGCCAAACAGGGCAAAGTCCGGCCGCACGAAACCCGGCAAAGCAATCTGCGCGCCGAGGAATTTCTCTTCATTCATGATGCAGCATTCGGCCAGGGCCACGGCGAGACCGCCATCAGAAACATCATGCGCGGAATGCAGCAGCCGCTGTCGAATCAGTTCGAGGCAGGCTTGGTGCAGGGCCTTTTCGCGCTCGAGATCCAGACTGGGGCAATCGCCGGCCACCAGGCCGTGGATCACTTTCAGATATTCACTGCCGCCGATCTCTTCGAAATTCGCGCCCAGCAGCGCGATTTCATCGCCGGCCTCTTTGAAATGCGCGGTGGTGGCGCAGCTCACGTCTTCCAACACGCCCAGCATGCCGATCACCGGTGTGGGATAAACCGCGGCGGTGGGACTCTCATTATAGAAGCTCACATTGCCGCCCGTCACCGGCGTTTCCAGCGCGCGGCAGGCCTCACCGATGCCCGCGATGGCCTCCTGGAATTGCCAATAGACTTCCGGCTTGTAGGGATTGCCGAAGTTCAAACAGTTGGTGATCGCCACCGGCCGGGCGCCGGTGACGGCCACGTTGCGCGCGGCTTCGGCAACGGCAATGGCCGCGCCGCGGCGGGGATTGAGATAAACGTAGCGGCCGTTGCAGTCCGTTTTCACCGCCAGGCCCTTGGTCGTGCCTTTGATGCGGAGCACGGCCGCGTCGCCGCCGGGCAGGATCACAGTGTTGCTGCGCACGGTGGAATCGTATTGTTGATAAACCCAGCGCTTGCTCGCGATATTCGGCGCGGCCAGCAGTTGGAGCAAACATGCGCCGAGATCCGGCGGTTGCGGCAGCGTCGCAGCGGAAAAGGCGCGCGTGCTTTCCAAATAGGCCGGGGGCTTGGCCTCGCGAACATAAACCGGCGCGCCGCCGCCGAGCACCAGGCTCTCGGCTGGAATCGCGGCGACTTCCTGGCCGTTGCGGCGCACGCGCAGCATCTTGTCCGCGGTCACTTTGCCGATGATGGCCGCGTGCAAATCCCATTTGCGGCAAATTGCGGCGATGGCCTCTTCCTGGCCGGGCCGCGCCACCACCAGCATGCGCTCCTGCGATTCCGACAGCATGATTTCGTAGGGCGTCATGCCGGTTTCGCGCAAGGGCACGTGTTCCAAATCGATCACCATGCCGTGCTGGCCGCGCGCCGACATTTCCGAGGTGGAACAGGTGATGCCGGCCGCGCCCATGTCTTGAATGCCGATGAGCAAATCGGCGCGGATCATTTCGAGCGTGGCTTCGAGCAGAAGCTTTTCGGTGAAGGGATCGCCGACCTGCACTTGCGGCCGTTTGCTTTCGCTTTTCTCGGAGATTTCTTCGCTGGCGAAGGTGGCGCCGTGAATGCCGTCGCGGCCGGTGGCGGAGCCGATCAAGATCACACTGTTGCCCACGCCGCTGGCCACGGCGCGCGCCATGCGCTCATGCGGCACGAGGCCCACGGCCATGGCATTGACCAGCGGATTGTCGCGGTAGCAGTCCTCGAAACAAACCTCGCCGGCCACCGTGGGCACGCCAAAGCAATTGCCGTAATCGCCGATGCCCTTGACCACGCCTTTGACGAGATAGCGCACGCGGCTGTCGCTCAGGCTGCCGAAGCGCAGCGAGTTGAGCGCGGCAATCGGCCGCGCGCCCATGGTGAAAATATCGCGCAGAATGCCGCCCACGCCGGTGGCCGCGCCCTGGTAAGGCTCGACCGCGGAGGGGTGATTGTGGCTTTCGATTTTGAAGGCCACGGCCAGCCCGTCGCCGATATCCACCACGCCGGCGTTTTCTTCGCCGGCTTTCACCAGCAAATCTTTGCCCTCGCGCGGCAGGGTTTTGAGCTGGGCAATGGAGTTTTTGTAGCTGCAGTGTTCCGACCACATCACCGAAAAGATGCCCAACTCGGTGAAGGTCGGCACGCGGCCGAGAATTTGAAGGATGCGATCGTACTCTTCGGCGCTCAGGCCATGTTGCTGGGCGAGCGCGAGCGTCACTTGTGGTTCAGTCATGGTGCGGTGTGAATCCTGGTCTCGACAGTTTTTTCAAAATGCATGTAGCTGGAATAAGTCGGTTTGATGGTCAAACGGAGGGTGAATTTGCCGGCGGGCACCGGTGCCAAAGGCGGCAGGTTGGGCGGCAGCAACGCGGGATCGACCGGTTGCCAGGCGCCGCTGAAGGTTTCGCGATTGGCGCCGGCAAAACGCAGGGTGTTGGTCATCGGTTGCGCGAGCACGCTGCCCTCGCTGTCGCGAATTTCTAGGGTAACAAAGCTCGGCTCGGTCAAAAAGTAGGCGACTTCGAGCAGCCGCTGGTGGGTGAGGCGGGCGGTGAAGTCGCGCAGGTCGGTGCCGATCCAATAATATTGCACGGCCTCGCGCTCGGCAATGATGACCTGGCCGAAGCGCTTGTAAATGGCAATACCGCGCGGCTCGCGGAATTCCTTGGCACCGTTGCCGCGCCGGCCAAAGCTGGTGAGGTAATTCAGTTGGCGGTCGAATTTGTGAATGCAATGGTTGGCGGCGTCGGTCACAAAGATGTTACTATAGTAATCGAGGGCGGCATAAGCCAGCCGGGAGTTGGGGAATCCCAGGCTGGCCATGGTGCGTGAAGCCAGCAGTTGTCCTGCGGGAGAGAATTTCTGCAGCCGCTGCTGCTCCTGGTCGATGACGACCACGAAGGCGTCTTTGTAATAAGACCAGGACTCGCTGGCATCGGTGGCGGCCACCGCGGTGGGCCGGTGCAGCCCGTTGTTCGCGCCCCAACTGTGCAAGAGTTGATCATCGCGATAGGCCACGATGCGATCGTTGCCGGTGTCCGCGACATAGAGGGTTTTATCGGGGGAAATCGCGACGTCGCGCGGGGATTGCAAACCGGTGAGGCTGCCGATGAACTTCAGCTCGCGGCCGGGATTGTGGAAGTGCACGACGCGATGATTGCCGGTATCGGCCACGTACACCTCGCCGCTGGGATGTGCGGCAATGCCGTTAGGCTGCCGCAAGCGCCGCTCGCCGGTTTCATTCATGCCATAGAAAGCGATGGCGCTGCGCGAGGTGTTGAAGATGATCATATTGTAGCCGGCATTCACGCCGTAGACCGTCAGCTCATCGTCATCCTGCGCGCGTTTCGGATCTTCCCAACTGTCCAGCCGGGTGGCGGCCACGCCCTGGGGATTGTCGACCTTCACGCTGTTTTTGGTGTAAAGCTTGAGGTGAGTGGCCGTGGCCTTTTGCACCCAAATGTGCAGAAAGGGCGGAAACACCAGCGTGGTGGGATCATACTTTACGCCGGGCAGGGGCAGGAGGGCGGCCTGCGCGAGCAGGAGGGCGATGAGGAGGAGGTTCATGAAAGGTCGAGTGTCGGAATTGTTTGATCACCGCAAAAAGCGGTTGGCGTTTGAAACGTTGAAGGATCCTGAATCGCAAAGCAAACATTTGAACCGCGAAGGCGCGAAGAACGCGAAGAAGGACTCTCTTGATTTCAAAACTCTGCGTTCTCCGCACGCTCCGCGGTTCGAATGTTTGCCTTTTGGTGAAGAATCTTCTATGATTGCAAATGTTTAGCCAGTTGAGGAAACCCACCGCCCGGGCGCTCTTGACTCGAATCAACTTGAGTTGTTGCTTTCTTTCGTCGAACGGGCTTCATAGAGCTCCAAGCGCCCGGGCGGTTCTTCAATTGACTGAATTCTTACCTGGAATCTTATTCTGACTTTGCGCGCCTTGCGGCCCAATCAAATGGTGCCTGCAATCATGGAAGACTGAAGTCAAGTTTTTCTTTGCGCACCTTTGCCTCTTGGCGTCTGCGCGGGCGCTTTTGCCTTCCTTGGTTTTGGCGCGTTGGGTTGTGAATGAAGCAACTCACTTTTCGTCAGTCGTCTTTTCTTGCTGATCGCGCGCTGTGTGAAAATAATCCCAAATCCGCTGCGCCAGCGGCGCGGTGATGCCGCTTACCAGCATCAACTCGTCGACCGAGGCCTGGCGCACGCCCTCAATCGAGCCGTAGAACTTCAATAGGGCGTTGCGCCGCGCCGGACCGATGCCGGGAATTTTCGACAGCTCCGAGTCGGTGGTGCGCTTGCGCCGCAGGCTGCGATGAAACGTCACGCCGAAGCGGTGCGCCTCATCGCGAAGTTGCTGCAGCAGTTTCAGTCCCGAAGACGTGCGCGGAATGTTTTGCGCGTCGGCGGCGCCGGGCACGAACACTTCATCCAGCCGCTTGGCGAGCGCGGCCAGGGGCAGGTCGAGATGGAGGCGTTGCAGCACGGCCAGCGCGGCATTGAGCTGGCCTTTGCCGCCATCGACGAGAATCAGATCGGGCCGCGGCAGCTTTTGCGCCAGCGCGCCGGCATAGCGGCGCTCGATGGCCTCCGCCATCATGGCAAAATCATCCGGCGTCTGTTGGCCGCGGATTTTGAATTTGCGGTAATCCGATTTTTTCGGCCGGCCGTCCTCAAACGTCACCATCGCCGCCACCGGATCCGTGCCCTGAATGTTGGAGATGTCGAAGCACTCGATGCGGCGCGGCGGTTGCGCCAGCCGCAAATCACGCTGCAGCGCCACCACGCTGTGCGGCAGCTTGAGCCGGGCCTGCATCTTTTGCAGCTTCAATTCCTGCAGCAGGAGGTGGGCATTCTTCGCGCACATCTCCATGAGTTTGGCCTTCTCGCCCTGGCGCGGCGTGATCAGCCGCACCGGGCCCTGGCGCTGCAATTCCAGCCAGGCGCGCACGTCTTCGCTTTCCGGAATTTCCACCGGCAGAATGATCTCTTCGGGAATGAAATCCGCTTTGAGATAATACTGCTTGGCAAACGCGGCCACGACGCTTTCATACGGCTCCTGGAACACGCCGTTGAGATAGTAATGCTGCCGGCCGATGATCTTGCCGTCGCGCACTTTGAACACCGCGCCGGCCGCATCTTCATCCTCCAAGGCCACGGCCACGATGTCCCGGTCTTTGAGATCATCGGTGACGATTTTCTGGCGGTATTGAAACTCTTCGATGAAGCGGATGCGGTCGCGCAGCTTGGCGGCTTGTTCATACAACTGTTTTTCCGCCAGGGTCTGCATTTTTTCCTGCATCTCCTGCACCACCAGGCGGCCGCGGCCGTTGATGAAATTGACCACCTGCCGCACCACCTGGCCGTAATCCTCCGCGGAGACCAGGCCTTCGCACGGGCCGTCGCATTTCTTGATGTAATAATCCAGGCAGAGTTTGTATTTCTTCTTGGCGATGACTTCCGGGGTGAAGTGGTAGTTGCAGCTCCGAATCGGAAAGATGCGCTTGACCGTGCGCAGCAGCGCTTTCATTTGCCCGACGTCGGTGTAGGGGCCGAAATATTGCGAGCCGTCTTTGACGATCTGGCGCGTCGGAAAAATGCGGGGAAACATTTCATGGGTGACGCGGATGTAGGGGAAGCTTTTGTCGTCGCGCAGATTGACGTTGTAGCGCGGCCGGTATTCCTTGATGAGATTCATCTCGAGAATGAGCGCTTCCATTTCGGAATCGGTCACGATGATCTCGAGATCCGCGATGCGGCTGCGCAGGCGCGCGGTTTTGGCATCCAGCGGCCGGCTCTCTTGAAAGTAGGAACGCACGCGGTGGCGCAGCACCTTGGCCTTGCCCACGTAGATGATCTTGCCGGTGCGGTCTTTGAATTGATACACGCCGGGCTTGAGAGGAAGATTTTCGAGCTTGTTTTGCAGCGTGGTGGACATGGGGTATCGGATGCGAGGGCGCTCAACCAAAATACATGAAGCCGGCAATCACCAGCGCGGCGATCGCCAGCGGCCAGATGAAGGGCAGCGTGCGTTTGGTGATATCCAGCGCATCGACGCGGGTGAAGCTGGCGATCCAAAAGTTGTGGCTGTTGGTGGGATCGCACACGGCTTGCACCGCGCCCACCGACAGCAGCATGGCCATGATTTGTTCGGCGGACAGGGCGCCGGCGGCCAGCAGCAGAGCGGCAAAGCCGCTGCCCAGACCCCAAATGTTCAACGGTCCGCGGTAGAGCGCGAGCGGCGCCAGCAGGCCGAAGATCACCACAAAGGCCGGCTGCGGCAGGCCCTGTTCCGGCAACAGCGGCGCCAGCAGGGTGCTGAAAGCGCCGGTGATGTTTTCATGTTTCACCGTCTCGAGCAGGATGCCGATGCCGATGATCAAGAACAGCGCCGGGCCGGTGCTCTCGAAACTCTCGATGATCGACTTGGTGAGAATCTGCACCGCCTCGCGGCGAATGGTCAAGAGGATCGCGATCAGCATGCCGGCCAGCAAGGCCAGCGCCGTCTCCATCTCAAGGCCATGGATCAAATACAGCGGCAGCAGCGGCGACAGAATCGCGAGCTGCGTGCGCCGGGTGGTGCGCCGGCGCAAGCTGCGGACCAGCCGATAGATCGTCCAAGCAAAGAAGGGCAGCAGCGCCACCGCCGCGGTCGAGGTGCCGAGCGGCGTGTGGCCGGGCTGCGGCAACAGGCCGGGAACGATCAGCATATTCGCGAACAGAACGAGCAACGAAGCCATGGCCAGCTCGCCCTCGAAGCTGGAGGCGAGGATCGCAAACAGCAGCCCGGCGATGAAGGCCGGCACGATCGGCCAGTCGAGCACCAGCACGAGCAACAGTGGCACGATCGGGGTAAACAAAGCCAGCCGGTGCAACGGCGGTTTCACCGGAGCCGCGGGGGTGGTGGCGAAGCGGTGAAGCTGGCTGGGCCGCAGATGCCAGAGGCAGAAGGCCAGACCGAACACGGCAAACAGAGCCACCATCACCAGCGCGAAATCGCGCACCTGCGCCGGCGTGACGCCGAGCACGTTGACGTAAAGCTGCCAATTGCGCAGGTTGAGCATGCCGCCCATCGACAAGCCGATGATCATCACGGCCGAGGCGGTGACCGGCGGAATGCCGGCATTGAGCATGATCGGCAGGATGATCGAGCCGACCAGGATCACGGTGCCCAGCTCGCCGAGCGCGATGAAAATCGCGGCGGTGATGAACATCAAGCTGAGCGCCAGCACCAGCGGCCGGTCGCCCACCAGCTCGGCGGTGTAGCGAATCATCAGTTCCACGACGCCGCGGTTCTTGATGAACATCGCGAGGATGCCGCCGAAGATCGTGGCCAGCAGGGCGGGACTGACCGACAGCGGCCCTTTCTGCAAAACGTGCTCGAGGAGATGCTCCTTGGGCACACCCGCAGCCAGCGCAAACAGCAGTGCCATCAACGGCAGGGCGAGCATGGCCGACAGCCGCTTGAGGTACATCAAGAGCACGCATCCCACCAGAATGATGAGCAAAATCGCGGAGACCAGCACGGGTTCATCCCACAATGAGGTGTGACGGTCAGGATTGCGGCTCAAAGTAAGGAGGGAGGGCGCGAAAGTCAAACGGATTTTCCGGCGGGCGGACTTGCGCCTGCGGTCGTCGCGCTCCGGCTTTGAAGTTTCGCGTAGAGGGCGCTCAGCGCCGGCGGCACGGTGATGAGCCAGAGAATGAAATACGGATATTTGTAGCGCGGATCACCGACAGTGAGGAGATTCATGCCCAGGCCAAACACGCTGAAGAAGTAGATCACCGCAAAGCGCTCGAGCCAGAAGCCGGATTTGCTTCTTATCAGACGAAGCGCTTGATGCAGCACGAGCAAAAGCAAAATGAAATAGTAGACGTGATGCACGAGTTGCAGCGCGAGGAATCCCACTTGGAAGCGAAGCGATTCGCCGGCCAGGATTTCGTGGAAGCTGCCGGCCTGCATGATTTTGCCGATGCGATAGAGGCTCCAGGCGTGGCTGTGGGTGAGGGCATTGATCGCCCAATCGTCGCGCGCGAATAGGTGCAGCAGCTTGTGCGGGAACAGGGCGAGCCATTCGAACGGATGCGCGCGCATCCAGCGCCGGGCTTGCGCCGTCCAGTAGTCGCCCTTCTCCACGAACGTCATGGCGCTGTCGGCAGGAAGAAAACCGGGTTGTCCGGGAGCAAAGACGCGCTTGTTGTAGGCGCCGTTGGCGAGATCATTGGCGCCCATCAACAGATTGGCGGGGCCGGTGGTGGACGTGAAGACGAATTCGCCCACAGCGCTTTTGCCGGCGAATGCCAGAACGATAATCACGGCGAACGTGCCGCCGGCGAGTCCGAGGAGAGGTGCATGCCAGGGCCGGTGCCGCAAAAAGGCCAGGGCCTCTGCGGAGAAACAGGCCAGCAGCAAGGCCCAGCCGAACGGCCGCACGCCGATGGCCAATCCCAGCAGGGCGCCGGCGAGCACAGCCGCTCTCCAATTGTGGTAGAGATAAAGATTCAGACTTGCCAGGCACAACACGCCGAACAACAACTCAGTGAGATTGTGCAACACCAACCCGAGGTTGGTGAGATAGCAGACGTACAGCACCACCACCAGCCGCGCCCAGCTTTCCTTCTCCAAGATCTTGCGGGCAAGCCGATAGAGCAGGAAGAGCTGCAGCGAATTCAAAAGGAGATTGGCGAACAAAATCGTGGCCGTTGAGTTGTGCAGGGCGAGCAGGCCGACGAGAAAATTGATGTACACCGGCGCGAGAATATAGTCGGCGCCGCGGTGTTGCGGCAGGGGATAGAAGCGTCCGGCGGCCAGGCATTCCTGCGCCAGACGGTAGTGTTCGAGCGAATCGTTTTCGAAGGGCAGAGGCAGAAAGAGGAGGTAGACCAGTTGCACAACGAAGTAGATCGCGAGAATCGCAGGGAAGCCATACTGCTGCCATCGGTTGAAATTCATCATGGCTGGTACGCCGTTACTTCAGCGGGTCTGAGTCGTTGGTTTGAAATGTCATGCCGTGGCAGTTGGTGGATTGATTGGCGCTGTGCCTGGCTCGCCGTAACGCAGACTGCCAGGCTGCAAACGAATCAAGCTGAAAAAGGCACGGCGGTCGCGCGAGTCTTGCAGCGTAGTACTTGACGCCAGTTTTCAGACAAGCTGAATTCTGAAACTCTCCGGGCAGCCACGAACCGGCCCGATTCAGAATACTACAAAGTCACACAATGTCAACACCGGCACCGCCGAGTCGCTACGAACGCAGAGCAAGGCTTTTTCAATGCGACAACTCGGCGCACTCCGCGAATCCGCGGAGACCGCAGAGTTTCAAAATCAAGAGAGTCCTTCTCGGCTTTCTTCGCGCCTTCGCCGTGAGCTTCTGAGTTGAATAGCGAGGGCGTGTGCCCAAGTCTTCACAAGATCCTTACTGGATGACAACTGGATGACAGTGGTAGTGGATACCTCGTGCGAGACAACAGTGTATGAATCGGGCCTATTGCTGCTCGCGGGCTTGAGGTTTCAGCTTGTCTGAAACCTGGCGTAGAACGTTAGGTCGAATTCTGTTGCACAGACAACCAGCCCCAAGGGGGCGAAATGTAGCAGCGCAGGGCAACGCCCTGGAAAAGCCGTAATCAAGAGAAATCACCAAGCCCCAGCGGGGCGCCAGAGAACCACGCCAGGAATGCTGCCCCTGCAGGGCTAAGTGCGACAGATCCCATCGGTTCCCAGGACGCTGCCCGTGGGCTATTACATGCGACCCCGTCGGGGTCAAGCTGGCCTTTTATCACGATGGGAGTATGTCATAAAGGCGCTCAAAGTCAGAATAGAATTCTGAAAGTTCCTGAACCACAAAGCACCCGCCTGCGCCGCGGAGCGTGCGGAGAACGCAGTGTTTTAACCTCAAGAGAGTCTTTCGCCGCGTTCCTGGCGTCTTTGCATGAAACGCTTTGCTTTCTTGGCACGGGCTGAACTCTGCAGAGAGGATCCGGCTTTGGCTTTTAGCCCATCCGGTCAATCGCGTCAATTTTATACAGAGCCGCCCGGCCGGAATTCGCAACAGGCGAAACATAGCGCGGCAACTTGCCGCAACCAAACCCGTCAACCGCGAATTAACGCTAATCAACGCGAATAAAAACAATTAGCGTGTATTCGCGTAAATTAGCGGTTTGTAAAAAACTTCGCGGTTGTGATAGTTTTGCCAGAGTAATACTATATCCCGATCAAGCCGGAGCCAAATCCGGCCGCCAAAAAACGAAGGCACCAAGTTCTTTTCTTGATGCCTTCGTGTCCTGGCGGTGAGCAGATTTTTGTTTGTCGCAGCGATTGAACTTCGAGGAAACCACTTCTGTGACTCAGTAATCCCAGCGCAGCCCGGCGGAGAAATTACGCACTTCGTTGATGTTGCGTTCGACTTGATAATAGTTGTAGCGCAGCAGATTGCGCACGGCCACATGGGCAGTGATATTGTTCCAGGAATACAGCATGCGCATGTCCAGTTGCCGCTTGGGCACGCGCTGATCGTCCTTGAAAATCTGCACCTGCTCGCGCAGCAGCCGCGAGGCAAAACTGTAGTCGGCTTCCAGCGCCCACCCGCCCAGCGTGAGCGATGGCGAAAGGTAACCCGTCACGCGCGGGCGATAACTCAGCAAGTCCCCCTCTTGAAACGTGACGGGAATCTTCGGATCCTTTTCCACCGCCGTGATGACGGGATTGGTCCAGGTCGCGTTCGCGTCCAGCCCCAGGCGATTCCGCCAAAAACGAAACCGGCTGGAAGCTTCGATGCCTTCGACCTTGGCTTGGGGGATGTTCACCAGGATCGCGTAGAAGTTGGCGCCTTCCGGCACAAACACCGGCTCGATCAAATCGGTGTAGCGGTTGGAGAAGGCGGTGACTTCGAGATTGACCACCTCTCCCAGCCGCTGGCGCACGCCGGCTTCCACGGAAAAAGAGCGCTCGGTGGCGATCTCCGCATTGGGGCGAAAGGGAATGGGAATGTTGAATTGCAGGAAACGCTCGCCCAACACCGGGATGCGAATGCCGCGGCCGAGCGAGGCATGAAAGACGGTGGCAGAAGTCAATTCGTAACTCGTGCCGAGCTGCGGACTCAGATATTGTTGCTCCAACCCGTCCGGCAGCGGATTGGCAATGTCGATGCGCTCGAAGCGATTCTTGATGGGATTGAAAACGGTTTTGGTGTAACGTTCCGGGCCGGGCAGCAAATAATACTGGTCGAACCGCACTCCCAGGTTGACCTTCCAGCCCGGCGTGGGTTGCCAGTCTTGTTGAAAATAGGGCGAAACGGTGTAGGCAAAGTGGCGGCCGATTTGCCGCTGCTCGGCGAAGTCGTATTTGTACTCGACGCCGAGCGCGAAGCTCACCGTGCTGTCGATCTGGCTGCGGATTTGGAAATCTGCGCCCGGGCCTTGCGCCGGCTCGAAATCGCCGGAGACGCGGAACTGGTTGCCGGTCAATTGCCGCACGAAGGAAGTGCGCAGCTTGAATTCCAGCCAGTCATTCACGCGCTGGCGCCACTGGCCGTAGAGCGTGTAAGCGTCCAGCTTCAGGCGAAACTCGGCAAAATCCTCGGGCCGGCCGCCGGTGGCGTTGGGCACGAGATAAGGATTGCCGAGATCCGACCACACGAACTCACCGCGCCGGTCGCGCGCATAGGCGCCGAACAGAGTGATCTCGGTATTGCTCGCGAATCCCCAGATCAATTTGCCGGTGGCGTTCCAGCGCTGGTAATGGCGGTTCTGCCGGTCGCCGGTGGACTCGGAACGGCCCGCGGAAAAACGAAACCCGAGCTTGCCGGCCTGGCGCGAATAGCTCACATCCTGGCGGTTGAAGCGCAGTGTGCGTTCGGTCCATTTCCACTCGGGATAGTAAGGCTCGTCATAAACGCCGGCGCTGGTGCGCAGGCTCAAGCGGCCTTGCGGCATCGGCGCTTTGGTGATCACGTTGATCACGCCGCCGAGCGCGAACGAGCCGTAGAGCGCGGACGACGGGCCTTTGATGACTTCCACGCGCTCGAAATCCGTGACCGGCAGGATGTCCCAATTCATGTTGCCGAAATCGCTGGGCAGGGCCGGCACGCCGTCGAGCAGAATCAAGACGCGGCTGCCCAAACCGCGGTTGTAGCCCGAGCTGTTGCGCACGTTGACGTTTTGCTCGACCAGGCTCACGCCGGGAATGCTCTCCAGCGCGCGGTCGAGGCGGGCGGCATCGCGGCGCAGCGCCGTCTCCCCGCTGAGCGCGCTGATGCTCACCACCGCCCGCTGAATCTCCTCCGGCTGGCGGCTGGCAGTGACCACCACTTCATTCATCTCGAGCACGCTGCCGTTGAGGGCAAACTCGACGCGCGCGACCGCATCCGCTTGCACCGTGACTTCCGCGCGCGCCAACTGGTAGCCGATCAAACTGGCGCGCAACACGTAGCCGCCCGGCGGCACGCGCCGGATGACGAAGGCACCGTTGGCATCCGCGCCCGCGCCTAGCAACGATCCCAGAATTTGCACACTGGTGCCCGGCAGCACTTCACCGGTTTGGGCATCCACCACTTTGCCGCGGATTTCGCCGGGATTCTGGCCGCGCAGCGCCGGCGCCGATCCCAGCAGCAGCACCAGCAGCATACCTTGTGGCCACCAGCCATTTTTCGACATTCGCATAAACCTCTTTCACGTTGGCGCGGCAAGAGGACGCGCCGTTGAGGAACTGTCAGGCGATTCAGCACATCATGCAGAGGAAATCTTGTCAACGAGTTGGGGCGGCTCCTGTGCCTGCACCAGCTCCCTGCCGGACGATCAAGCGATCAGAGCAAACGTGCGCGACGCAGCGCCCGCCGCCTCGTGCACCGCGAGCAGCGCCGCGCGCGGCGAGCGACCGCCTCAAGGACACGGCGGACAGACTTTGCAGTAATTGATGCCGGCCGGCAGCGTGGAGAATCTCACTTCGAAATCGATGTTGGTGACAACCGAATCATTCACCGCCTTCACCGGTTTGGGAATGAACTGGCCGTTGGTCTCGCCGCAGTGATAAAGCCCCACCGCGCGAATATCGAGAAACTGGCCTTTACCGTACCAAAACAGGGTGAGGAACTTGATCTCGCCCGCGTTCACCGCCAGCCGGTATTGCTCCTCGGGTTTGAACAAGCCCAGGGTAAAATTCAAGCCTTTGAGATTGCCGAGCACTGACGGCAGAAACGCCGGCCCGCCGGGCGGAATCACGCCGACGGCCGCCACTGCCACGGCTTGCGAGTTGGCGGGCCAGGGATCGGCGTAAGTGATCTTGCCGGTGATGATGGCATCGCGGCTGGCGAAATCCCAGTTGGCGAGAACGTTCACGCTGTCCGCCACCGGTTGGTCTTCCCGCACCACCACTTGCTTGAGCTCGAAAATCTTGGTGGGATCGAGGTGCACGCCCAGAATGTTCGCAATGTCCCACGATTGCCCGGACTTGCGCCAGAGCACGCCGGCCGCGGCATACACGCCGGGATCCGCGAACAACTCGTAGCGCAAGGTATCATCCCGGCCCGCGGGCTTGCTGCGATCGAAGACGAGCGGCGGGCTGTAGATGACTTCGGAGAGCAGATTTTCAGGCGGCAGTTTCTTCACCAGCACCACCACCACTTCCGCCACGTAAGCCGGCGGCGTCGGCCCGGTGAAGATGATGTCGCCGGTTACTTTGGTGCGCACCGGCTCGACGCCGTGATCCGAACCGCACCCCAGCAGCGCGAGCGCCAGCACCGCCCGCAGCCATCGTGCAGCCGGCAAGCGGCAAAACAGACGGCGGATACTTTTCAATTGAACGGTCATGAGAGTTTTGAACCTGAGCTTCTGTTTGATGCGAGATCCAAACTTGGTTGTTGGAGTTGTGAGATGAAGCGCCGGCGCAGCGGCCGGCGATGGCTTGCAGAATTTCTGATCGAGCATGATTGAGCCAGCATCCGTCCGAAATCGCAGCCCATTGACAAGAGTGCTCCCGCAACGGCTTGGCCGTTGCATTGCAGCGGTTTTCAATTGGATGAGCAGGTTTTCAGTCCCCGCCCCTTGTGGGTGGCTGTCAAAGCCAATAAATTCGTGGTTGCCACCGTACCCCACGAGGGGGCATGACTACGATTCCTGCGCACGCATTTGAAAAACGCTGGAATGAAGACAACAAATGATCCTCGCCAACCCGGAAGAGACTACTGCGGAAATCGCGCCGCCGCGATGCCGGGCAGCAGGCGCAGGGCATTCTTGTAGTAGATCTTCTTTAGCACCTCATCGGGCAGCTCCAGGCCATACAGCTTCCAAAAAGCATGGCGCTTGCGATAGTAGTCGAAATACTCGTCGGCGGTTTCGAGCACGCGAAAATAGACGTGGTACTCCTCCGGCGCCCAAATATCCTTGCCGAACATCACCCGATCTTGATACTTGATAAACCACTCGCGGGCGAAGCGCGGCTGGCGGCCGGGATCGTAGATGATGGCGCCGATCTCGGTGTAGAGATTGGGAATTTCATCGAGCAGCTTGCCGAGACGAGCCAGGTCACTGGCGAGCCAGCCCATGTGCGCGCTGATGAAAACGGTGCGCGGATGCCGGCGCATGAGATTGAAATGCTCGGCCATCACCTGCTCCCACGCAGGCTCACGGCCGTGGCGATAGCGCTCGGGAAACTGCTTGAGCTCCAGCCAGCGTTCGTTGAAACGATCGTGCGGCAGCCAAAACGCGGCGGGATCACCGGAATGAATCAACACCGGAATCTTCAGCTCGGCGCATTTTTCCCAAATGGGATCGAGGCGCGGATCATCCACCGGCACGCGCTTGCCACTGGTGTCGGTCACCTCCAATCCCAGACTCTTGTAGATTTTCAATCCGGCCGCGCCGTTGCGGACGTCTTGCGCCAGCTCTTTGACGGCTCGCTCGCTCCAGCCGGGGCTGCCGATGCCGGTGAAATCCACGTTGGTGAAAACCAGGAAGCGGCCGGGCGCCGTGCGGTTGGCGTTTTCCACGGCGGCCTTGAGATATTCGCCATCATGAATGCCGTAGGTGACCGAGCTGTCGGCATTCACGCTGCGTTTGAAACCGCGGCCGCTGAGATTAACCATCACCGCCAGGTTGAGCTTGTCCATCTCGGCCACCAGCGGCCGCAAATCCTGCGTCGGCATGTTGGCTTGATGATTGTGGATGTCGATGAATGGATACTTGGCCCGCGTGACCGGATGCGCCGGCACCACCAGCATCGCGGCCGGCTCATACTCTTCAAACGACATGGTTGGATCCTGGCCGCGCGCGGGCAGAAAACCCGCGGCCACCAACATGCCGGCGGCCACCAGCAGTGACCGCACAGCCGGCCGGGTCATCGTGTGAACCGTTTGTTTCATCGCCGATCGTTTCATGGCCTCACTGCCGCTTTGTTGCGAATCACTCCTCAAACCAAACCTCGCGCGAATGCCAATTGGTTGGTGTCCGTCTGAGAATGTTCCAGCCTCAGCTGGGCCGAGGATTTGGGAAACCCCGAGCGCTGGCGACCCTCTGAGGCGTTCGACGCAACGGCCAAGCCGTTGCAGGAACATCTTCTTCAAATGAACGCGATGCAGGGTGACCTCAAAATGCCATCTGCGCAACTCTGCGCCATCTGCGGCTCCCGCAAAATCTCAGCCCGGGGATCGCCGCCGAGGTTTCCAAAACCTCGAGCACCGGGGAGACTCTGAGGCGTGCGACGCAACGGCCAAGCCGTTGCAGGAACATCTTCTTCAAATGACCACGATGCAGGGTGACCACAAAATCCCATCTGCGGATCCCTCAAATTCCCAGTCCGAGAATCGCCGCCGAGGTTTCCAAAACCTCGAGCACCAGGGAGTCTCTGAGGCGTTCGACGCAACGGCCAAGCCGTTGCAGGAACATCTTCTTCAAATGACCGCGAGGCAGGGTGACCTCAAAATCCCATCTGCGAAACTCTGCGCCATCTGCGGCTCCCGCAAACTCTCAGCCCGGCGATCGCCTGCCGGCACTCAGCGCGCGGCCACGCTCTGCTCCAACAGGGCAATTTCTCCCTGGCGGGCAAAGTCGATGGCCTCACCCAGAATGCGGGCCACTTCCTGCGGCGCGTGAAAACCCATGGAGTTTTCCGCCGCGACAAAATCCAGACGCCATTGCGCTTTCCGCTGCAGCGCCTGCGCGCGTTGCAGGCTTGCTTCCGGCACGCCGGCCGCGCGCGCCTTCTGCAAGGCCGCAATCAGGGCCACCACCGCTTCCTCGGTGCGCGTCATCAGCGCCTTGGTGCGATCCTGAATCGCTTCCGCGCGCGCTTTGATTTCGGTCTCGGTAAAATGATGGCAGGTCTGGCAGGCGCTCGCCACATTGAGCAGCGGACTGCGCACGTGATGATCGCTGACCTTGATGGCGCCTTCGCGCTTGTAGGGCATGTGGCAATCGGCGCAGGCCACGCCGCTGGCCGCGTGAATGCCCTGGCTCCACATCTCGAACTCGGGATGCTGCGCCTTCAACACCGGCGCGCCGCTGGCGGCGTGCGTCCAGTCTTTGAATCCCATCTCGTCATAGTATTGCTCGATTTGCTCGACGCGGTTGCCCCTGTGCCAGGGATAAGTCAACAGCTTGCCTTCGCCCTTGAAATAGTATTCGACGTGGCACTGGCCGCACACGAACGAGCGCATTTCCTGACGCGTGGCGAGCAGGTTGGGATCGTAATCGCCCTTGCGGCCGTCCTGGCGCCAGCGCTCGATGCTGGGCAGATGGGGCACTGGCTGCTCGCTGGCCGCCAACGCGCGGATACCGTTGAGAAAGCCCGGTCGCGTCACGCGCAACTGCATGCTGGTGGGATCATGGCAATCACCGCAGGTAATCGGCGCGGTCACCATCTTGCGCGCCTCGGAATAGGGCATGCCGCAGACGATCTCGAAGCCCTTCATGATCTGTTCTGAACGGGTTGCCGCGCCCGCCTGCGCGCCGGCTTGCAGATAGGCGGGGATCACCGCGGAGTGGCAATGCAAACAGGCGCCGGGTTGCGGCACCGCCTTTACGCGCTCGGTCTCGTCCTGGTCCGACAGCATGTAGGCATGGCCGCGTTCCTCGCGGTAATCGAGGCCGAAAGCATAGCCCTTGAAGATTTCACGCCAGCGCGGATCCTCATCGAGTTTTTGGAAGGCTTCACTGCCGCCGTGGCGGGTGCGTTCGATGTCAACCGTGCGTTTGTAGCTGTCATACTGGCGCGGGTAGTTCTTGCCCCACACCGCCGGGTCGATGGTGTCTTCGTCGATTTCCACCACGCGAAAGATGTGCTGCTTGCCCTCTTCCTTGCGCTGCGCGATGTTCTCCATCAGCAGCATCACCGCCGCCGTGGCGAGCGCCACCACGCCGATCGCCAGGCCGTAAATCATGCGGCCGGGCTTGCGGGAAGCAGGTTGGGAAGATCCATTCATGTCAGTCACCTGGTTGATCATTGTGAGGGGCCGTGGCCCACGCGCTTATGGCATTGCACGCAATTGATTTCCTCGCCGTCGTGCGCTGCGCCGGCCACGACTTCACTGACGAATTCGCGGTGGCAATACAGGCAGTTCTGCTGCAGCACTGCCTGGCTGCGGCGGCGCAGGCGGATCGGCTCGTGGAAATCCTGCAGGGTGAAACCCTTTGCATGCCAAAAGCCGTTTTCCAGTTTGGTGAAGTACTTGGGAATGAAGGAATGCGGTACGTGGCAATCGTTGCAGGTGGCAAAGGCATGGTGGCTCGCCTTCTGCCAGCCGTCATATTGCTCACGCATGATGTGGCAATTCACACACGCGCGCGGATCATTGGAGAGATAAGAGGCACCGCGCGCATAGTAAAATGTATATCCGCCCATCCCCAACAGCAACCCCAGCAAGACACTCAACACCAGCAACGAGATGCGCAGTCGATTCATGAGGCCATTGTCGTTTCACGTCCACTCGGTTGTCTTTGCAGCGTCTTCGCTCGCGATGCACGCTCGCCCCGTGCGGCCGGTTGCGGTTTGCGACACGACAGCCCGGCCGGCAGAACGGCTTTTTTGCCGGCGAAATAGTAACAATTTGCCAACAATTGAGCAAATGATTTTCTTCGCGCACCGGCAAAAGTTCAACTTTGAGATTTCCTCCGACCAAGCTGTAATTCTTTCATCGTCACACAAACCTTCTGCTCACGGCGTGCACGCTGCCGGCCGCCGCCGCTCCCATTGCGCTGGATCGCCGGGAGAAAGCGCAAGTCATTGCGCAAGTTGATCCGCCGCCGCGACCGGCGAGCCGGTTGATTCGCACATGGGCAGGGCGGACGATGCGCGGCGCGGTTCGTTCTCCCGCCTGTTGCATTGGCATGAGAATTGACTTCGGCCACGGTTGGCATTCTCGACCGGCAGCGGCACTGTGCACGCCACCTGCTGTTGCCGGCCTTCGCTCTTTGTCATCGTGTGCGCGCCCACCGCCGCAGCGGAAACCGTTGCCTCCTTTACCGGCAGCCGCCCCGGCGCTTGCCGCATCATCTACAGGACGTGAAAGACCTCAACCTCGAGAAAGGGTGAAAGACATGGATCGTGAACTTCACCGCAGGCACTGGAACGTTTTGTTCCTCCTCATTGCATTTCATTACAGCGCATTCACGCAATCACTGCAACATGGCGAAGGGGATCAGGACTTGCCGGCGGGAGCGGATTTCTCCGGCCCCAGCAGCATCAGCAGCGGCCTTCCTTCTGCCGGCCTGGCAAGCACCGGCATTTGGACGAACAGCGCCGAGCTCAAGCTGCTGCCGATGCAAGGCCCGGCATGGAAAAATCTCAAATACATTGCGAACCAGCCGGCCGGCACGCCGGATCTGTCGAATCAAGATGATCCGGTGAACGTGAAAATCATGGCCAAGGCCCTGGTCTATGCCCGCACCGGCGAAACGCGCTTGCGCGCCGAAGTGATCGCGGGCTGCATGGCGGCCATTGGCACGGAAAAAGGCGGCCGCACGCTTGCGCTCGGCCGCGAGCTGGCCGCTTACGTGATTGCAGCGGATTTGGTCAAACTCCCGGCCGCCGAAGACCAACGCTTCCGCGCCTGGCTGGTGGAGACGCTGGCCGAGAATCTCTCCGGCAAGACGCTGCGTTCCACCCACGAAGAACGGCCCAACAACTGGGGCACGCATGCCGGTGCCAGCCGTGCGGCGGTGGCGGTCTATCTCGGTGATCAAGCCGAACTGCAGCGTTGCGCGCAAGTCTTCAAAGGCTGGCTGGGCGACCGGAATGCTTATGCCGGATTCAGCTTTGGTGACCTCTCCTGGCAGGCGGATCCCAGTCGGCCGGTGGGCATCAATCCCAAGGGCGCACGCAAAGACGGCAAACCCGTGGATGGCGTGCTGCCCGATGATCAACGCCGCGGCGGGGATTTTTGCTGGCCGCCGCCGCAGGAGAACTATGTGTATGAAGCCTTGCAAGGCGCGCTGGTGCAGGCCGTGATTCTGCATCGCGCCGGCTACGAGGTGTGGAATTGGCAAGACCAGGCCCTGCTGCGCGCGTATCAATGGCTGCATCAACAGGCCGATTTTGCCGCCACCGGTGATGACAACTGGCAGCCGCATGTGATCAATTACTATTACGGCACGCACTTCCCTGCGCCCACGCCCGCCAATCCCGGCAAGAATGTGGGCTGGACCGACTGGACGCACGGCAGCGCGGCGCAGTCACCCACAGCCATAGAAGAACGCAGCGTGTTACCGCCCCGCGGTTTCGTGCTCGAACAAAATTATCCCAATCCTTTCACCGCAACCGTGGGCGCAACTCAAATCAACTATGAAGTGGACGCGGCCACCACGGTCTCCGTGGCGATTTTCAATGTCATGGGACAACACCTGCGCACTTTGTTCAATGGGGAGGCACAACCGGGCCGGCACACGGTCTCGTGGGACGGCCGCGGCAAAGATGGCTCGGCCGTGCCAAACGGGCTTTATGTCTATCGCCTGCATGCCGGCAACCAGACCATTGCCAAAACGCTGATGCTCGCACGCTGAGGCGGCCGTTTGAGCAATGCCGTCCATTTCGGGCTACCTGCGATAGATTTCAGAAGTCAGACTTTTCTTTGCAGGCCTTTGCGGCTTTGCGTGCGTTTTTGTCTGCTTTGGTTCCGGCTCGTTCGGCTGGTGCAGCTCTCACGGTTTCATTTCAAGTTTGGCAGGCCAATCGTGCGACCCCTCTGCGCATCCGAGTGACATGGGTTGTAATCTTGTTGGTTCTCTGCCGCAAGGCTGCCGCTGTTGTTTTGATTGACCGTCCCCAAAATCTCAGCAGGAGTACATCAAAGCGGTGAATGCTCACGCGCAGTTTTTGCGAGGCCTGGTTTGTGGTTGCCTGGCGCTGATGAGCAATCCGGCCGGGCTGCCTGCGCAATCGACCGGCATTTGGATCAGCGCCGCCGAGCTGGCGCCACTGCCCACTGCCGGCCCGGCGTGGGAAAACCTCAAAGCCGCTGCGGAGGTGGAAAGCGGCCGGCCGAATCTCGCGGATCAAAACGACCGCACCAACGTCTGCGTGCTGGCCAAGGCCCTGGTCTATGCCCGCACGCAGGAGGAACGCCATCGCCAGGAGGTGATCGCTGCCTGCCGGCAAATCATGGGCAGCGAAGAGGGCGGCCGCGTGCTGGCGCTCGGCCGCGAGTTGGCGGCTTACGTCATTGCGGCGGATCTTGTCACGCTGCCTTCCAACGATGATCACAACTTTCGCGGCTGGCTGCGCAATTTGCTCGACCGCCGGCTCGCCGGCCAGTCGCTGCGTTCCTGCCATGAAACCCGGCCCAACAATTGGGGTACGCATGCCGGCGCCAGCCGCGCCGCCATTGCTGCCTACCTGGGCGATCGCGCCGAGCTGGACCGCGTGGCGCAAGTCTTCAAAGGCTGGCTCGGTGATCGCAGCGCGTATGCCGGCTTCACTTTTGGTGATCTCTCCTGGCAGGCTGATACCGCCCATCCGGTGGCAATCAATCCCAAAGGCGCGCTGAAAAACGGCAGGAACATCGACGGCGTGCTGCCGGATGATCAACGCCGCGGCGGACCGTTTCGCTGGCCGCCGCCGCAGGAGAACTACGTGTATGAGGCCTTGCAAGGCGCGTTGGTGCAGGCAGTGATCTTGCATCGCGCCGGCTATCCGGTGTGGGAGTGGCAGGACCAGGCTCTGCTGCGCGCCTTTGTCTGGCTGCACGCGCAGGCCAATTTCCCCGCGACCGGCGATGACAGTTGGCAGACGCATTTGATCAATCATTTCTATCACACCGATTTTCCCGCGCCTGTGCCCTCCCGGCCGGGCAAAAACGCCGGCTGGACTGACTGGACGCATCCCCGCCAATAGCGGCCTCCTCGTGCACGCAACTATCGCGCAACCAACAACCTGCGAACCAGAGGGTGAATTCACATCGACGCTATCCCACCACCTTCAACCAGCCCTACCAATTCCAAAGAGGCTATACTGCGCAGGCAGCAGAAAAAACAACTCCGTCACGCCGATACCGTTGCTGCGCCGAAGCGACCACGCCACACCATCAAACCGCCGGAGTTCCCCACTCGAGGTGATGACCGGAATTTCCGCTAAAACCCGCATTGTGGGTAAATATGAACCGAAAAGAAAGAAATGTTAAAGATTTCGCTAAGATCATTCCGGTTCGGACACCATGAGCTACTTTGAAAGGGATTTCAAACAGATGCTGCACATGCGCATTCCAGGAGAAGTGGAAGGATGCCGGTGGGGCGGGCACCATAGAGTCTGGGCGCCCATTCTCCTGCTTGCACTGGCGCTCAGCGAGCTCTCGCTTACGGGATGCGCCAGCACTCCCTCCACCCGAGTTGCGGCCAGCCCCGGTTTGCGTTCCTCTGCCACCCTGCCGGCCTACCGCGACCGTGTCGCCATTACGGGCGTCGCGAGCGCGCCCCCGGAGTATCGCATCAACATTCTCGACGAGCTCGAAATCAAGACCCGCTATCACGAGCGGCTGAATGAAATCGCCAAAGTCCGGCCGGATGGTCGCATCACGCTGGAAGCAGTCGGCGACCTCTATGTCGTGGGCCGCACGCCTTCGCAAGTGGACAGCCTGATTACCGCCGCCTATGCCGAGATCGTGCATGCGCCGGAGGTGACGGTTTATGTGCGCAATTTCGCAGGGCTGGCGGTCTATGTGCTGGGTGAAGTCGACAAGCCCGGCCAGCTCGAACTGCTGCCGAACATGACCGTGTTGCAGGCACTGGCTGCGGCCGGCGGCCCGATTCGCGGCGCCAAAATGAACAGTGTGATTGTATTGCGGCCCGATCAGGCGGGTGAACTCACCGGCGTGCGCGTCGATCTGGCGCGGCCGGCGCTCGCGGCGGCCGCGCATCAGGACTTGTATCTGCAGCCGCAGGATGTGGTTTATGTTCCCAAGACGTTCATCGCCAACGTCAACGAGTTTCTCACCCAGGTGTATGACGGCCTGTTTCCACCTTTCGACATCTACCTGAGGGCCTTGCGCGAATACAACCGCCCCCGTTGAGCGGCGCGGGTGACAAAGCAGGAAGCTTTTTTTGAGATGGAGATCAGATGACACTCGGCAGCAACAACTCTCTCGAACCACGACGCCCCGAGATGGCGATCGCTGACGCCTCCGCCCTGGCCGCCGCGCCGCCGCCACCCGGCGTGTCGCTGCGCGACTTGGGTCTGATGATTTACCGCCGCCGCAAGCTGGCGCTGCTCGTCTTTGCCGGCATTTTTCTGACCGTGGGCGCGGTGACCATGATGATGCCCTCCGTGTATGTGGCGCGCGCGCAAGTCATGCTCAAAAAAGAACGCGCCAGCACCATCATCTCAGCCAATGAAGCCACCGACACCGACACGCGGCCGACGATCTCCGAAAACATCCTCAACTCCGAAATCGAGATTCTGAAGAGCGCCACGCTGCTCCGCAGTGTGGTCAACACCAACGGCTTGTACAAACGCCTGGTCAAACCGGAGGCGGTCGCCATTTTGGACAGCGCCCTGGTGGTGGAAATCGCGGTGGCCACGTTTGCCAAGGCGCTGGAGTGCCAGGCCGTGCCCAAGTCGAACATCATCGAGATCAGCTACGAATCCGAAGACCCGCGCCTGGCGGCGCAACTGGTCAATGAACTGTGCCGCCGGTATGTGGACCGTCATCTCGAAGTGCACGAAAGCCGCGGCGTCTATTCCTTCTTTCTGCATCAGGCACAGGCCTTGCGTGATACGCTGCAGGTGGTCGCCGCTCAACTCCGGCAATTTGAAATCGAAAACAATCTGATTGCGCCGGACAAACAGCGCGAGCTGTTGCTGCAGAAGATCGCGGAATATGAAGGCCAGCGCAATGCCGCGCGTGCCGGCGCCCAGGCCGCCGACCGCCAGGTTGGTTTTCTCGAACAACAACTGGCGAACGAGCCGGAGCGCATTCACACGCGCAAGCAGCGCGCTTCCGCCAGCGTGCTGGAAGCGATGAAGCGCGAGCTGGCCGAACTGCAGGTCAAATATGACTTGCTGCGCCAGGAGGAAACGCGCAGCCGGGCTGCTGCCGCGCCCAACAGCCGGATGACGCGCAGCCTGCAGGCGCGCATTGCCCAGCTCGAAGAGGCGATTCAGGCCGAGCAGCGCGCCGAACAGCCGACCGCGGTCGCGGACATCAGCAATACCGTCCTGCAACTCTCCAGCGATTTGACGCGGGCGCGCATGAGTCTCGTCGGCTATCGCGCCCAGGAGGAAGAACTGCAAAAGGCCATCGACCAGCAGAAAGCCCTGCTTGCCGGCCTGGAGCGCGCGACCCTCACTCACGAGGCTCTGCTGCGCCAGTTGCACCTGCACGAGAACAATTATCTGCTGTATGCCAAGAAACAGGAAGAGGCACGCATCTCGGAAGCGCTCGACCGCGAGAAGGTGGCCAACGTCAGCATCATCGACCCGGCGAGTGTGCCGCTCACCGCGGTGCGGCCGAACCGGAAAATGAACCTGGCGCTCGGGCTGGCTCTGGGTGTACTGGTCGGTTTGGGCGCAGGGCTGGCTGCGGGTTATTTCGACAGCTTGATACGCAACCGCGGCGACCTCGAGCGTCAGCTCAATGTGCCGGTGCTGGTGACCATCCCCGAGGGGGACTGGCCGCTCAATCTGCTGGCGGAGGAGAATTATGATCCCCGCGCGGAGGCGTCGCAGCGAACCTAACATGGAGTCAGCCCTCACCTTGCCATCATACAACTACAGAAATTCAGAGGCCTCGCCGGCCGGCGACCTGCAAGGGATTTCGCTGCCCGAGGCGGAAGCGGGAATCGTCTCCCCATCCAGCGGCCGCTTGCTGCCGGCGTTGAGCAAAGAACAGCTCAAGCTGCGCAACGCGCTGTTGCTGGCGCGCGAACAGCGCGGTATTCGCTCGGTGCTGCTCACCGGCGCGGACGAAGGCACGGGCGTCACCGCGGTCGCGGTCAGCCTGGCGCTGGGTTTGAGCCTCGATCCCCAAAAAGAGATTTTGCTGGTGGACGCCAATGTGCAGCGTCCGCAATTGCACCGCATTTTCCCGCTCAAGATGAGCGAGGGATTGAAGACCACAGCCAGCGAGGGCGGAAGTTACCTCGAGATGGCGGTGGTTGCCGGACTGCCCAACCTGCATGTCATGCCGGCCATCGGCGGCGTGTACGGCACACCTTTCGAAGCGCGGCGCTTTGCCGCCGTGGCTGCGGCCCTGCATGAGACCTTTGATTTTGTCATTCTCGACGCCCCGGCGTTTGGCACCACGCCCGAGGTGGCAATGCTGAGCGCCTACGTCCAAAGCGTGATCATCGTGGCCGAGGCCGAGCGCACCCGCGTGCCGGAAGTCCGGGAGATCGTTCGCGAGCTGAGCCGCGTCAAAGCCACCCTCCTGGGCGTCGTGCTCAATCGCGAACGGGAGCAGTTACCTGCCTTGATTCGCAAGTGGCTTTGAGGCCACGACGCCTTCCCCGCACACGGTGTTCAGCAATTTCACCGCGGGACTCGTCAGGCCCGGGGCGGGGTATTGTGTTATTGCCGGCAGCAGAACACCTCACCGCCGGCACGGCGGGCTAAAGTGCGTTGCTGCTGGCTGCGGCTGAACAACGCCGTGCCGGCCACCTCAATTTCGCGGTCACAGGGTTGACAGCAGCACGCACAACCACGATTCCGGTTCAGGTCACCCGAGGCTATTTTTCGCGCCCAGTTCATGACAGCGAGCATGCGACATTCTATCGAATTGCTTCAGACCGCACGCCAATCCGCAGGCAACGACTTCATTTTGGAGCCGTGGCTGCTGGTGATCATCCTGGCGTGTCTGACCTCGTTTTTGTTGGGCCTGCTGTGGCAGCGGCACCGCAACGGTGCCAGGACCGCCAAGAGTTTGCAGGCCGGCTGGCATCGTGCGATTCTGCCGTACGGCAAATCACTCACCCGCATGATCGCGGAGTTGGAACGCGCGCGGCGCTATCATCGCACGCTCACCCTCACCGTGCTGGTGGTGGATTATGAGGTGAACAAGCCCAAGCGGCGCGGCCTGCCAACCGTGTTGGGCGATGCCGGCCTGGCGTCGCAGTTGCTGCTCTCCCTGGTCAGCTCTTTGCTGCGGGAGAATATGCGGAGCAGCGACCTCGTGACCTACAATGCCACCGATGATCGTTATATCATCCTGTCACCGGAATCATCGCTGGCCAGCGCCGAGCAGGCGGTGGCACGTCTGCAACGCCTCATTTCGAATCGCACCAAAATCACGATGCGTTTTGGGGTCGCCGAGTTTCCGGCGGACGGCCTGATCCTGCCGGACCTCGTCGCCCGCGCCCATGCCCGCAGCCAACGGAAGGCTGCGGAACATCCACCTCAAATAGACGCTGCCAAAACCAACCAAGGGGTGCAGCGCACGGAACCCCTGGTGTCATCTCTGAAATAACATCACGACGACTCACCCGGGCTGCGCGGACGCGCAGCGAGCCTCAGGAGGTGGCGGTTCCATGCAAGGTGCCTATTTCATCGGAGAAACATTGCCCGCCAGCGCGGCGATTGCCGCGGCGCAGGTGGAAAAACCCTGGTATCTGCGCGGCGAAGTGCGCAACAAAGTGCCGGGCAGCAATAAAACGTATCAACTCGTCAAACGCGGTATCGATTTGATCATCAGCCTGGCGGCGTTGCCGGTGGCGTTGCTGTTGCTCGGCCTGTGCGCCCTCGCCATTCGCATCGACTCGCCCGGGCCGGTGTTCTTCTTTCAATACCGCACCGGCCGCGGCGGCCGGCGCTTCAAAATGTACAAGCTGCGCACGATGGTGGAAAACGCCGAGCAGCTCAAGGAAAAATATCTCCATCTCAATCTGCTCACCTGGCCGGACTTCAAGATCGCCGATGATCCGCGCATCACGCGCGTCGGCAAGTTCCTGCGTAAAACCAGCCTGGATGAGCTGCCGCAGATCTTCAACGTTCTGCACGGCGAAATGAGCATCGTTGGGCCGCGCCCCACTTCCTTCAGCGCCTCCACTTACAGCCTGTGGCATACGGCGCGGCTGGAGCTGAAACCCGGCCTCACCGGATTGTGGCAGGTCTGCGGCCGCAATGAAATCGATTTCGACGAGCGCTGCCGCCTCGACATCGCCTACATGCGCTACCAGTCCTTCTGGCTGGATTTGCGGATCATGTTCCGCACCGTCTCGGTCTTGTTCACCGGCCGGGGAGCCAACTGAGATGGCGGCCATTCTGGTGACGGTCTTCTGGCTCGCGCTCGCGGTGCTGTTCTATGCCTACGCCGGCTTCACGCTGCTGGTGATGGCATGGGCGCGCTTGCAGCGGCGGCGCGTGCTGCAGGCGCCCATCACCCCGCGGCTGAGCCTGATCATTCCAGTGTGGAACGAGGAGAAAACCATTGCCGGCCGGCTGGATAATGCCCTCGCCCTGGACTATCCCAAATCCGCGCTCGAAATCATCGTGGCTTCGGACGGCTCGGACGACGGCACCGAGGCCATGGTCGCGCGTTATGTCGGGCAGGGAGTGCGGCTGCTGGCGCTGCCGCGGCGGGGCAAGCTGCATGCGATCCGGGAAGCCGTGGCCTGCGCCACCGGCGAGCTGCTGGTCTTCTCCGACGCGAATTCCATGTACCAAACCGAGGCGCTGCGCAAGCTGGCGCGCAACTTCGCCGATCCGCAAGTAGGCGGCGTGTGCGGCAATCAAATCTATCTCAAGGCCGGCCGGCACGCGGACACCACCAATCAGGGCGAGCATCTCTATTGGTCTTTTGACAAGTGGCTCAAGCAACAGGAGAGCCTCACCGGCAGCATCGTTTCCGCGCACGGCGCGATCTACGCGATCCGGCGCACGCTGTACCGCCATCCGGCGAGTGCAGCCGTGACCGATGACTTCGCCATTTCCACCGCGGTGATCGAACAGGGCTATCGCCTGGTGTTCGAGCGCGAAGCCGTTGCCTATGAGGAGCCGGCGCCGGCAGCAGCGCGGGAATTCAGCCGCAAGGTTCGCATCATGACGCGCGGTCTGCGCGGCGTGCTGTTGCGCCGCAAGCTGCTCAATCCCCTGCGCCATGGTTTCTATGCCGTCACCCTGTTTTCGCACAAAGTGGTGCGACGCCTGGTACCTGTTTTTCTTTTGCTGTTGTTTGGTGCCAGTCTGGCGCTGGCCACGCACCATGATTTCTACGCGGCCGCGGCAATGGGGCAGGCACTGTTTTATGCGCTCGCCGGCCTGGGCTATGGCTTGCGGCAACGGCGCAGCGGCCGGCTGAAATTGTTCTATATCCCCTTCTTCTATTGCCTCGCCAATGCCGCCGCGTTGGTGGCGCTGGCCAAAGTGCTGCGCGGCGACCGCATCGAACGCTGGCAGCCGCAACGCCAGATCGCCACCTCCGACGTGCAGATAACCTGAGCGGCGCGGCGCTCAAGCTCGAATACATTGATCTCATCCTTGGAGAACCTCCCGGCATGAAAATTCTGATTGTCAGTTCAATTGATCCCGAAGCCATTGACCGGTTGCGACAGCGCCACGCGGTGGAGTGCGCTTTCAATCCTCCGCCGGCGCTGCTGCGCGAAAAAATCAAGGATTGCGCGGTGATCATCTGCCGCAGCGGCGTCGAGCTTGATGCCGCGGCCCTGTCGTGCGCCCCGCGGCTGGGCTTGATCGTGCGCGCCGGCTCCGGATTCGACAATCTCGACCTCGAATACATTCGCACCCACAACCTCAGAATGGTGCGCATTCCCGGTCCCGGCGCACAAGCAGTCGCGGAAATGACCTTTGCCCTGCTGCTCGGACTGGCGCGCCGCGTGGTCGAAGCCGACCGGTTGTGGCGCCAGGGCCGATGGGTGAAGAATGAAATGATCGGCAATTTGTTGACCGGCAAAACCCTCGGCATTGTCGGTTGCGGCAACATCGGCACGCGGGTGGGACAGTTGGGCGTGGCCTGGGGCATGCAAGTACTCGGTTGCGTGGACTCCTCCTCCGCCAAGGAATCCGAACGCCTGCGGGAAAAAGGCATCACGCTCACCAATTTTGCGGAGGTACTTCGTGCCGCGGATTATCTAACCGTGCACGTACCGCTGCAGAATTCCACCCGCTACTTGATCAACGCGGCGGCGCTGGCGGCCATGAAGCCCACCGCCTATCTGGTCAACATGGCGCGCGGCGGCGTGGTGGAGGAAGCGGCATTGCTCGCGGCGCTGCAGCACAAGCGCCTGGCCGGCGCGGCGCTGGACGTCCACGAGCAGGAAGGCGAAGGCAAAATTTCGCCGCTGGCCGCTTTGTCGAATGTGATTCTCACGCCGCACCTCGGCGCGATGGCCGCGGATGCGCAGCGCGAGATCGGCCGCATTGCCGTTCAACACATTGAAGCCTTTGAAGCAGAATACCACCGCCGGTAGGCGAGCCATTCAACCTCTGAGAGATTATCAACCAGGATCGACAACATGAACAGAGCTGCCAAGAAACGCGCGGCATTGCGCGCCGGATTGCAGGCCCCCCAGCCCGTGGTGGCGGTGGGCGCGCACGATGCCATGAGTGCACAATTGATCGAACAATACGGCTTTGACGCCATCTGGGTCAGCGGTTTTGGCGTCTCCACCATGACCTATGCCCTGCCGGACTTGAATCTGGTGACGATGACGGAAGCGCTGGAAGCGGCAGTGCGCATGGATGCCGCCACCAATCTGCCGGTGGTGGCGGATTGCGACAACGGCTTCGGCGGCCTGACCAACGTCGTGCGCACCGTGAAGGAATACGAACGCGCCGGCATTGCCGGCATTTGCGTGGAAGACAATGTCTTTCCCAAGCGCAACAGCCTGTTCTCCGGCGAGGCCAAGCGCGAGCTGATCCCCCTGGCCGAGCAGGCGCGCCGCATTCGGGCGGCGAAGCAGGCGCAGGAAGCGCGCGATTTCGTTTTCATCGCGCGCGTCGAAGCGTTGATTGCCGGACACGGCGTGGCGGCGGCCTGCGAGCGCGCCGACGCCTATGCCGAAGCCGGCGCGGATGCGATTCTGATTCATTCCAAAGACAAGACGCTGCGCGAAATCGAAGGCTTTCTGCAGAGCTGGAAGGGTCTGGGCAAGATTCCGCTGGTGGCGGTGCCCACGCTTTATCCCACGTTCACCGTCGAACAACTGCATGCCAAGGGTTTTCAAATGATCATCCTGGCGAATCAGCCCATGCGCGCGGCGGTCAAAGCCATGGAAGACACGCTGCGCACTTTGCAGGAAAAGCGCAATGCCGCGGCCGTGGATGATCACATCGCACCGGTGAATCACGTTTTCGAGCTGGTGCGGACGCAAGAGACCATCGCTCTCGAAGAAAAATAGCGCGTGTGAGCCCGCTAATCCGGACCACCGTGAGGGTGCGCGGCGCTGGGTCCGGCGCCACGCGCTTCCTCACCGGGCGCCAAAGCTTTCGGAGTTCCACGCTCGACGTGCATGGCTGCAAATCAATCAAACGGGATGCGTTCCAATGTCATCTGCAAAACGTCTGTGGTTATTGGGGGCGGGTGCCTTGTGCTTGCTGGCACTCGCCGGAACGGCCGCCAGCAAATTGTGGCAGGAGAGCACCGTCATCAAGGTGGCGCCGGTGACCGAGACGGAGCCGGTGCCCTCACGGGGAGACGCGGCCGATGATCCGGCGATTTGGATCAACCGCACGAATCCGGCGCTGAGTACGATCATCGCGACGGACAAAGACCTGGGGGTCGGCGTTTATGATCTCTCCGGCAAGGAACTGCAATTCCTGCGCGACGGCGAGATTAACAACATCGACCTGCGTCCGGGCTTTCCCCTTGCCGGGCGCACGGTGGACTTGGTGACGGGCAGCAATCAGAGCAACAACACGATTGCGATCTACCAGGTCAATCCCGACACGCGCGCGCTGGAAGAGGCGGCGGCGCAGCCGATCACCACCTGCGCGCCCTATGGCTCCTGCATGTATCGCAGCAGCCTCTCCGGCAAGTTCTACTACTTTGTGAACTCGCGCGAGGGCGACGTCGAACAATGGGAATTGTCCGACAATGGCGCCGGTAAGGTGGCGGCGCAGCGCGTACGCGCCTTCAACGTCGGCGCGCGGCCCGAGGGCTGCGTGGCCGATGACGAGCTGGGTTACCTTTACCTTGCGGTGGAAAAGAAGGGCATCTGGAAATTCGGCGCCGAGCCGGAGGCCGGTGAGGCTTACACCGTGGTCGACCGCACCGGCTGGTTCGGCAATCTCGTGCCTGACGTCGAAGGCCTGGCCCTCTATGACACCAAAAACGGCACCGGTTATCTCGTGGCCTCCAGCCAGGGTGAAAGCAAATACGTGATCTATCGCCGCGAAGGCGACAACGAGTTCGTGGCCAAATTCAAGATTGTAGCGGGCAACGGCATCGACGAAGTCACTCACACCGACGGCTTGGAGGTGGTGAATTTTGATTTCGGCCCCGCCTTTCCCGAGGGTTTGCTGGTGGCGCAGGACGACAAAAACGACAAGGGCCGGCAGAATTTCAAACTGGTGTCGTGGCAGGCAATTGCCGAAGATCTGTAATCGCCCCGCCCGGCGCCGCCACTGCAGGAGAATCGAACGACTTTATGCCCGCTGCAACAACACCTCTGCCGCACGCGATCGTCATCGGCTTGGATTGCATCACCGGTCTGCAGACCGCCCGGATTCTCGCCCGGCACCGCGTCCCGGTCATCGCGCTGGCCAAGGATGCCAGGCATTACTGCTGCCGCACCCGGGTGTGCGAGCGCATTCTGCAGGTCAACACGGCCTCGGACGAACTGGTGCAGGCGCTGGAGACACTGGCGCCGCGGCTGCCGCACCAGGCCGTGCTCTTTCCCTGCACCGACATGAGCGTGCTGTTGCTTTCGCGGCACCGCCAGCGGCTGCAAAACTGGTTTCACTTTGCGCTGCCCGAGGCCGCGACCGTGGAAATGCTGATGGACAAGATCAGCTTCTACACCCATGCGCAGCAGGCGGGCTTGCCCATTCCCGCGACCTTCTTTCTGCGCAATCGCGCGGAGGCCGTGGCCGCCGCGGCGCAGTTGCATTATCCCTGCATTCTCAAACCGCCGATGAAAACGCCGGTGTGGGAGAAGAACACCAAAGCCAAAGTCTACAAGGCGGCCAGCGGGGCCGAGTTGCTCGCGCTGTATGAGCGCTGCTCGCCCTGGGCGGAGGTGCTGATGGCGCAGGAATGGATTGCCGGCAGCGACGCGCAGCTCTATTCCTGCAATTGCTACTTCAACGCGCAGGCAGAACCACTGGTAACTTTCGTGGCACGCAAGCTGCGCCAGTGGCCGCCGGAAACCGGCACCAGTTGTCTGGGCGAGGAATGCCGCAACGACGAGGTGTTGCACCAGACACTGCGGCTGTTTCGCGGGGTGAAATATCACGGCCTGGGTTATGTCGAGATGAAGCAGGATGTTCGCACCGGCAGACAATATATCATCGAGCCGAATATTGGCCGGCCCACCGGCCGCTCGGCGATTGCCGAAGCCGGCGGCGTGGAGTTGCTCTACACCGCCTATTGCGATCTGCTCGGCCGGCCGCTGCCGGCGCAGCGCACGCAGATCTACCGCGGGGTGAAATGGATCTATTTGCGCCGCGATGCCCAGTCCGCCTTCCATTACTGGCGGCGGGGCGAGCTGACGCTCAAGGACTGGTGGCGCTCGGTGCGCGGCCGCAAGGGATATGCGGTGTTTTCCTGGAGCGATCCGCTGCCCTTCTGGAGCGATCTCTTTCGCGCTTTCACCCTGTTTCCGCGGCGCGCCGGCGCGCGCAAACCGGCCGTGGCCGCGACTGCCGCGCCGCCTCCGCAACCGGCGCGTTTGGAACGTATCAACTGACGCCGGAAGTCTTCCAGGAAGGAGCGCATGTCACCTCTGATCGGCAATGCGGGTTCACCTCCCGACCATATCGACTACGATATTCATGGCTTGGTCGGCGTGCGCCTGCTGCAGCCCACGGCCGCCGAGGCCGCCGCTGTGGCCCGCCAACTCGGTCCGCTGCAAGCGCCGCTGCAGCGAAAGCCTGACCTCACCATCCGCTTTGTGGACCATCTCCCCACGCCCGGCTTGCGCTTGCTGGGTCTGGAGAAAAACGGCTATACCCGCGACGGTTTCTTCATTCTGCGCAGCAGCAAGAAGAAGGCAAAGGTTCGCCTCGATTTTGCCCAGATCGGCGGCCCTTGTGAAATCGTCTGTGAACGCGGGGTTGCCACCGTGCCGCTGCTGCTGGCGATGGTCAATCTCACTGCCTTGCAGAAAGACTGCGTCGCGCTGCATGCCTCCGCCTTTGTTTACCAGGAAACCGGCATCATCGTGACCGGCTGGGCGAAAGGCGGCAAAACCGAAGCGCTGCTCGCCTTCGCGCAACACGGAGCGCGCTACGTGGGCGACGAGTGGATTTTGCTGCGCGGCGACGGCCGGGAAATGTACGGCGTGCCCGAAAACATCCGGTTGTGGGACTGGCATCTCGATCTTCTCCCCGAGCTGCGGCGTCGGGTCAAGCGCGAACATCTGCTGCGCTTCAAGGCGATTCATGCGCTCGACCGGCTGCAACACAAACTGCCGCAGCGCCGCAGCCTGCTGCCGGTGAAATACTTGCGCGAGGCCATGCCGGCGCTCAAACGCCAGCTCAATGTCACTCTGCCCGCAGCCACGATCTTTGGCGAAAGGTGCGGTCCCTTTTCCGCCCGGCCGGAGAAGATTTTTCTGGTGGCGAGCCATGACCTGCCGGAGACGCGGGTGGAGCCGGTTTCGCCGCAGGAGATTGCCGCGCGCATGAGCGCGTCGATCCAATACGAGCTGTTGCCGTTCATGGAGCATTACCTGGCGTTCGCGTTCGCGTTTCCGGAACGGCGCAACGCCTTCATCGAACAAGCGCCGCTGCGCCAAGCCGAGATCCTGGGCCGTGCGCTGGCCGGCATGGAAGCCTATGTGGCCTGGCATCCCTATCCGTTTTCATTTGATGACTTGTATCGGCAAATGAAACCGTTTTGTGCGAAGGGCGCCGGCGCCGCGAATGTGTGAATTCGACAAGGAAGGCATTCAGCGTGACTCTTCGCATGCTTCGCCGAGTGGCCGTGAGTTTGAGCGTGAGCGCCGTCACCATCTTTGGGCAGGTTCCAGATACCATCACCGTGACACCGCGGTTGGCGACCACCGCCGTGCTCACCGACGCCGATGATCCGGCCATTTGGATTCACCCCACCCGCCCCGAGCGCAGCTTGATTCTGGGGACGGACAAGGGCGCGGCGCCCAATGGCGGCCTCTACGCGTGGAATCTCGACGGCTCGCTGCAGCAGCGGCTGGTGCTGCCTCGCCCGAACAACGTCGACGTACGCCGGGGCGTGCCACTGGGCGGACAATTGGTCGACATTGCGGTGGTCACCATGCGTGCCGATCATGAGCTGCGCGTGTTCGCGATCTCTCCTGAAACGCGCACGCTGACCGAGATCACCACGGCCGGCGGCATCGAGGTTTTCAAATCGCCCTACGGCCTCACGCTCTATCAGCGCTGGCATGATCGCGCCTTGTTTGCCATCGTCAGCAGCAAGCACGATTCCACCCGGTCGCAATTGTGGCAACTGCGTCTGCAAGATGACGGCAGCGGCCGCGTGCAGGGCACCCTGGTGCGGCAGTGGGGCAATCATGCCGGCATCATCGAAGGCATGGTCGCGGATGATCAATTGGGCTATCTCTACGCCTCCGAGCAGGGCGCCGGCATTCACAAGTATTACGCCGACCCGGACCACGGCGACGAACCGCTCGCCTTGTTTGCCACCGAAGACGGCATTGCCGGCAATCACAAAGGGCTGGCGCTCTATGCCTGTCCGGACGGCACCGGCTATTTGCTGCTGGCGACGCCCAAGGATCAGGCCCTTCGCCTCTATCCGCGCGACGGTGAGCCGGGACAGCCGCATCGCCACCGCCTGCTCACCACCGTGCGTCGCACGCAGGGGGAAACCGGCGTCAGTGTGGAGGTCACGAATTTCCGCACCTCGAACGACTTCGCCAACGGCCTGCTGGTCTGGCATGATGAACTCGGCCGCCGCTTTTCATTGATTGGTTGGGAGGAAATCGCGCGTGCGTTCTTGCACGTCTGTGTCGCTGCGGTCACCTCGTCGGGGGTCGCTGACGAAAGTGCCGGCGCGGGGATCGCAGGTTTTGCATTGCACCAAAACCATCCCAACCCCTTCAATCCGCAAACGCGGATTCAATTTGACCTGCCGGCCGCGGGTTGGGTGCAACTGGCGGTCTTCGATGTCCTGGGGCGGCGCCTCAAGACGTTGCAGGAGGGTTGGCTGCCCGCCGGCGCCCATGCGGCCTGGTGGGATGCCACGGACGACCGCAGCCAAATGGCGCCCAGCGGAACTTATTACCTGCGGCTGCACACGGAAGGATTCACCGAAACCCGCAAAATGACCTTGCTGCGTTAGCTCGATCACCTCTTGGAGGTCGCGTGTTCAGGAATTGGAATCAGATAATTTGACCAGGAGGTGTTGCATGCGTTGCGCGCAGACGCTGCTGGACTGTGCCCATTCAAACTTCTTCGCCCGTGCCGGCCTGCTGGCGGTGACGGTCGTGCTGCTGTTGGCCGCCGCCCCCGCCGCGGCGCAGGAATGTGCCTCGACCCCGATCGTCACGGGTTATCGGGATCACAACTACGGCAGCTCGCCTTACAGTGAAATCACCGCTTCCAAACCGGAAAGCAAATTGTGGTGGAATGACGGCTATTGGTGGGGATGCTTGTGGAGCAACGCGACGGCGCAGTATCGCATTCACCGTTTCGACCGCGCCAATCAATGCTGGCGCGACGTTGGGCCGGTGATCGACAATCGCAGCAAGAGTCTGGCAGATGCGCTGTGGGACGGCCAATATCTTTACGTCACCTCGCATCTGGTTTCGAGCAGCGGACCCACGCGCCTGTATCGCTATTCCTACAATTCCGCCAGCCAGAGCTACAGTTTGAACAGCGGTTTCCCGGTCGACATCAACAATGAAAACACCGAAGCGCTCACGCTCGCCAAAGATTCCAGCGGCCAGCTCTGGGCGGCGTGGACCGCGGGCAACAAGGTCAAGATCAACCGCTCCGTGGGCGACGACTACACCTGGGGCAGCGCCTTTGTGCTGCCGGTGCAGGGCAACAACCTGGCCTCGGATGACATTTGCGCGCTCGTCGCCTTCGGCGGCAACCAGATCGGCGTGATGTGGAGCAACCAGGTTGACCGGAAAACCTATTTTGCGACCCATCTCGACAGCAAGGCCGATACCGCCTGGGAGCCGCGCGAAGAGGCGCTGGCCGACGCCAATCTCGGCGCCGTCGCCGACGATCACATCAATCTGAAAGTGATGCCGGATGAAGGCGGCAATGTCTACGCGGTGACCAAAACCAGCTTGAGCGGCTCCAGCTCGCCTTTGATCTTTTTGTTGAAGCGCGACGTGAACGCCAACTGGTCGCGGCACATCTTCGGCACCAAGGCGGAAGATCACACCCGGCCTCTGCTGCTGATCGACGAAGAACATCGCGATCTTTACATTTTCGCGATGAGCTTCAAAACCTCGCCGCGCCGCATCTACATGAAGAAGAGCAGCCTCGATCACATTGTGCTCGCCGGCGGATTGGGCACGGAATTCATCCACAGCGCGACGGATTCCTATGTCGACAATCCCACTTCCACCAAGCAGAACCTGAACAGCGCCACCGGGCTGCTGGTGCTGGCGAGCGACAAGAATACCAAGAATTATCTGCACAACTACATCGATTTGGGTGACGGCGGCGGCGGTGAGCCGGGCAATGTGCCGCCGCTGGCAAACAATGATGCCGCCACCACGCCCGAAGATCAAGCGGTGGCCATCAACGTGCTCGGGAATGATTCCGATACCGACGGCAGTCTCAACCCGGGCAGCGTGACGGTGGCCGCGGCGCCGGGCCACGGCACGACTGCAGTCAACGCCGCCAACGGCGTGATCACCTACACCCCGCACGCCGATTACTACGGCTCCGATTCTTTCACCTACACGGTGCGCGACAATGACGGCGCCATTTCCAACGCCGCGACCGTGAGTGTGACCATCGCCAGCCGCAATGATGCGCCGGTGGCGAACGCGGACGCCGCCACCACCTCGGAAAACGCCGCAGTAACCATCGCCGTTTTGGCCAACGACTCGGACGTGGACGGCAGCCTGCAGGCCGCGAGTGTAACCATCGTGCAGGATCCGATCTTCGGAATGATCACGGCGATCGACCCGGTGAGCGGCGCGATCACCTACACGCCTGACCAAGGTTATCAAGGCGCAGATGAGTTTGCCTACACGGTGGAAGACAACGAAGGCGCGCTGTCGAATGCCGCAACGGTTACGCTTTCCGTGACCGGCGCAGGGTCCGGGACCGTGACTTTTCTGGTCAGCGACGATGCGTATGTGAAATCCTCGAGTCCGGCGAAGAACTATGGCGCCGAAACCACCTTGCGCTTGCGCAGCGGCGATCCGATTTACAACAACTATTTCAAATTCAACCTCACCGGTTTGACTGGCGGCGTGCAGAGTGCCAAGCTGCGGCTGTTCGTCACCGATGGCGGCCCCGACGGCGGCGCGCTTTACGCGGTTTCGAATTTCTACAAAGGCACTGCGACGCCGTGGAACGAAGCGGGCATCACCTGGAACAATGCGCCGGCAATCAGCGGAGTGCCGCTGGTGCAAAGCGGCGCGGTGGGCGGGGGTGTGTGGGTGGAATATGATGTCACCGCGGCCATCAACGGCGAGGGCGTTTACAGCTTCGCGATGACCACGGCCTCCACCAACAGCGTCTATCACAGCTCCCGCCAGGGCGAGCACCCGCCGGAGCTGTTGGTCGCGGCGAACGGCAGCAGCGGCGGCGGTGAACCCGGCAACCAGCCGCCGGTCGCCAACAACGATGCTTCCGATACGGCGGAAGATCAGGCCGTGACCATCGCCGTGCTCGGCAACGACGAAGATGCCGACGGCACGATCGCTCCCGGCAGCGTTGCCCTCGCCACCGGCCCGAGCCATGGCACAGCAGTGGTGAATTCCGCCACCGGTGAAATTCACTATACGCCGGCGGGCAACTACTTCGGCGAGGACGATTTCACTTACACGGTACGGGATGATGACGGCGCGCTCTCCAATGCCGCCAGCGTTACTGTAACCATCACGCCGGTGAATGATCCGCCGCAAGCCGAAGACGACAGCGAAACCACGGCGGCGGACACGGCAGTCGAGATCGATGTGCTCTCGAATGACAGTGACGTCGAAGGCGACCTTGATCCTGCCAGCGTCGCGATCGTGGCCTCGCCCGGCCAGGGCAGTATCATCACCATCGCTCCCGCCAGCGGCGTGATTACCTACGCGCCGGCAGCCGGATTCAGCGGCTCGGATCAATTCACCTATTCCGTGCAGGACAACGAAGGCGCCACCTCCAACACCGCGACGGTAACGGTCTCGGTGGGCAGCTCGACTCCGGCAACGCTGACGTTTGAGCCGAGCGATGACGCGATGGTAAAATCCTCGAGTCCAACGAAGAACTATGGCAACGACAGCACCCTGCGCCTGCGTGCGGGTGATCCGCAATACTACAGCTTTCTCAAATTCACGGTCACCGGCGTGAGCGGCATGATCCAATCGGCCACGCTGCGGCTGTATGTCACTGACGGCAGCAATGACGGCGGCACGGTCTATCTGGTGTCGAACGCCTATCGCAACAGCAGCACGCCGTGGCAGGAATCCGGCATCACCTGGAACAACGCGCCGGCGATCAGCGGCGCCCCGCTCGCAGCCGCGACCAATGCCGCCGCCGGCACCTGGGTCGAATATGACGTCACCAGCGCCGTCGCCGGCAACAGCACCTACAGCTTCGGCATGAGCAGCGCTTCGACCAACAGCATTTACTTCAGCTCCAAGGAAGCGGCATTTCCGCCGGAGCTGGTGATCACGACTGGCGCGGCTCTGCCTGCCGGGGCGACGGCCACCGCCGATCAGTTGGTTGACATTCGCCTGGCGAGCGAAGGCGGGCAACCGGCAGAGTTCTATCTCGCGCCGGCTTATCCCAATCCCTTCAATCCCGCGACGGTGATTGCGTATGGCCTGCCGGAGGCCGCACCGGTGCGCCTGTCCATCTACAACCTTTTCGGCCAGGAAGTGATCAAGCTGGTGGAGGGCGTGCAGCCCGCCGGAAGCAAACAAGTGCATTGGAACGGCAGGAATCAAAACGGCAACACGGTCAGCTCCGGCATTTATCTGATTCGTCTCAACGCCGGCGCGCATCAATTCATCCGCCGGGTGACGTTGCTCAAGTGATGCCATGCCGGGCACCGATGAGACGAAAAAGGCAGGCCCAAACTCTTGATTGAAAGCTGTCGCTTGCGCGTGCCGGCGGGCGCGCGCAAGCGGCTGCAATCGGGAAACATCTGCGTGGGACAATCCAGCAAACACTCAACACCTTCAGCAGCAGAGCAAGCGGCGTTGAAAGTTCTCTACCTCACCACCGAGATTCCCTATCCTTTGACCAGCGGGTTTCTGCGGCACTATCATTTTCTGCGCAGCCTGGGGCAGAAACACAAAATCACCTATTGCTCGCTCACCAAAAAGCCGCGCATCTCCCCGGAAGCCCTCGCGGCGCTCCAGCCTTTTACCGAGAGAATCATGATTTTTGGCGAGACGCGACCGCGCGAGCCGCTGTGGGTGCGCTGGCTCGGCGCGCTGCCGCTGGTGGGCGCCAAACCGCAGAAGGCGCTGCGCTTCCGCGCAGCAGCGCGCGCCATGAAAAAAGCCGTGCGGGAATTGCTGCAGCGGGAAGCCTTCGACGTGGTGATGTACAGCGGCAAGAACACTTTTCCCGTGATCGCGGATCTGCGCGGCGTGCCGATCGTGGCGGATTGCTGTGATGCCACTTCGGCGCGGGTGCGTGGCGAGATGCGGCATGCCAACTTCGCCCGGCGGCTCTGGCTGCTCATGCGCTATCTCGAAGTGCGGCGGATCGAGAAGCGTCTGGTGCGGAAGACGCCGCATCTGGCGTTTGCCTCACGGCGCGATCGCGCGCTGCTGCTGGCGGGCGCGGAGAATGGCGAAATCATTCCGCAGGCGGTGGAGGTCGATTTCTGGCGCCGGCTGCCGGAGCCGCGAGCGGACAATTGCATCATTTTCACCGGCGTGATGAACTACGCGCCCAACCACGACGCCGCCCTGTTCCTGCTCGAACACGTTTGGCCGCGGTTGCAATCGCTGTTGCCGAAACTCGAGCTGGTGCTCGCCGGCCGCGATCCGTTGCCGGCCCTCAAGGCGGCGGCGCAACGAATCCCCAACGTCACGGTCACCGGCTTCGTCGATGACTTGCGGCCGTATCTCAGCCGCGCCACGCTCTATGTCGCGCCGATTCGTTTTGCTTCCGGCGTGCAAAACAAAATTCTCGAAGCGCTGGCGATGGAGCTGCCGGTGGTCACCACACCGGTGGTTGCCGAAGGCCTGCGCTTGGGTGACGGCAGCGCGGCGCCGCTGCGGGTGGCGCAGAGCGCGCCGCAATTCGCGGCCGCCATCGTTGAGCTGCTGCAACATCCCGAGGAGTGCCGGCGTCTGGCGCAGGCCGGCCGGCAATTCGTCGAGCAGCATTTTGTCTGGCCGCGCAATATCGCAAAACTCGAGGCACTGTGGCTGGCAGCGGCCGGCCGCAATGGTGCCGCGTGAGCGGTGCCGGCGCACCAGCCGCGCGCGCGACACCCAATTCCACCAGCTCATTCATTTGAAAAAAGAGTGACGATGTTCTCGGTTGCAGTCATTGGCCCGGATGGCGCGGGCAAAACCACCATCGCGCGCCAGCTCGCAAGCGCCGGCGAGCTGCCCATCAAGTATTTGTACATGGGCATCAACATCGAGTCGAGCAATGTGGCCTTGCCGACTTCGCGCTTGATCGAATTTATCAAGAAGCTGCGCCGCCGGAGATCCGGGGCGCCGCCGCCTGCCAGCAACTCGCTGCATCAGCGCAGCAGCGGCTCCGGCAAATCCAAAAGCCGGCTGTGGGCGCTGGTGAAACTGTGCAATCGTCTGGCGGAGGAATGGTACCGCCAGTATCTCTCCTGGCGCTACCGCCGTGCCGGCGCGATCGTGGTCTATGATCGCCATTTCAAATTCGACTTCGAGCGCGAGGAGAGCCGCAACGGCGAGCGCCGGCCCTGGAGCGATGGTTTGCATCGCTGGTTCCTGGCCCGCCTCTATCCCGCCCCGGATTTGGTGATCTATCTCGACGCGCCGGCGGAGGTGTTGTATGCACGCAAACAGGAAGCGAGCATCGCTTACCTCGAAGCGCGGCGCCAGGCTTTCCTACGCCAGGGAAAAGTGACGCGCAATTTCATCACGGTCAATGCCAATCAGCCCTACGAAGCCGTCTATGCCGAAGTGGTCCGACACATCAAAAACTTCCAGCAGACAAAGCGCCTCTGAAATCCTGGCATCGCCGCCGGATCACGCGAGCAACGGCAAGAGCGGACAGCCGCACGAGGCCGCCGGCGACTTGCTCACCGCGATTTTTGCCTGGCTGGAGCAGGAAAAAATCAGCTATGCGCTGCTGCGCGGTTACGACGAGTTGAGCCAGCCGGGCGACAAGGAAGTCGATCTGTTGGTCGCGGCCGCACACTTGCCACGGCTGCGCGAGCTGCTGCAGGCCGCGGGTTGCGCGGCGCTGCCGGCTTGGGGCCACGCCCCGCATCATTTCTTTCTGGGCTATTCACCGGTTGCGGGAGAATGGCTGAAACTCGACGTAGTCACCGAGTTGCGTTACGGCAAACCGGTTCGCCATCTCGCGGTTGCTCTGGCGCAGAGTTGCTTGCAACATCGGCAGGCACAGCCGCCGCTTTATGTGCTGGCGCCGGAAGATGAGTTCCTCACGCTGGTGTTGCATTGTCTGTTGGACAAAGCCGGCTTTCGCGAGGCACGGCGCCGGCGTCTCACTGCGCTCTTTGATCAAATCGCCGGTGACGAGGCCAGCCGCCGGCGTCTCGAACGGCATGTGCAAAACCATCTCGCGCCGTGCCTGACCTGGCCGCAACTCAGCCGCGCCGCCGCAACCGATGATTGGCAGGCACTGCTGTCCGCGCGGCGTTTGCTCGCCCGCCAGCTTTGGCGCAAACAGCCGGCAGCCGCTCTCGGACGCAATCTGAGTACTCGGCTGTTGCGGCGTTTGCGCTTTGTGCTGCACGCCCTAAGGCAGCCGGGCCTTTCGGTCGCATTGCTTGCTCCCGACGGCGCGGGCAAATCCACGCTGGCGGCGGCGCTGCAACGCGACTTTGGCTTGCGGGCAGAATTGCTCTACATGGGCACCAACGTGCAGGCCAGCACCGTGGGTTTGCCCACGACGCGCTGGCTGCACCGCCGGCAGAAGGCAGCCCGCTCCGCCGGCTTGCGGCTGCTGCTCAAGCCCGTCGGCTTTGTGAATCGCATGCTGGAACAATGGTATCGCTTCGGCTATGCGCATTTCCAAAAATGGCGCGGCCGGATCGTGGTGTTCGATCGCTTTGTTTATGATGCCTGGGTCGCGCGGCCGGCCACCACGCTGCGCCAGCGCATGCGCCGGGCGCTGCTCAATCTCGGCTGGCCCACCCCGGATTTGATCATCCTGCTCGATGCGCCCGGCGAGCTGCTTTATCGCCGCAAAGGCGAGCATTCGCCGGCTTGGCTGGAACAACAGCGCCAGGGCTATCTCAGCCTGCAGCACAGCCTGCCGCAAATGGTGGTGGTGGAGGCCTCCCAGCCCGCTCTCGTGGTACAACGCGCGGTGACCGCGATCATTTGGGAGCGCTATCGCAAGCGGCATGCGAAGAAATAGTGTTCGACCGGAATCGCCGCCTTGCAAGAGAAGTGTTCCGGCAACGGCTGGGCCGTTGCAGGCAATACCGCAGGGTTTCCGCGCCACGCGGCGTTCTGGCAACTTTGGCTGAGCCGAGGTTGGAACATTCTCGGACGCAGACGAAATGAATCATCCGTGCCGGTAACAGCCCGCGCCGCGGCGCAGCGCATTTCAGAAAATTTGCAGCCCACGGCTGTATCTCGAAACAGGATAACATGGCAGATTCCACAACCGAAATCGCGGCCCCGCCCCGCACAACCAAGAAGGACGCGGCGCGCAAGCAGATTCGCGGCTCCAGCCTGCTGTTGAGCGGCCGGCTGCTCTCCGTCGGCCTCAACTTCGTATCGCAGGTGCTGATCGTTCGCCATCTTTCCACCAGCGATTACGGCGCCTGGGCCTACGCGCTCTCGGTGGTGTCCTTCTGCCAGGGCTTTGCCACGCTCGGCCTGGATCGCGCGATTTCGCGCTTCATTCCGATCTATCATGAGAGAGAGGAATACGACAAGCTCTTCGGCACCATCGCGCTGGTGTTCGGCACGATTCTGCTCACCAGTTCGTTGCTCATCAGCGCCTTTTTTGCGATGCCGGATTTGATCGCCAAGCTGATGGCCGAGGGCAAGGCTTCGTTCACGTTGCTCTATGTGCTGATCTTTTTGATTCCGGTCGAAGTGCTGGATGGCCTGTTCATGGGCCTGTTCGCCAGCTTTTCCAACGCGCGTTCGATCTTTTTTCGCAAGCACGTGCTCGGGCCGCTGCTGAAGCTGGCGGTGGTGATGTTGTTGATGCTGTTTCAAAGCGACGCCCTGTTTCTCGCCTACGGCTATCTGTCCGCGAGCATACTCGGGGTGTTGATCTACGTTGCGCTCTTTCTGCGCATGTTGCGCCAGGAGAACCTCATTGGCCGCTGGCGTGCAAGCGGCATGGCCGTGCCGCTGCGCGCCGTGTTTGCCTTCACCCTGCCCATGATGACTTCGGATCTGGTTTCCGTGGTGATCCATTCGGCTGACGCCCTGCTGCTCGGCTATTTTCACGACGCCACGCAAGTCGCCTACTATCGCGTAGTGCTGCCCGCGGCCAAGCTCAACACCATCGTGATGAACAGCTTCGCGCTGCTGTTCACGCCCACCGCGGCGCGGCTGTTCGCCAAGGGAGATCATGCCGGCATCAATGAACTCTACTGGAAAACCGCGATCTGGCTGGCGGTGCTGTCGTTCCCGGTGTTCGCGCTGACGTTTTCCGTTGCCGAGCCGCTCACGCTCTTTCTCTACGGTGAGCGCTATCAGCAATCCGGCATCATTTTGGCGCTGCTGTCGCTGGGCTATTACTTCAGCGCCGCGCTCGGCTTCAACGGCCTGACGCTCAAGGTGATCGGCCAGCTGGGTTACATCGTGCGCATCAATCTCGCCGCCGCACTGATCAATGTCATCGTCAACCTGCTGCTCATTCCGCGCTATGGCGCGCTGGGCGCGGCGATCGGCACCGCCGGCACCATGATCGTGCACAACATCTTCAAGCAAACCGGGCTGCGCCTGGCCGCGGGCGTGAGCTTGTTCGAGAAGAGTTACTTCTCCTTCTACTTGCTGCTCGCGCTCAGCGCCTGCGGACTGTTCGTGCTGCAATTCGCGGTTGAAACCAATTTTTACGTTGCCGTGACGCTCGCCGCCATGATTTCCCTGTTCGTGATCATGGTGAGCAAGAAGCGGTTGCACGTCGCCGAGAATTTCCCCGAGCTTCTCAAGCTCCCGCTGATTGGAAAGCTTTTGCAGTGACACGCATGCTCGACCTCACTTTACAAACCGAATTCATCCCGGGAACGAATCTCACCGGTGGACTGGCCTGCGCGCCCTGGCGATTTCTGCTGCCGAGCTTGCAGCTCAGGCGCGTGCTGACCCTGGGCCTGCCCGGCTTGCCCACGGTGCAGGCATTGACCGCGCTTTGCCCGGAGATCACCGTGATCGCTGCGGCGGTTCCCGCGCAAATCGCCCGCAGCGCGGAGTGGGATACGCTCTTCAGCCGCGGCCTGCGGCTGGTGACTCCTGCCGAGTTTGCGGGGTTGGCGCTGCCCGAGGCCGGCGTGGATCTGATTCTGCTCGCCGGCCGGCAGGGCGTGCCGCACGCGCTGAAGCATCCCGCCTTCCTGGAGAGCTGCGGCCGCCTCTTGGCGCCGCACGGCACGATCTATTTCGAGAGCCACGGTTACGGCAAGCGCCTGATCGCCGCGCGGCTGCTGGCAAAACTGCGGCACCTGGGTCTGCCGGCCGCGCGCCACTTTTGGCTCACGCCGTTCGGCGGCGACTGGCGCACCGCCTTCCCGTTGGGCGAAGTGGCCATGGCGCGCTTTGCGTTTGCCAACCTGCTCTACGGCCAGTCGAGGTCCAAGCGGTTGATCAGCCGGCTCGGACTCGCGCTCAGCAGCTCCGGCCAGTTTTCCCGCCTGATGCCGCGGCATGCGGTGCTGGTGAATCGCGCCGGCGCTGCCGCGGGAGTCCATGCCCCGCCGCGTTTCTTGCGCGAACTCGCCGGCCAACAGGGCGTGGATTTGTCGCACTACCGCTGCGGCGTCTCCGCCCGCGGAAAATACAATTCCAACAAGACCATCTTTTTCTTGTTCGATCGCAAGAGCCGCCGGCCCGAGCTGGTCGTCAAAATGACGCGCGCGCCGGAGTTCAACTACCGCCTGGAAAATGAACAGCGCATGCTGGTGCGCTTGCAGGCACAGGGCTGTGCGCCGCCCGGCAGTTTTCCCGAACCGGTGTTTTTCGGCCACCATGCCGGCCTCGCGATTTGCGGCCAGCGTGCGGTGCACGGCGTACCCTTTCGCAGCCGCACAACCGGCACCGTCGCGTGCCCTATCGCAGCCCAGGCGATTGACTGGCTGGTGCAGGTTGCCGCGGGTTCAGCAGCAGAGAATCGACTGCCGGCGGCAACGGCGGCAGATACAATGGGAGTCCTGTTTGCGCGTTTCACCGGGCTTTATGATTTGTCGCCGGCGGAGCATGATTTTCTCCAGGAACAAATCGCGCAGGTACGCGCAAGCCGCCAGCCGTTTCCGGCGGTGTTGCAGCACGGCGATCCCGGCACCTGGAACATGCTGGTGTCCGAGCAGAACCGCGTGATCGTGATCGATTGGGAGGCCGGCGAGGCGCAGGGCATGCCGCTGTGGGATTTGTTCTATTTCATGCGCTCCTACGGCAACTGGATGGCCCGCCGGCAAGGCCTGCACGATTCGTTGCACGGCTTTGCCAGGATGTTCCTCGCCACCTCGCCGGCGAGCGCGTTTCTCTCCCAAACCGTGGCGCGCTATTGCGCCGCGATCGGCCTCGAGCGCGAATTGGTGGCGCCGCTCTTCTTCACCTGCTGGCTGCATCGCGCCTTGAAGGAGGCCAGCCGGCTGACACCGGCAACCCTGGGCGAGGGACATTACTACAGGCTACTCAAGCTGTGCATCACACAACGCCATGCGCCCGGCCTGGCTGCCTTGCTGGACTCGAAACCGCCGGGCCACTGTTCCGCTTCCCGATCTTCACAGCATTTGATACGGGTGTAACCATGCGTGCTCACCTCCTTTCCATCAAAGCCCTGTTGGCGATCGCCGCCTTTCTGCTCGGCCTCGGCCTGCTGGCCTATCTGGCCTCGCATGAGCTGCTCATCTTTCTCGTCCTCGGCAGCTTCGCATTGCTCGCCGGATTTTACCTGTTTCGTTCGCCGGAAACGGCCACGCTGCTCTTCACTTTTGTCTTCTACAGCAACATCGCGGTGCTGGCCTATCAATTCCACGGCGTGCCGCAACCGGTGGCCGCCGCCGTGCCGCTGCTGCTGACTTTGCCGCTGGCCCGCTTTCTTTTCGTGCAGCGGGAAGGCTTCATTTTCGACGGCGTGTTGGGGCTGATGGTGCTTTACCTGCTGACGCTCATTCTCGCTTCCTTCACCTGCAAAGACGTTTTTCTGGCACTGAGTGAAATCGGCAACTATGCGCTGGAGGGCATCGTGCTTTATTTTCTCGTGCTCAACGCAGTGCGGCGCCTGCCGGACTTGCAGAAGGTCTTGTGGACGCTGCTGCTGGTCGGCAGTTTTCTCGGCAGCTTGAGCATCGTGCAGGAAATCACGCACACCTATGACAACAATTATCTCGGCCTGGCGCAGCGCAAGAAGTCCATCGACTTCGAGAATCTCGATTACGACGTCTATTCCGGCGCCAAACGCGCGGAAGGCCCGGTGGGTGAACAGAATCGCTATGCGCAAATCATGGTGGTGCTGTTGCCGCTGGCGCTCTATCTCTTTTATGTCGAACGCTCGCGCCGGCGCTGGCTGGCACTCGCGGCCGCCGGCCTGATTTTGAGCGCCATTTTGCTGACATATTCGCGCGCCACGTTTCTCACTTTGCTGATTCTCTTTCTGCTGCTGGTGGCCTTCAAATACATTCGCCCCCGCCACGCCGTGGCCGCCGGGCTGGCATTGGCTGCCGTCGTGGCGATTGCCCTGCCCGATTACGTCAATCGCATCAGCGGACTGGTCAACATCACGAATCTGCAAGCGCACGACGCCAAGACCCGCGCGCTTGACGGCTCGTTGCGCGGGCGCTACGCCCAGAACATTGCCGCGCTGCACGTGTTCGTGGACTATCCGCTCACCGGCGTGGGGCCGGGCCACTTCTCAAAATTCTATGTGCGCAAATACGGCAACGAAGTCGGCACCAAACTGCTGCGCGGCAACCGGCGCGCGCACAACATGTATCTCGAAATGGCGGCGGAAAACGGCATGATCGGCTTGACCGCCTTCCTGGCGATCGTGCTGTTCCTGCAAGCGCAATTGTGGCGCGGCCGTCAGCGCTGGCTGCAGCACCGGCCGGAGCTGGCGCATCTGGCGACCGCCTTTTTCTTGAGCATCATTGCCTATCTCGGCACCGCCGTCTTTCTTCATCTTTCTTATCAACGTTACTATTGGTTCCTGTTGGCGCTCGCCGGCATCGTCCTGCAGATTCTCAAAAACGAGGCCCGTGCCCCGCAGCCGGCGCAGGCAGCACGCGCACCCGTGCCTGCAGCAGCATGAAGGGCAAACTCTGACAGCCATGAATCAAGTTTCCGAACCTTGCGTGCAACGGCTGCGGCAGCATCTCGCCGCGGCCGCCTCCCGCTACTACCCTGAGCTTGCCTCTGATGAGCTGAAGATCGAGCTGGCCGGCGCTGCGCCGCACAACGCTTCGACGATCTACCATTTCCGGCTGCAGGCCAATGGTTGCCAGCAGGGCGTGCTGGTGAAGACACCGCCGCTTGCGGGGCACCATCCGCCTTCGGCTCAGCTCACTGCGCCGGAAATCAAGTTTCGCTCGGAATACGAGGCGCTGGCCGATATTCATGCCCATTTCAACCGCCTGGGCGATGCGCGCTTCGCCGCGGTGCGGCCGCTGGATTTCGTTGCCGAGGTGCTGGGAATCGTGATGGAGGAAGTCAACTATCCCACCTTGCGTTCGAAGTTCTCCAAAACCAGCCGGCTGCAACCCTGGGAACGCAGCCCAGAGTTCTTCATTCCGTTTCGCCACGCGGGAAGCTGGCTGCGTGCCTTTCATGCGTTGGACCGCGGGGAGCACGCCACGCCGCGCGAGGTTGACCGTGATGCTTTTCTCACCGTGCTCAATGGCTTGGCCGAAATCCTGTCGTCGGCAATCGGCAATCATTCCTTTTTTCAAAAGCTCACGGCGCGCCTGCAGCAGGAAGCGTTGCAGATTCTCCCGGCACAAATGCCGCTGGGATTGACTCACGGCGATTACGCGCTGCGCAATCTGCTGGTTGCGCCCGGCAATCGCGTACTGGCGCTTGACACCCAGGCGCGCTGGCTGATGCCGGTCTATGAAGACGTCGCCTATTTTCTCACGGGACTGATTACCACCTGGCCGCAGGTGCTCAGCCAGGGCCTGGTTTTCGAGGCCGGCCATCTGCAACGTTGCGAGCAGGAATTTCTGCAGGGGTATTTTGAGCACGAGGCCATTCCGTGGGAAATCATCCGGCTGTTTCGTCTCAAGCTCATGCTGCAAAAATGGTCGGCAAAGACACTGAGCGTGCAGCGCCAGCCCGGCAGCCGCTATGCTTCCACGGTGCGGCAAAGACTGCTGCATCGCTTCTTCTACAAAACCGTGACTGCCATGCTGGACGGCCGCCTGTCGCCGACGAGTTCATCCCGAGGCCAGACGCGATGCACGCCGCAGCCCACGAGCGCAGCTGCGGCCACCCGGCCGCAGCGTTCAGATGAGCTGCTGCAATTGTCCCGCCGGTTGGACTGGCGTTTCCTGCTGCCGGAGCCGCGCTTGCAGCAGGTTGCTTACTTCGGGCCGGCGGAAAGTACGCTGGTCACGGCGCTCAAAACTTTCAGCGAGTCCCTGACGATGCAATCAGAGGCGCCCGCGGCCGCACGAACCGCAACACCGCCGCGATTCGCAGTGGTGATCGCGGTTGCGCCTGCGCCGGCAGCATTGGCAGAAATTTCGGAGGTGCTGCTGCCGGGCGGCTGTTTGTATGTGGAACTCGGCAGTGTTTTCGCCGGCCGCAAACGCAGGGCGGGGCAAGGCTGGCGGCAGGCTCTCTCCGGACCGCAGGAATATGTCGCGGCATTGCAGCGGCTGGGCTTTGAACAAGTCGTGGCCTACTGGCATCGCCCGAGTTTCGCGGCTGCGGCGCAAATCATTCCCCTGCGTGATCCGCTGGCGCTGCAATTCGTGCTGGGCCGGCGCTCGCATGATTGGAAGAATCGGCTCATCTCCGCCCTCGAACGAGCCGCCTTGCATTCCGGCGCGCTGGCGCGCTGGATCGGATGCGTCAGTCTGGTGGCGCGCAAAGCATCGCTCACATGAACACGATCATCTCATTTCTCCAACAAAACTGGCCCCGGCTGGGGCTGCAACACCTCGGTGAACCGCAACGCTTGTCGTGCGTGTTTGCCACGCCGCGCTTTCGCGCCTCCAGTCACGTGATTGCATTTCTGCTGGCAGAGGGCCGTGACCAGCCCGTGCTGGTGGCCAAGCTGCCGCGCCTGCCGGGTGACAACGGCCGTCTCGAGCGCGAGGCCGCGAATCTGCAGACGGCGCAGCAAGCGCGGCCCGGCGGCTTTGCTTCCATTCCGCGCCTCATCGCTTTCGAAGAATTCGGCGGCCACAAACTGCTGCTCGAAACCGCCGTCGCCGGCCAGCCGATGAAGCCGGCAATCGTGCGGCAACAGCCGGAGCATTGCCTGCATGCCGCGCTGGCGTGGCTGCTCGACTTTCACAGTGCCACCCGCGCGCAAGCCGCGTCCACGCCGGCACAGCTCAACAAACTGGTCACGCAGCCGCTGGTGCAACTCCAAGCCGGGCTGTCCGGTTTTGGTGAAGATGCGGTGCTGATCGAACAAACGCGGCGGCTGTGCGAGCCGCTGCTCCGCCCCGGCCTGCCGCTGGTGCTCTCCCATGAAGATTTCAGCCATCCCAACATCTTGATGACAACCAACGGCAGTATCGGCGTGGTGGATTGGGAGCTGGCGGAGCCGCAGGGCTTGCCGGCGGGCGATCTTTTCTTCTATTTGACCTACGTAGCCTTTGCGCGGCACAACGCGCGGCGCACGGCCGGCTATCTCATCGCCTTTCAAGAGGCCTTCTTCGGTCCGCGCGCCTGGGCGCTGCCGCATATTCGAACCTATGCCGCCCGTCTGGCAGTGCCCGGCGAAAGGCTCACGCCGCTCTTTGTTTTGTGCTGGGCACGCTACCTCGCAGGATTGGTGCAGCGGCTGCAAGGCGAACACGATTCGCGGCAACCGCTCAGCAACGAGACCGCGCACTGGCTGCGTCAAAACCGATACTATCAACTCTGGCGGCGCGCGATCGAGCAGGCCGGGCAATTGCGATTGGCGGGTTGATCATGCTGCGTGTGCTCACTTACCATCGCGTCGCGGATCCTGACACCACGCCGCATTTGAATCCCCGCATGATCAGCGCCACGCCGGCAGTCTTCGCACAGCACCTGCGCCACCTCAGCCGGCGCTATCGCGTGCTCGAAATCGCCGAGGTGCTGCAGGCGCTGAACCACGGCACGCGGTTGCCGGAGCGCGCCGTACTGCTGACTTTTGACGACGCCTACACCGACTTCGGCGAGATCGCCTGGCCCCTCTTGCGCAAATACCGGCTGCACGCCACGCTGTTTGTGCCGACCGGATTTCCGGATCACCCCGAGCGCGCGTTTTGGTGGGATCGTCTGTATCAAGCGTTTCGTGCTGCTGCGCCCACCGAGCTGCAGCTTGAACCGCTGGGCGTTCTCTCTCTCAAAGACACTGAAGCACTGCGGCAGGCGCTGAAACGAACTCAGGAACACGTCAAAGCGCTGCCGCACGCCGAGGCCATGACGTTGGTGGAGCAGCTCTGCGCGCGCCTCCTGCCCCAACCAGCGGCGCCGGTGAGTGTGTTGAGCTGGCAGCAACTGCGACAGCTTGCGGCCGAGGGCGTGACGCTGGGGGCACACACGGTGAATCATCCGGTCATGACGCAGATTACGCCGGAGCAGGCTCGCCGCGAAATCGTTCAGTCGCAAGCGGATCTACAGCGCGAAATCGGCAAAACCCTGCCGATCTTTTGCTATCCCAGCGGCGGCCACGATGAGCCGGTGGTGGCTTTGCTGCGCGCAGAGGGTTTTCGGCTGGCCTTCACCACCGCGGACGGCCATAACGATCTGCGGACCGCCGATCCGTTGCGGCTGCGGCGCACGAATCTCACCCTGCGCACCACGCCTGCGCTGTTTCGCGTTCGCCTGCTGCCCTGGGCCGCGCAAATCGACGCCTGGCGCCATCGCGAAAAGGTTGAGAGGAAAACCAAGCCCAAGCCGAGGCAAGCACAGAGCCCGCAACCCAACGCCGCGCCTTCGCCGCAGGCCGGGATGAAACTGGCCTACATGATGTCGCGCTTTCCGAAAATCTCCGAAACGTTCATTCTTTATGAGATTCTCGAACAGGAGCGCCTCGGCATTCCGGTGGAAATTTATCCGCTGCTGCGCGAGCATCAGCCGGTGGTGCATCCCGAGGCCGCGGTGCTGACCCGGCGCGCGCATTTTCATCCCTTTCTCTCCGCCGCGATTGTGCAGGCCAATCTGCACTTTCTGCGCCGGCAGCCGGGAGTTTACTTGCGCACGCTTGCTGAAGTCTTGCGCGGCACCTGGGGCAGCCTGAACTTTTTCTTCGGCGCGCTCGGCATTCTGCCCAAGGCCGTGCGTTTTGCTCATGAAATGCAACAGCAAGACGTCACGCATGTGCATGCCCATTTTGCCAATCATCCGGCGCTGGCCGCGATGATCATTCACCGCCTCACCGGCATTCCGTTCAGCTTCACGGCGCATGGCTCGGACTTGCACAAAGACCGCCGCATGCTCGATCAAAAAGTGGCGGCCGCTGCCTTTGCCGTCACCGTTTCATCATTCAACAAAGAAGTGATGATCAAGACCTGCGGCGAGGCTGCACGGCGCAAGATTCATGTCATTCCCTGCGGCATCGATCCCGCGGTGTTCAACCCGCCGGCGGCCAAGTCCGCAGAAGAGAAGTTGCGCATTCTGTGCGTCGCTTCGCTGGAGGAAGTCAAAGGCCATCGTTTTCTGATCGAAGCCTGCCGCCGGCTGAGCGCCGCCGGCTTTGATTTGGTGTGTGATTTGGTGGGAGAGGGGCCGCAGCGGAGGGTAATCGAACAACAAATCGCGGCCAGCGGATTTGCCGATCGCATCATTTTGCACGGCAGCCGCACGCGCGGCGAAGTCGCTCGTATGCTGCAAGCCGCCGAGGTGAAAGTGCTGGCCAGCGCGCCGACCAAAAGCGGCAAACGCGAAGGCGTGCCGGTGGTGTTGATGGAAGCCATGGCCAGCGGTTTGCCGGTGGTCTCCAGCCGGCTGTCAGGCATTCCCGAGCTGGTGGAGCACGGCCGCACCGGCTTGCTGGTTGCACCCGGCGACGTTGACGGCTTGGTGCAGGCGCTGCAACAACTGCATGCTGATCCGGAATTGCGGCGGCGCATGGGACAAGCCGGCCGCGAAAAAGTGCTGGCGCAGTACAATCTGCAGCGCAACACCGCGAGGTTGGCGCAGTTGATCGGCCATCCCGAGTCGTGGCAGCAGGCGGAATGAGCAGATCCGGTGACTCTTTAGGTGCCAAGCCGACGGAAGCCTGTCCGCAAACACCACCGCCCGGGCGCTTCGTCATGAACAAGAGAACAGCATATTCAACTTGTGCACGCCATGGGGCGAAGCTCCCGGGCGGTTTCTTCATCTCTCGAACCGACACGAACCAGATCCCCCCACGGCTGAGCCGTCGGCTGCCCGCTGCAACCCGCGTAAGCAGGGTACGATGATCTCGCCGTTTGCTGCAAAATCGCTTCGCCTCTTCCTCTCGCCTTCATTCGATCACGATTTCATCTGCAAACAACCAGGCCTCGCCGCCGGCGGCATAGTGCCACGTAGGACAGTGGCCGATATTGCGAGCGCGCACGCGCACGTAGCGGCCGGTCAAATCCTCAAATGCGCGGGAAAATTCCTGCAGCATCGCGCCTTGATCTGCCGGCGTGGTTTCGTGGCGGAATGCGGCAATGGTCTTGAAATTCTCACTGTCATCTGAGACCGCAAATTCCACTGCCGTGGGAAAGAAGATCCAGGATCCCACATTCTGCAGAAACCCGACCGCAATCCGGCGCAAGGGGCGCACCCGGCCGCAATCGACGATCGCCTCCAAATCATCCTTTTGATAACCCTGCCAGGCGCCGCTGCGAAAGTTGGCGGTGCCGCGCACGAAATCGACCAACGCCTGATCCCCGCCGCCGGTGTAAGGCGGGCGGTATACCGAGCGCAGCTCCAGCCGGCGTTGTTCGGGCATGGCAATAAAGGTTGCCTGTTCGACCTGGCTGGGGCGCATTCCTTCTTTGAAGGCAATCGCCTTCACCGTGGTGGTGGCTTTCACATGAATGGGATTCTCGTAACGCGCCGCTGCCGCAGTAGGCACGCTGCCCTCGAGCGTGTAATGCAGCGTCGCGCCGGGCGTGGGACTCGCGAGGCGAACGGCTAGCGAGTCGAAGAATGAGGCCGAGGGTGCTTGAATCACGGGTGTCACCACTGCCGGCCGTGCCGTGATGCTCGCGTGGGGCCGATCTTCCGCGGCAGTTGCCCAGCGATAATTGGGCACAGCGCCCATCTGCAGAGTCAACTTGCCGCCGGCCAGGAGGTCGGCGTGCCGCAAAAAGGATTGGCGATAATCCTTCCCGCCCAGGCGCGCGGACTGGACATATTGGTTCGCGGCAGAAACTTGCTCGCTGGCAATGACGAAGCGCGTGCTGTCCTCGAGGTGAAGCGTGGCCTGTTCGAACAGCGGGCTGCCGATGACATAGAAATCTGATCCGGGACAAACGGGATAGAAACCCAGCGCGCTGAACACATACCAGGCCGACAATTGGCCGCAGTCATCATTGCCGCACAATCCCTCGGGCGAGTTGGTGTAGAACTTCGTCATGATTTCTCGCACGCGTTCCTGGGTTTTCCACGGCGCGCCGGCGTAGTTGTACAAATAAGCCACGTGATGGCAAGGCTCGTTGCCGTGGGCGTACTGGCCGATCATGCCGGAAATATCGGGTTGAAACTTTCCCGGCAGCGCGGAGTCGGCGTGAAACAGCGAATCGAGTTTGGCGATGAACGCCGCGTCGCCGCCGAGCAGCGCAATGTGATCATTCACCGCATGCGGCACGAAGAAGCGATAGTGCCAGGCATTGGCCTCGGTGTATTCGAAAATGACTTCCGCAGGATCAAAAGGCGCGATCCAGCCGCCGTTGCGCCGGCCGCGCATGAAGCCGGTGTGCGGCTCGAACAGATTGCGGTAGAATTGCGCGCGTTCGAGGTAAACCCGCTCGGTTTCGCGCTCGCCCAGCCAGCCGGCCATCTGCGCGAGGCACCAGTCGTCGTAGGCATACTCCAGGGTCTTCGACACCGATTCCGCCTCGTCCTCGGCGGGAATGTAGCCGAGCGCGCGATAAGGCCGCAGGCCAAGCTCATCGGCTTCGGCGCTGTGGCGCATCGCGGCCAGCGCCTGGTGCGCCTCGAAACCGCGAATGCCCTTGGCATAAGCATCGGCAATCACCGGCACGGCGTGATAGCCGATCATCGTGCCGGTTTCGTTGCCCGCCAATTCCCACACCGGCAACCGGCCAGCTTGCCGGTACTGCGCCAGCATGGTCTTGATAAAATCGCGGCTGCGTTCTCTCTCGAGAATGGTAAAGAGCGGATGGGTGGCGCGGAACGTGTCCCACAAGGAGAAAACGGTGTAGTTGGTGAAATGCTCTGCCCGATGCACCCGGCCATCGCGGCCGCGATAACGGCCGTCAACATCCATGAACAAGTTGGGCGCCAGCAGGGTGTGATAGAGCGCGGTGTAGAACACCGTGGCCTGGTCTGCTGAGCCACCGATTATCGCGATTTTCCCCAGCGCAGCATGCCACGCCGCTTCAGCCGCCCGCCGCACGCGGGCAAAATCCCAATCCGGAATCTCCTGCTGCAAATTGCGCCGCGCGCCGGCAATACTGACCGCCGAGAGGCCGACTTTTACCAGAATCTCCTGCTGCGGCCGCGTGGTGTAGCGCACGAAAGCCTGCAGATTCGTGCCCGCGGCTTTGGCCCGGCCGGGAAGAATCCGGCCCCCCTCAGCAACGCCGCAGGCGGCAAACGGCTGGGAGAACTGCGCCACGAAGTAGACGCGCTGATCCGCGGCCCAGCCCTGCGAGCGGCGCAAACCCGCGATTTCCGTGTCGCTGACAAACTCCAGCTCCGCCTCCAACACGCGATCCGGGCCCAGGCCGTGCAGCAAATCGAGAATGATATTCGCCTCCGAGGAAGCCGGGAAAACATACTTGTGCAGGCCGGCGCGGGCGGTGGTTGTCAACTCCACGGCGATGCCATGCTCCTCGAGCAGGACGCGGTAGTAGCCGGCATGTGCCTGTTCGGTGGCGTGGCGGAATCTCGAACGATAGCCCGACTGCGGTTGATCTTCGGAACCGGGCGTGAGCTGCAGTACGCCGATGGTCGGCATGAGCAAAATGTCGCCGTAATCGATTGCGCCGGTGCCGCTCAGATGGGTGTGGCTGAAGCCCAGAATCGTGCTGTCGGAGTAATGATAGCCGGCGCAGGCATCCCAGCCCTGCACGCGCGTGTCGGGGCTGAGCTGTACCATGCCGAAGGGCAGGCTGGCGCCGGGAAAGGTGTGGCCGTGGCCGCCGGTACCGATAAGGGGATTGACCAGGCGGGCATAATCGGCGGTGCCGGCCGGCGCGCTGGCGACCGCGGCCGGCAGCAGGAGCAGAAGCAACAAGATTGCCTTCATTGTCTTTTCCTTCCAAAATAGGGCCGCCCGGGCGGCACCCCGGTGGCAGTCATGAGAAGCCGCCCGGCCAGCGCAACAAAAATTCTTATAGGAATCCTAAATTTCTGCTTGCATCGGGCACGCCGCATCTTTATATTGCTTAGGATTCCAAATCAACTGATTCTCCTCACTTCATCACAGGAGCAAACCGATGCACACCACTCGCTTGCTGCGGCGCGCCGGCCTGGTGCCGGCTGCCGGTCTGCTGATTGCGCTGGCCGCCCTGGCCGCCAACCCCTCCCGCCCGGTGGCTTATCCCGAGGGCTATCGCCAATGGGCACACGTCAAGACCATGATCCTGCAGGAAGGCCATCCGCTGTATGAGACCTTCGGCGGCATGCACCACATCTATGCCAACGCCAGTGCCCTCACCGCCATGAAAGCCGGCCAAGCCTATCCCGACGGCGCCGTGCTGGTGTTCGATCTGCTCGAAGCGAAAACGGAGAACAACGCCGTGGTCGAGGGTAGCCGCAAAGTTGTCGGCGTGATGCAAAAAGACAGCAAGAAATTCGCGGAGACCGGCGGCTGGGGCTTCGAGGGTTTCAAGGGTGATACGCGCGAGCGCGTGGTTACCGACGCGCAGACCGCCTGCTTCGCCTGCCATGCCGGCCAGAAGGACAAGGATTACGTGTTCGCCAGCTTCCGGCCATGAAACGGCCTCACGTTTGTCTGCTGTTTTCAGTGTTGACTTTGGTGCTGGCAGGGATTATCATGCGGCCGCGTCTTCACCCGGCGCCGCCGGGCGCGCAGATTTACAGCGAGTGGGGATGCGGCACGTGTCATGGCGTTGACCAGCGGGGCACAGCGACCGGACCGCCGTTGCAGGACCTGGCGCAGCACTGGCAGCGGAAGGAATTGCAGCAGTACCTCCAGCATCCCGCCACGATACGCGCCCATGACACGCGGCTGCAAGCGCTGGCGCAACGTTATCAACCCATCATCATGCCCGCCGCTGAAGACTTGCGGCCTGAGCAAATCAGCGCGCTGGCAGATTACCTTTTGCAGCATTGACCTTTGGCCGGCCGGCAGCCGCCGCGCCGGCCAGCATGACGAATACTGCAACGTGAAGTCGAATTCTACTGCACAGACAAATTGCCCCAAGGGGCGAAAGGTAGAAGCGAAGGGCAACGCCCTGGAAAAGAAAACCGTAATCAGGAGAAATCACCAAGCCCCAGGGACAAATGCGACAGCTCCTATCAGTTCCCAGGGCGCTGCCCGTGGGCTATGACATGCGACCCCGTCGCGGTCAACCCGGCCTTCTAAACGAGGAGAGTGTACACCTAACGTTGCAGTACCAACCCATGAGAAAATGGCATGGCAGGCCTATTTGATCCCGCGCACCAGCACGAAAATCCCGACGCCAAGATTGCGGCCGCGCTCGAGCGGCTGTCGCAGGCTTTTCGGGTGTTATTGTGGGAGCAGAACAAAGAACACAACCTCAGCCCGATTCAGATTCAATTCCTGGTGTTCCTGCTGCATCACAGCAAGACTGCCTGCACCGTGAGTTTGCTGGCGCGGGAATTCATGCTGACGCCCGCCACCGTGAGCGACGCGCTGACCACACTCGAGGGCAAGGAGTTGATCGAGCGGGCGCGCTCCGAGATTGACCGGCGAGTGGCCACGCTCCGCCTGACGCCACAGGGCCGCAAAGTCGCGCGCAAACTGGCGAGTTGGGCGGAAGTGGTGCAAACCGGCCTCGCCACTGCTGCTCCGCAGGAGAAGCTGGTGGTGATGCAGTTTCTGATGCGCTTGATCGCCAATCTCCAGCAGGCCGGCGTGGTGAGCGTGGCCCGCATGTGCCTCACCTGCCGTTTCTTCCAGCCCAACCCTGATCCCCAGTCCACCGCGCCGCACTATTGTCGATTGCTCAATCAACCGCTCAGCCCGGCCGGGCTGCGGTTCGATTGCCCCGATCATGAGCCGGCTGCTGAGCCGGCGTGATCCTCTCAGGCCGCCAACTCCAGCTCGGCCCACTTCCCCTCTCCCTCCCACACGCGCACGGTGAAAGGGTAGCGCCATCTTTCCCGGAAACGCCGTGCGAGCATCTCGCAGATGTTTTCCACCGAGGGATATTCCAGAAAATCATTGAGGGATTTGTGATCATACTCGGCCAGCACGGCGCGGATGATTTGCTTCATGTCGCCGAAATCGAGGATCATCCCGGTTTTGTTTTCGCCGGTGATGATGACTTCGACCTTGTAGGTGTGGCCGTGGATCCTGCCGCATTTTTCATGGCCGGGGAGGAAGTGGGCGCAATCCATGTATTCGATATAACCAAGCTTCATGGCAAATCTCCGGAATCGAATCAACGCGGGTGACGGAATGACGGCGGACGGCAGCCGCAACCGAATGGCGCAATGGTCGAGAATTTCCGGGAGAAATGCAAGTTTGGAAAATGTGCTTGCTTGCCGTGAAAAAAATCCTAAACTCTCAGCCGTTAAATCGCAGCGTTGGTGAATGGTTTGCAGGGAAGGAGGTTGCATGCTCAATTACATCTGGCTGGGATTGATCGTCATCGCGGTGGTGACCGGCGCGGCCACCGGCAACATTCAGCAGGTCACCAAGCAGGCGTTCGATTCCGCGGAGACCGCGGTCAAAATCGCGTTGGGCTTGATCAGCATCATGACGCTGTGGCTGGGCATCATGAAGATTGCCGAGCAGGCGGGCTTCATCCGCATGCTGGCCCGCGCCCTGGCGCCGGTGATGCGCCGGCTGTTCCCGGAAGTGCCGCCGGAACATCCGGCGATGGGCGCGATGCTGCTCAACATCGCCGCCAACTGGCTGGGCCTGAGCAACGCCGCCACGCCCTTCGGCCTGAAAGCAATGGAGGAACTGCAGCAGCTCAATCCCAAAAAAGACACCGCCACCAACGCCATGGCGATGTTCCTTGGCATCAACACTGCCAGCATCACCCTGATTCCGAGCACGATCATCGGCATCCGGGTCTCGCTGCAATCCAACAATCCCTTCGAGATCATCGGCACCACCATTTTCGCGAGCGTTTGCGCCACCACCACGGCGATCATCGTGGCAAAACTGTTGAGCGGGCTCCCGGCGTACCGCAAGGACGATCCGCAGCTCACCGCGCCACCACCGGAGGGCCAACATGGGTGATTTTTTCCGCGCCGCACTCGAATTGATTTCGACCTGGGCAATCCCGGCTTTGCTGCTGGTGATCCCGCTGGTCGGCTTCTTCCGCAAAGTCAAAGTCTATGAATGTTTCGTGGAGGGCGCAAAGGAGGGGTTCAATGTCGCCGTTCGCATCATTCCGTTTCTGGTGGCGATTCTGTTTGCAATCGGCATGTTTCGCGCCTCCGGCGCCATGGATCTGTTCGTGAAGCTGCTCTCGCCGGTGACGGATTGGATCGGTCTGCCGGCGGAGGCCCTGCCGGTGGCCCTGATGCGGCCGCTCTCCGGCAGCGGCTCGCTCGGTCTCGCCACCGAATTGATGAAAACCCACGGCCCGGATTCATTCATCGGCCGGTTGGTTTCCACCATGTACGGCAGCACCGAGACGACTTTCTATGTTCTGGCGGTCTACTTTGGTTCGGTCTCCATCAAGAAAATCCGGCATGCGCTGGCGACCGGCTTGATTGCGGACGTGGCCGGCTTGCTCGCCGCGGTTTTCATCTGCCATTTGATTTTTGGATGAACCGCTCGCCGGGCTTGCAGTTGCACGGGCGGGGTGTTATTTTCCCGGCCGGCGTTTCCATTCAACTTGACAACCTAATGAGGTATGCAGTGCAATTTCTTCATTCCCCTCGCTACCATTGGCTCAAAGGCCTCGGCGTGTTGCTGGTGTTGCTCGGACTGGCCGGCTGCAGCGCCAGTCGCACCGCCAGCAAACCGGAACGGCCGGCAACCACCCGCACGGCGCCGCGGCCGACCACACCTGCAACCCGGCCCGCCACTGCTCCCGCGAATACTCCGGCAGCCGATCCCGCCGGCATGACCTATGACGAATCCTTTGATCCCTCCACTTTGCGCGAGCCGCCATTCGACATTCCCCCCAAGCTGCCGCGCGAACAGGTGCAATCGCAATCCTTTGTTCAAGTGCAAACTGACACGGCGGCGGGCGATACGTCCTGGGTGACGGTGTCCGGTTACCAGCTGCAGTTGCTACAAACCGAGGACGGCCAGCAGGCGCGCGAGGCCATGAAAATCGCGATACTTGATCTCGACACTGAAGTGCAGGTGATCTACGAACCGCCGTACTACAAAGTGCGAGCCGGGCGCTTCGTCAATCGCTATGATGCGGAACGGCTGCAGAAGCTGGCGGATGAGAAGGGATACACCTATGCCTGGGTGGTGCGCACTCTGGTGCGGGTGCGTGCCTATGAGTTGAGCAACCAGCAGTGACTTGCGTCCACCTGCTGAAGCGATTCTGACAAGTTACCATCGTTCGGTTTGGCACGCCCGGAATAACTGGCGAAATTTCAAGGGCTTTGTTCATTCCGGTGCCAAAATTCCGTTTGGAAACCGAACGATTTTTTATTAAATTGCGCCGTCAATTTTGGGAGAGAAGCATGTCTGGTCACAATAAATGGGCCAAAGTCAAACATGTGAAGGCCAAGCAAGATGCGATTCGCGGCCGCATCTTCACGCGTCTCATCAAGGAGATTGCCCTGGCTGCCCGCAACGGCGGCGGCGATGAAAACTCGAATGCGCGCTTGCGCAAGGCCATTCAGGATGCCAAGGCCGCCAACATGCCGGCGGCCAACATCGAGCGCGCGATCAAACGCGGCACCGGCGAGCTGGAAGGCGTGAGCTATGAAGAAGCCACCTACGAAGGCTATGGCCCGGGCGGCGCCGCGCTGATCGTCGAGGTCGTCACCGACAACAAGAACCGCACGGTGGCCGACATTCGCCACTTGTTCTCCAAACATGGCGGCAACATGGCGGAATCCGGCGCGGTGGCCTGGATGTTCGAGAAGAAGGGTATTTTCACGGTGACCACCGGCGGCCGCAGCGAAGACGAATTGCTCGAAGCCGTCATTGACGCCGGCGCGGAGGATCTGAAATACGATCCCGAATCCTCCGACATCCTGTCCACCCCCGCGGATTTCGAAGCCGTGAAAGCCTCGCTCGAAAAGAAGGGCATCGCCATCGAAAAGGCGGAAGTGGGGATGTATCCCAAGAATACCGTCAAGGTGGATGGCAACGACGCAGTCAGGCTGCTCAAGCTCATGGACGTGCTCGATGAGCATGACGACGTGCAGCACGTCTATTCGAACTTCGACATTGCCGATGAGGTCATGAGCCAGTTGGAATAGCCTGCTGACGCCTTCCAATCACGCACACAATTCTTCTATCCCGCGACGAACACTTGCGATGCAGGGATGCCTAATTTTGGGAGCAGATCCCGGATTGATCACGACCGGTCTTGGCTTGATCGAAGCCAGGGGCGGTCATTGTTTTTATAGAGGGTCTGCCGCGATTGCGCCGCCGCGCGACTGGGCGCTCGAACGCCGCCTGGAGCATCTCTTCACTGCGACTTGCGAATTCCTGGCCACGCACCGGCCCGCTTTCATGGTGGTCGAGAAACTCATTCATGTGCAGAATTCGCAGGTGGCGCTCAAGCTCGGGCATGCCCGCGGCGTGTTGCTGCTCGCCAGCGCGCGTTCCGGCGTGCCGATGGTCGATTACACTCCTCGCGAAGTGAAGCTCGCGGTCTCCGGCAACGGCGCAGCTTCGAAGGAACAGATTCAAAGAATGGTGCAGGCGGTGTTGGGCATGAAAGAACTGCCCGTGCCGCACGACATTGCCGATGGTTTGGCGCTGGCCATTTGCCACGCCCATCGTACGCTCAAGCCAGCCCGCAACGCCCTGGCCTGAACAGGCACGCCACGGCAAAATTCCCGGGCTTTGCTGCCACCTCAAACCTGGCCTGATAGAATGATTGCGCAACTGCACGGCCGCCTGATCAACAAATCTCCCGCCCGCCTCCTGCTCGAGGTCAATGGCGTCGGCTACGACATTGCGATTCCCCTTTCCACCTATGAGAAACTCGGGCCGGTGGGTGACAGCACCACGGTGTTCACCCACTTGCTGGTGCGGGAAGACGCGCTGCAGCTTTTCGGGTTTGCCACGCAGGAGGAGAAGCAGCTCTTCTTGCATCTGCTCACCGTCAACGGCGTCGGCCCCAAAGTGGCGCAGAGCATTTTGAGCGGCTGCACGGTCGAGACTTTCTGCCGCTACATACAGCACAATGAAGTCGGTGCGTTGACCGCCATTCCGGGAATCGGCAAAAAAACCGCGGAACGGCTAGTGGTGGAGTTGCGCGACCGGCTGGCGGGCTTGGCGGTCGCGGGCGAATCCGCGGCCGCGCCGGCGGTGTCGGCGCAGGCCAATGAGGCGTTGCTCGCCCTGGTTTCGCTGGGCTATCCGCGGCCGGCCGCGGAAAAGGCGATCAAACGGGCGGTGGAAGAAAACGGCGCGCTGAGCGTGGAAGCGTTGCTCAAAGCCGCGTTGCGCCACATTTGAATGAACGAGCTCGAACATGGCTGAGAAATTACTGCACGTCAACGATCGGCGCGCCACCAATCCCGATGTCCTGGAAGGTGAGCGTGATTTCGATCAGCGGCTGCGGCCGGCACTGCTGGACGATTTCATCGGCCAGGAAAAGATGAAGAACAACCTGCGCGTGTTCATGCAGGCGGCGCGCGGCCGCCACGAAGCGCTCGATCACGTGTTGCTCTACGGCCCGCCCGGCTTGGGCAAGACCACGCTGGCCAACATCATTGCCAACGAGATGGGCACGCAGCTCAAGAACACTTCCGGGCCGGTGTTGGAAAAAGCCGGAGATTTGGCCGGCTTGCTGACCAACCTGGGCGAGGGAGACGTGCTCTTCATCGACGAAATCCACCGCCTGAATCGCGTGGTGGAGGAATACCTCTATCCCGCGATGGAAGACTACAAGCTCGACATCATCATCGACAAGGGCGCCAACGCGCGCTCGATTCAACTGCGGCTGCCCAAGTTCACCCTGGTGGGCGCCACCACCCGCGCCGGCCTGCTCACCAGCCCGATGCGCGCCCGCTTCGGCGTGGTCATCCGGCTTGATTACTACACCGCCGAGCAACTGCGCATCATCGTCGAGCGCTCGGCGCGCATTCTGCAAATCGCGATCGCGCCGGCGGCTGCGGTGGAGATCGCGCGCCGCTCGCGCGGCACGCCGCGCATTGCCAACCGCCTGTTGCGCCGGGTGCGTGACTTTGCCCAGATCGACGGCGACGGCGTGGTCAGCCTGGAGCTGGCAAAATCTTCGCTGGCGCAACTCGATGTCGACGAACTCGGCCTGGACGAGATGGACAAGCGCCTGCTGCGCACGCTGATCGAAAAGTTCAGCGGCGGGCCGGTGGGCGTCAACACGCTGGCGGTGGCGGTGGGCGAAGAAGCCGGCACGCTCGAAGAAATCTATGAACCCTTTTTGATCCAGGAGGGTTTTTTGAAGCGCACACCGCGCGGCCGGGTGGTCACGCCGCGTGCCTATCAGCATCTCGGTTTTTCACGGCCGCCACACCAAGCTGCCACCCAGCAGGAATTTTGGTGAGCGCCGCGGGCTTTTGCATACTCCCAACGCCGCCACCCCGGCGGCGCCGCTCGCTCGCGAGGGGCGAACTGCTAACCAAATGGAAAGACGTTGACCGATGAAACTATCTGATTTCAAGATCAACATTCCGGAAAAACTTATTGCGCAATACCCCGAAAAAAAGCGCGACAAGTCCAAGCTCATGGTGGTTGACCGCGAGCAGAAGACGATCGATGAGAAAGTCTTTTCCGACATCGTAGACTACTTCGGGCCGGACGACTGTTTGGTGATCAATGAGACCAAGGTTTTTCCGGCACGCTTGATCGGCACCAAGGACAAGACCGAAGCCAAAGTCGAAATCTTTCTGCTGCGCCAGTTGGAAAACGGCCTGTGGGAAGTGTTGGTGCGGCCGGCACGCAAAGTGCGCGTCGGCAACCGCCTCTCGGTCGGCCGCGATTTGGCCTGCGACGTGATCGACAACACCGTTTCCGGCGGCCGCGTCGTGCGCTTCAACTTCAACGGCGATTTCTTCGAGATCGTCGAGAAGCTCGGCCAGTCGCCGCTGCCGCCTTACGTCAAGCGCAGCCCCGAGCCGATGGACAAGGAGCGCTATCAGACCGTCTATGCCAATATCCGCGGCGCGGTGGCGGCGCCGACCGCTGGCCTGCATTTCACCAAAGAGCTGTTGAAAAAGATTTCCAATAAGGGCACGCGCATCGTGCCGATCGTGCTCCATCTCGGCTTGGGCAGCTTCCGGCCGGTGATCGTCGAAGATTTGAGCCGCCACAAGATGGATTCGGAATACTTCGAAATCAGCCCGCTCACCGCGCAAGCCATCAACGAAACCATGAAAAAAGGCGGCAAGGTCTATGCGGTGGGCACCAGCGTGGTGCGCGCGCTCGAAACCGAAGTCACCAGCGAAGGCTGGGTCAAACCCGGCCGCGGCTGGACCGACAAATTCATCTTTCCGCCCTACGAGTTCAAAATCGTCGACCGGCTGATCACCAACTTTCACATGCCGTGCTCCACCATGTTGATGTTGGTTTGCGCCTTTGCCAATCGTGACCTCATCTTCAAGGCCTATCGCAAAGCCGTCAAGGAGAAGTGGCGTTTCTTCAGTTATGGCGATGCCATGTTGATTCTTTAGTCCAGTCCATGGAGAACGGCGTGCAAGCTTCCGCGATCATCGTCGCCGCCGGGCAGGGAACGCGGTTTGGCAGCGAATTGCCCAAGCAGTTTCTCCTGCTCTGCGGCCGCCCCATTCTGGCGCACACGCTGCTGCGCTTCGAGCAAGCGGAGGCAATTACCGCGGTGGCGCTGGTGGCGGCAGCGGGTTGGGAGTCTTACATCGAACGCGAGATCATCGCCCGCTTTCAGATCAAGAAGTGCCGCCCTCTGGTCACCGGCGGTGAGCATCGCCAGGACTCGGTGTGGGCGGGCTTGCAAGCGCTCAATCCTTCCGCCGGCAGCGTGGTCGTGGTGCATGATGCCGTGCGGCCGCTGTTCTCGCCCGGCCTGCTGGCACGCGTGCTCGCCGGCTGCGAGCAGGCCGAGGGTTGCATTCCGGGCGTGCCGCCGAAGGACACGGTGAAGGAAATTTCCGCACAAAACATCACCAAGACGGTGAATCGCGAAATACTGCGGCTGGCACAGACCCCGCAGGCCTTTCGCGCGCGCGCGCTCAAGCAGGCGTTCAAGCGGGCACGCGAAGAAAACTATTACGCCACCGATGAGGCGGGATTGATCGAACACGTGGGCGGCAAAGTCGTGTGGGTGGAGGGGGAGGAGAAGAACTTGAAAATCACCACGCCGAGCGATTTGCAAGTGGCGGAACTCTTTGCGCGGGAGCTCGGCACGTGCGCGTAGGTTTTGGCTACGATGTTCATCCGCTGGTCAGCGGTCGGCCGATGATTCTCGGCGGGGTCACCATTCCCCATGACACCGGCTTTGCCGGCCACTCGGATGCCGACGTGCTCAGCCACGCCATCGGCGACGCGCTGCTGGGCGCCGCCAATCTCGGCGACTTGGGCACACATTTTCCGGATAGCAGTCCGCGCTTCGCCAATGTCTCCAGCCTGCTGCTGCTGCAGGAGATTGCCCGGCTGCTGGGCGAGCAGCACTATACCATCATCAATATCGATTCCACCCTCGTGCTCGAGGCGCCCAAGGTCATGCGCTTCGCTCCACAGATGCGCGAAAATCTTGCCTCTGCCCTCTCCCTCGCTCCCACTCAAATCTCCATCAAAGCAACCACCTCGGAAAAGTTGAGCTTCATCGGCCGGCAGGAAGGCGCAGCCGCTTTTGCCGTGGCGTTGATCGAACAAAAGCAAGAGTCGCTCCGCTAACGAATGCAATGGGGAAGGCAGGCATCGGGCGGGAAAGCTTGCCGTGGAGAAATCGATCCCAACGGAACGGTTTCTCCACGGTGATCAAGCAAGGTGCGAGGGGCACTATGCGCGCTGCGAAAAAGCAGTCTGGCTCTGCGCCGCGCTTTTTTTTCTCCCCCCAACACCGGCAACCGGGCGTCAATAAACTTCCAACTCGTGCGCCAGCAGCCGATCCTGCTCGAACAAGAAGCGGCCGTCAAAGCGTCTGCCCGCCAGCATCTGCGGCAGCCAGAGGCGATCATCGGCCCACATCTCGTCATAGGGAATGTGATCGATCGGAGTCCACAACGGCGTGGCCTCCTCGGTCTCCTGCGGTTCACCCTCCCAGGCGGTGGCGGTGAACACGCGCACGTGCAGTGCCAAGCCATCCACAAACTGGAAGCGGAGCGTGCCGCGCTCTTCCACGTCCAGCGGCGTGATGCACAATTCTTCCTGCACCTCGCGAATGGCGCACTGGCGCGGCGTTTCACCGGGATCGATGCGGCCGCCCGGCGCATTGATTTTGCCGGCGCCCAGTCCGCGCTTTTTGCGGATGAGCAACAGCCGGCTGTCCTGCATCACAAACAGCAGAGTGGCGCGCATGAGCGGCTGCCAGTTGGCCCAGTCGATCTGAGCGAAGCGCGCGTCGTTATGATTGTGATCCCGGTGGGGCATGGCCGCGACTGTGCTCATTTCTTGAAAATCTTCTTGAAGAATTGCTGCAGGTCGGCCCAGGACTTTTCGTCGGCGGCACGATTGTAACCCAGCGGCAGGTTGAACTTCTGGGCCGCGCTGTCGGCTGCCGGGTTGGTGAAGCTGTGCTTGGCATCGGGATACGAAATGAACTGGAAGTCGACCTTGGCGTCCGTCATCTCTTTCTGCAAGGCCGCGATCTGCTCCGCCGTGGCAAATTGATCCGCCGCGCCGTGGCACACCAGCACCGCCGCTTTCACCTTTCCCGGCTGCGCCGGCGTTTGCGTGCCGTAGCTGCCGTGAAAACTCGCCACGCCCTTGAGAGCCACGCCCAGGCGCGCCATCTGCAGCACCACGCCGCCGCCGAAGCAATAGCCGATCGCCGCAATGCGGGTGGAATCCGTCGTGCGGTGTTTTTTGAGCAGTGCCAGGGCGGCCTCGAATCTCGCCTGGGCGGCGGGCATGTTTTGCATCACGGCACCGGCGAATTTGCCGGCGTCTTCGGGATGCTCGGCGCGCTTGCCGTCGCCATACATATCGACGGCCAGCGCAGTGTAGCCAAGCTGCGCCAGCATATCGGCGCGGTGGCGGGCATATTCATTATGGCCCCACCATTCATGCACCACCAGAACGCCGGGACGGCGGCCTTTCACCGCGTCATCATAGGCGAGATATCCCTTCATCGTCACGCCGCCGGCAGCATAGGTCACCTGCTCGTGCCGGACTTCGGCAAAGGCAGTAACCATGGCCGCCAGCACCAGAATGAATGCGGGACGAACGACTTTCATAACAGCCTCCTTTGGTTGATGATCTTGCGGCACTGCAGATGATGCGCAGAGACCTCGCCGCGCAAACCTGCAGCCCCGGCGACCCGCCGGGCAATTGCGCGCGGAATATAAAGATCAAACCGGCAATCCGCAATTGGGAATTTCTTGCGGCCGCGCCATGCCACAGTGACTGTGGGTAACGCAGTCAGCATGTCGACTGCCGGCGGGACGTCTGCGCGGCGTTTACCACCGTGACGGAATCCATATCCGCCGGTTGACTTTCGATTTGACATTCAAGCGATCATTGCCTACTTTCCGGCGTCCTCAGGAGCACTCAAAAGGGAAATCTGCATGCTGCGATCGATTCTTCTCGCGCTGGCGGCGGCCATGCTGCCGGCGATTGTCGTCGCCCAGCCGCAAACCAACAAACCCGCCCAGCCGAGTTACCAAGTGGGCGAGACGATTGCATCCGAGACCTTTGTCTACAATCGCATCGGTGAAAAGAAACATCTGCTCGAGCTTGCCGGCCCGGAGACCAAAGTCATCTACCTCCTGCTGTTCGGCGGCGCCAGCGCCAGCCCGGTTGAAACCTACGGCGGCATTTGGTGCAACGATTCCTTCAACGACCTGCCGATTTCCAATTACCTCTATCTCAAATATCGCGAACGCGGCGTCACCTTCGTGGCCGTGGCCTGCCCGCCGGTCTACAGCGAGCAGGATTACGGTTACCCCGGCGACACGTTTCTCGCGCTGCCCGAGAGCGACCCGGCCTGGCAGCAGGAATACGAACGCTTCGTGCAGACGACCTGTGCGTTGCAGGACAACCGCGTCATTCCGTTCGATCGCATCTATTTCGATCCCAAATTCCGGCTGATGTTCAATCGCAAGAAGTACGCCGAGGGCGTGGCCTTCTCTGATTCGATTTTCCCGTGGATGGGCAAACTCAAACCGGCCAGCGACCGGCAAAGCCATTCCCTGCCCGCGATCTGGTTGCTCTCTCCCAGCGGCCAGGTGCTGCACGAAGCGTTCGTGGGGAATCGCTACGGTACGGTTACCCAGCGCATCATTTTCACGGTGCGCGACCTCGAAGCGGCACTGGAAAAAATCCTGCAGCAGTGACTCAGCCATGTATCGCGAAGATCAATTCCAGCAAAATCTGCCCCCGGGCGAATCCATTGTCGGCAAGAACGTGGTGCGCAAAGAGGGCCAGGCGAAGATCATGGGACAGGCGCAGTACGTCGACGATCTCACCTACCCCGGCATGCTGTACGGCAAAACCATCCGCAGCACGATTGCGCGCGGCACCATCACCGCGATTCACTTCGACCCGCAATTCGATTGGTCCGCCGTCGTGGTGGCCGACTATCGCGACATTCCCGGCCGCAACGTGGTGGCGTTGATCGAAGCTGACCAGCCGTTGCTGGTGGAACGCGAAGTGCAGCATCACGACGAGCCGGTTCTGCTGCTGGCCTGCGGCGACCGCGAGCTGCTGGAAGAGGCCGCACGCCACATTCAAATTTCCTACCAAGAGAAGCCGGCGGTGCTGCACATGCAGCAGGCCATCGCTGCCGGTGAAAGCGGCGACGCCGGCATGATCATCCGGCCGCCGGACAACACCATCAAAAAATACTGCATCGAACGCGGTGATCTCGAGGCCGGATTCCGCCAGGCCGAAGTCATCGTCGCGGGCACCTATCGCACCGGCTTGCAGGAGCACGTGTACATCGAGCCGCAGGGCATGATCGCCATCCCCGGCGCCGACGGCTCGCTCACGCTGCAAGGCTCACTGCAGTGCCCATACTACGTGCACAAGGCCATCAAGACGCTGTTCAATCTGCCCGATGACAAGGTGATCGTGGTGCAAACCACCACCGGCGGCGCATTCGGCGGCAAGGAGGAATATCCCAACATGATCGCCGGCCATGCCGCACTGCTGGCGTGGAAATCCGGCAAGCCGGTGAAGCTGGTCTATGATCGCCGCGAAGACATCGCCGCGACCACCAAGCGCCACGCCGCGCTGGTGCATCACAAAACCGGAGTGACCCGCGACGGCCGGCTGGTGGCCGCCGATATCGAGGTGATCATGGACGGCGGCGCCTATGCCACACTGAGCGCCGTGGTGCTCTCGCGCGGCGCGATTCATGCGCTCGGCCCCTACCGCTGCCCCAACGTACGCATTCGCGCGCGCGTGATGGCCACCAACACGCCGCCGGCCGGTGCGTTTCGCGGCTTCGGCGCGCCGCAGACTTGTTTTGCTTATGAAATGCAAATGAACCGCATTGCGCAAACGCTCGGCCTTTCTCCGCTCGAGCTGCGCCGCAAAAATCTCGTGCGGACCGGCGACATTACCGCCACCGGCCAGAAGCTCACGCTCAGCGTAAGCGCCGAACAAGTTTTGGAGGCGGCGGTGCAACGCGCACATTATGAAGCAGAACGCGCAGCAGCGGCAAAATCCTCCGGCTCACACAAGCGCCTCGGTGCCGGATTGTCGCTGTTCTATCACGGAGCCGGCTTCACCGGTAGCGGCGAGGCCCGGCTGCCCACCCGCGCCGGCGTGGAATTGCTGCCGGAAGGCAAAGTGCGGATTCTCACCAGCTCCATCGAAATGGGCCAGGGCACGGAAACCGTCTTCTGCCAACTCGCCGCTGAAGCGCTGGGCATTTCCTATGACGACGTCGTCTTCGCGCAGCCCAACACCGCTTATGTGCCGGACAGCGGCCCAACCGTGGCCTCGCGCACGTGCATGATCGTGGGCAAGGCCCTGCAGGACGCCGCCCGCGAAATGAAAAACAGGCTCGAGCGCTTTGCCGCGGAAAAGTGGGAGGCACCGGACGCCAGGCTGCACAACGGCGAGTTGTGGATCGATCATCGCAGCGCGATCAGTTTCGCGCATCTCGCCCGGCAGTATTTCGAAGCTGAAGGCGAGCTGCGCGTGTTGCATGGCTACTCGCTGCCGCCCGATATCAAGTGGGACGATGACACCTATCGCGGCGATGCCTATCCGGTGTTTGGCTGGGGCGCGGAGGTCGCCAAAGTCGAGGTCGATCTGGACACCTTTGAAGTCAAAGTGCTGGAATGCGTTTCGGCGATTGATTGCGGCAAGGCGTTGCATCCGCTGCTGCTGGCAGGCCAGATCGAAGGCGGCACGCTGCAGGCCGTGGGCCATGCCACCATCGAGGAGGTGATCATGGAAAACGGCCGGGTGCTCAACGATCGCATGACCACCTGCCTCATTCCCACCGCATTGGATGCCCCGGAAATGCAGGTGGTGCTGATCGAGAATCCCTATCCTTTCGGCCCGCACGGCGCCAAGGGCATCGGCGAACTGCCGATGGATGGCGGCGCGGCGGCCGTGGCGGCGGCGGTGTGGCACGCGACCGGCGTGCTGCCGGAAGAAGTGCCGATGACTCCGGAAAAGCTGCAAGCCGCCCTCGCCCGGGCACAATCCGCAACCGGCGAAATGCCGCCGAGCATAGCCGGCGCTTGAGCGCAACTGCGGCGTGGGCTCAGCAACACTCAGGAGTGCGACTGCGCGATGGAAATTCACTTCGAAGTCAACGGCAAAGCCTGCCAGGTGGAAACACCGCCGATGAAGCGCCTGCTCGACGTGCTGCGCGAGGATTTGCATCTCACCGGCACCAAGGAAGGCTGCGGAGAAGGCGAATGCGGTTCGTGCTCGGTGATTCTCAACGGCGAAGTGGTCAACGCCTGCCTGGTGCCAGCCTGCCAAGTGGAAGCGAGCACGATCATTACCGTGGAAGGCCTGGCAGACGGCGGGCGATTGAGCGTGGTGCAACAGGCCTTCTTGGAACATGGCGGGGCGCAATGCGGCATTTGCACGCCCGGCATGTTGCTGGCCGCCACGGCTTTTCTCGAGGAAAATGCTGCACCGGAGCGCGAACAAATCAAAGCCGCGATTGCCGGCAATCTCTGCCGCTGCACCGGCTACATGAAAATCATCGATGCCATTGCCGCGGCAGCAAGCGGCCGGCTCGAACCTCAGAAATAAAGCTGCTCCTCCGCGATTGAGCGCAATTCTTTCAACTCGCGAGTCCGCATGATTTCGACAATCCAAGCCTGGTCACCCCGCACGCTGGCGGAGGCCTATCAACTCCTGGCGCAGGAGCAGGGCCGCATCAAAGTGCTGGCCGGCGGTACCGATTTGATGGTTTCGCTTCACGCGCGCACGGAATGCCCTCCGGCTTATTTGAATGTGTGGCCGCTGGCGGAATTGCGCGGCATAGCGGAAACAAACGAGTCCGTGCGCATCGGCGCGTTGACGACTTACACGCAACTCATGCGCTCGACGCCGGTGCAGCAACACGCGCCGATTTTGGCGGAAGCGGCCGGCGTGATCGGCGCCCGGCAAATTCAAAACCGCGGCACCCTGGGCGGCAACATCGTCAATGCCTCGCCCGCCGGCGACACGCTGCCCGTGCTCGCGGTGCTGGAGGCGGAGTTGGAAATCGGCAGCAGCCGCGGCATGCGCCTGGTGCCTTTCAATGCGTTCTACACCGGCTATCGCCGCACCGTGCTGGCGGCGGATGAATTGCTGCTGGCAGTGATCCTGCCGAAACGCCGGCCGCAGGAGCAGCACTATTTTCGCAAAGTGGGCACCCGCCAGGCGCAGGCCATTTCCAAAGTGGTGATGGCGCTGCTGCTGCAACAAACGCAGCCGGGCCGGGTGGATTTCATCAGGATTGCCCTGGGCAGCGTCGCGCCCACGGTAATGCGTGCGCCGCTAACCGAGGCGCTGTTGCAGAATCAATCCCTTTCCCCCGCTCGCATCGCGGCGGCACGCGAGCAAATGATGGCGGAAGTGCAGCCGATTTCCGATGTGCGCTCCACCGCCCTCTATCGCCGCACGATCGCGGGCAACATACTCGCAAGGGCTTTGTATGAGCTTGGGCAACGCAACTAGCCTGCTGAGGCGGGCGCTGCTGGTGCTGGCAGTGGGCAGCTTCGCGTGTGGCGGCGAAAAATTTCCGCTGCCGCAGCAACCCGAGGGCAGCGATGGCACGACGGTGGTGAGCGATACGACTTACCTGCAACTGCGGCCGGTGTGGAACGCGGAAACCGGATATGCTCTCAGCCAGCCGCAAGACGTGCTCGTGGGCCGCGAGCCGTTGATTTACATTGCCGACACCGGCAACGATCGCATTCTGATGCTGGATTTGGCGGGCAATCTGCTGGGACAATCGCAAACCATCGACAATCCGGTGGCGCTGACGCAGGATACGAAACTGAATCTGCTGGCGGTGACCGGCAGTAACAAGATTTACCGCCTCAATTTGGTGGCGGTGCAGCATCAAATTGCGCAGGCGCCGGTGGAGGCCGTTTTCACCGAGGTCGACAATCCCGATCGGCGCTACACCGGCATTGCCGCCCAATTGCAGTCGGTGCAGGGCCGCGCGGTCATCAACTATCTCGTCACGGCGACCGGCAATGAGAAGAATGACAATCAGATTCTGGTCTTCCCGGAGAGCTTTCAGGTGCGCGTTCCGGATGCCGCCAATCTCGAAGCCAATGGCTTGGGCATCATGTCGGCCTCCAATCCCAGCGGCATCACGGCGCTGCGGGATTTTTCGCCGGATTTCATTTTCTGCATGACGGGCCAGAATTCCTTCAAGGTGCAATGGCTGACGGCCGGTGAGTTCGGCTACGCACCGCGGCTGAATCCGGCCGAGGGCAATTTTGATCTCTTTGCCGCGGACAAGTTCTTGCAACCGGAAGACGTGGCGGTCGACGCGGAAGGCAACATCTACGTGATTGATGCCGAGCTGAACGCGCTGTTGAAATTTTCGGCGAATGGCGAGGAACAGCAATCGTTTGGCAGCGCCGGCTCCGGGGAAAAGCAATTCCACAATCCGCAGGGCGTGGCGTTTTTCGACAAGACGCTTTACGTGGCGGACACGGGGAATAACCGCATCGTGCGGTTCAAGCTGTCGACGGAGGTCAATCCTTGAGGGTGTCTGGTTGGGAAAGTTATTTGGGACAAAATAGTTGGATGTTTGTTGCGTGAGGGGGAAGCAGCTTTCTGCCTGATGAAGGCGCGCGCCGGCGTGAGGCAGTCAAACCGGGGAAATTTGAAACTGGGGTCACGTCAAGACACAAATCCTGTTAACTCGACAAATTTACATTGCGAAGACTACCGCAGAGTTGGCATGCCGGGATGGTCTGAATTCTCAGCGGCCTCTGCGTCTCCGCAGTGAATCTGACCTAGCCCAACTTCCGCAGATGAAGATTTTTTTGAAGCTTTTTGGGTAGCGGATCAAGGCTAAGCACTTGATTCCGTG
>JAKLJX010000029.1 GCA_023150945.1 bacterium | reverse complement strand
ATCCACGTGGGATTGCGGTGGGTTTTCCAATACTCGCGCAGCCGTTCGAGCGTGACTTGCGGCAGCGGAATATAACGGTCCTTGTTGCCTTTGCCGCGGTGCAGGTGAATGACCATGCGGCGGCTGTCGATATGGCCGACTTGGAGTTCGGTACCCTCGCGCAGACGCAGGCCGCAGGAATAAATCGTCTGTAGGCAAATGCGATAGCGTAGCAGCCGGACTTTGCCGAGAATCTCGCGCACTTCCTCGCGGCTGAGGATCACCGGCAACTTCTTCTCGGCGTGCGGCCGGACGACATCGAAGATCGGCCATTTGCGCTTGAGCGTTTTCTCGAAGAAGAACTTGATGCCACAGAGCGCGATGGTGATACCGGTACGCGACCATTTCTTGACGTTCTTGATGTACAGAAAATAGCGGCGCAGTTCGTCTTCGGTGATTTGGTCGGGCGACTTTTTGTGATGCTCCGCGAGCAGGCGCACGGCGCGCACGTACATTTGTTGCGTACGCTCGGACATGCCGGCGAGCTGCAAGTCTTCAATCATGCGGCGCTCGAGGGCGCTGGGTGGCCAAGCCCCGCCGTGGCGCGGCCATTTGCGTTTGAGTGTTCTCTCGTAGAAGAACTTGATGCCGAAGATCGTCATGTTGCGTGCCCATTTTTTGTCGGTGTTGAGGTTCAGGCAATACTGCCGCAGTTCTTCGTCCGTGATCTGGTCAGGCGGCTTGTGATAATGCTCGGCGAGCAGGCGCACGGCGCGCACGTAGTGTCGTTGCCGGCTTTCGACCATACCGGAGCGTTGCAGGTCTTCAATCATGCGGCGGCGCAAGTCGGTGGCGGGACGAAGTTCGTCGCAGGTAGGGTTGGCAGACATGATATGCCTCCTTTGGGGTTCGTGAAATACAGCGTAATTTACTGGCACTAAATTAAACGCTGCTCAAAGGAGGCAAGATTTTCCGGCAGGAGAAATAAATCTGGCGCGTGAGCGCCTTAGTTCAACAACGTGTTGCAGCCGACTCGCTCCGCTTCGCTACGCGAGCGGCTGAACACGATCGTTAGGTCTTTGCTTCAACTGTTATGGTATGTGAATTATTATTCAAAAATCAGTGACCTTCAAATGAACTTAGATTTCTCTAATACGGTATCGGTGATATTCGGCGGTACTTCTGGAATTGGATTCCAAGTTGCTCAAGATATTTCCGCGCTAGGAGGTAAACTAATAATTGTCTCTAAAGATGAGCAAAAACTTATTAAGGTCGCTCATCAATTCAGAAATTGCGATTATATTGCTGCTGACATTAGTCAATACAGCAACTGCGTTCGGATATCCGATGAAATTCATCATTCATTCAACAAACTTGATTTTCTAGTATTCAGTGCGGGGGTGTTTTACCCGGCGTCTTTCGAGAAAACAACAGAGAAAATTTGGGAGGAAACCATCAACACCAATTTGAAAAGTAGTTTCTTTCTGATAAAATCACTACTACCTTTGATTAAAACTGGCAAAGGCAAAAGCATTGTGTTACTAAGTTCCATATTGGCTTCCTTTGGCACTCCAAACGTTTCAGTTTACTCCATTTCAAAATCTGGAATCATCGCATTGACAAAATCTTTAAGTATTGAATTGGCAGAACATAAGATTAGAGTCAATTGTGTCTCACCAAGCTATGTGCGAACGCCAATGACCGAACCTTTAATTAACGACTCTGTAAAATATTCAGAGATAATATCTAGGCATCCAATGGGAAGAATAGGAACAACAAATGATGTCTCAAACTTAGTCTTATTTCTTCTCAGCGATTCATCTAACTGGATGACTGGCCAGAATCTAGTAATTGATGGTGGAAGGAGTACACGCATTTGAATGAACGGAGATTTAACATGGGTAGCATCTTAGAGTTTAATGATACCTTGAAAATTGGGAGCGAATTTCTTCCTAAGGAAATAGAAGAAGGAAAGGAGTATTCATTTAAACTCAAAGACAGAAGGATTTTTCATCTTCATCCTGTTAGGGTTTTTCTAGTGGAGGAAAAAGATGGAAAATGGAATTATATAGGTCACGCCCAAATAATTGAACAAACAATAGATGCTCTAAACAATACAACGTCAGGTCGATTCATAGTCTCAAAATTGTATTCGAAGGAATATGTTGAAATCGTCAATCGAAACGAGCCGCCTACAGGGAAGGAATACGTCAAATAGATGACTATGTAGCTGAAGGCCAAGCTCAGGGTACTCAAGGTTGAGAAAGGAGGTGCAGGTGGATACTTTCATGCAAGCAGCTATGAACGAGGCTGAGCGAGGAAAGCAAGAAAATGGTATTCCTATTGGTGCCGTCTTAGAACTAAGTGGAAAGATAATTGGGAAAGGACATAACAAAAGAGTACAAGAAGATGATCCAATCATGCACGCGGAAATTGATTGCTTGCGTAACGCAGGAAGAATTAGGAGCTATAAGGGCACAACCTTATACTCAACATTAATGCCATGTTATCTTTGTGCTGGTGCAATAGTTCAATTTGGTATAAAAAAGGTCGTGGTCGGAGAATCTGAGACATTTGCCGGCGCAAGAAAGTTTATGGAATCACATGGCATTGAAGTTATTGACCTCGATTTGGATGAATGTAAAAACATGATGGGTCAATTTATTGCCCAAAATCCGGAATTGTGGAATGAGGATATCGGAAAGTAACCATCAATCAACCGAAATACATTTGCTAAGGATCATAATTCCTTGTCAGGGGAATGAAAATGTATGCAAGAACGATTGTATTTTTGTATGTTTTCTGGATCTTATTATTCAATATTCCAGAGCCTGGATATTCCAAGCAACAATCTACTGTTTCAACCATAGATTCTGTTATTCTTCAACTAAAATGGCAGCATCAATTCCAGTTCGCTGGTTATTATGCAGCGCAAGAAAAAGGCCTTTATCGTGATGCTGGTCTGAATGTCACTATCCGCGAAGCTGCCGATTTTTCTGAACCGGAAAAGGCTGTTCTCAAAGGCAAAGCAAATTTCGGTATCAGTGGTTCAGACGTGGTGCTTTCGCATATCCAAGGCGAACCGGTGGTTGCCTTGATAGCCATCTTCCAGCATTCTCCTCTAGTCTTGTTAACAAAGCAAAACGGGGTGATTCAACATATTCATGACATTGTGGGTAAGCGGGTAATGCTTGAACCACATTCACACGAAGTGTTGGCATACCTTAAAAACGAGGGGGTATCTTTGGATCGGCTGATTCGCTATCCACATGTATTCGATGTTTTGCCACTCATTAATGACGAAGTTGATGCCATGTCTGCATACATTACTGACGAACCATTTATCCTTAATAAAGAAAGAATAGCTTATCAACTTTTTTCTCCAAGAGCAAGCGGAATTGATTTTTATGGAGACATACTTTTTACCACTGCGCAGGAGATTGACAAGAACCCAGAAAGAGTGCGCGCTTTTGTGGATGCTTCAATGCTCGGGTGGAAATATGCTTTTGAAAATGTTGACGAAATTGTTGACTTAATACTCTTACGTTACAGCAAACGTCATAGTCGTGAACATCTGAAATATGAGGCTGAACAAATGCGCCAACTCGTAATTCCAGAGATAGTTGAAATAGGCTATATGAATCCAGGTAGGTGGGAACACATAGCAAGTACTTACGCAACATTAGGAATGATCCCTGAAAGGTATTCGCTCGAAGGGTTTCTTTATGACAGGGCAAAAAAGTCGAAGTCACCATGGGGCTATGCAATTATGGGTGGATTGTTTGTTATTTTGCTTCTACTCATATTAGTTGGTTTTTCTCAGCTTTTTAGAAAAGTGCTCAGAGGCGAGAAGTAATAGCACATAGATTATTGTTGAGGCAGAAATTGAGTAATTCTTCAAAATCAGATACAAAACAGTCAGATATCAAAAATCTTGACGCCAGGAGACAGCAGGCTGAAAAACGCAATCTTCTATCGTCATTTTTTATCACTTTATTGATTGGGATAGCTTATCAGGAAATGATTTCAGTTGTGAGAGAGTCAATGCGACTCAGTGGTATAACTGTAGGAACGACCCTTTTGACAGCGACCTTCTTTTTTACTTCTATGCGCTTTTTCGTGGGCAACCAATTACACCTACTCAGCGATGCGCTCCTCAGAATGCCAGGATTGGTTTGGCTTTATGATGTAATGGTTATAATAAGTCAGTCCATAGCTCTTATCTTTCTGGGTAGCTCTTCTTCCATCGAGATAAATCGCAAAATCATGATTGGCTTCCTGGAATTTTTGGTGGTACTGTATATTATCGACATCGCTTGGATTGTGTCTCAATGGATATTGGGGAGATTCTTGCGAAACTGGCGACGAGGTTTTATACCTTGGGCATGGGCAATTTTGAATTCCATATTAGTGATTTGTATGTTGTTCTTGAACGCCTTTACGAGCGACATTTATTCAGCAAGTGCATTGACATGGCTGTTTGGACTTAACTTAATCGGTTTTATAGTAGATGTAGTTTTAGTTGACTACTATGGTGCACTCTTTTAAGATGCCGGAGTTCAAGTTATATACAATTGGTGCTCCATTTTACAACAGTAGTCAAAACCTAACGATCTAAGAATTCATGCGGCGCGATGAGTTCAGAAGAGCCGTTGGCGCTGGGTCAGTGTGAGCCGCCGCATAATTCTTCGTTGAACTAAACGCTTCCTTATTTGATTGAGCTTTGCATCAAGGTTGGGGTGGGGGTGCGGAGGGTGGTGATAGCGGCATGCCGGCTCCTCTTGCCGCCGGGGCTCCTTGCTGATGCGGCTGGAAGTGTTCTTTGCCAGCTTTTTCATCTTGTTTGGTGGCCTTGCCCTGCTCCAAGAGCGCGTCTATGAATGGCCACGGTATTCTTCTCCCGTGAGGCCTGCAATCTCAGCTTTGCACCCCGTGAAGAGTACGCGATTTTCACGTTGCGACCAAGTTCATATTCCAGTTGAAAACCGCCACCCCTTGACTCAAACAACGTTTAGCAAGGCAACAGGGCCGGGTGGTTAAGTTTCAACCGGAATCCCTGGTAGTTTTCTCCGGAATGCGCAACCGTTCACGATTTCGAACGGCTGGTCGCACATGACGCAGAAACGTCGCCGCATTTGATGCGCAGTACCAAGCTTGCGTAACCGGGCGCAGCGCGCCGTATATATCTTCGTTTGCGGAATCGTCGCGGCCGCGGCATTGGCCGCAAGCGGAGCCGATCCGTATGCCCGGCATGTGCTATCGTTTCGCGCTCTGCAATCCAGACGTTTCCGTGTGCATGACCGCCCCGAGCAACCTCAAGCAGTTCGAGGAAAATCTGCGTGCCGTTCGCGAAGGCCCGCTCTGCGAAGAAGAGGTGGCTTTCATGCGCAAATTCGGCGAAGTAGTGCATCGCACCGCCGGGTGGTTTATGTGAACGACGTAACTCAGACCGTTGGCCTCCAGCTCAGAAACTTCGGTAAATCTCGCTGTAATTCAAGAAGATGCTCTGCTACACAATCATGATTGTGAGGTGCTTAATGTGTAGGCTACATGTTGCCCGCTTGCTCCTGCTCTTCACGCTGATAGCGCAAGGCTGCTCCGAAGAGCCCACGGAGCCTGTATCAATCGAACCATTGGGGTCACCGAACACAGTCCTGCAAAAGGATAATCTCGCTGTTCCCCTCATCGCTTTTGCGAGCGATCGCAACGGTTGGATCGAAATGTTTCTCATGGCGCCGAACGGCGCGTTCCCGACGCAGATCACGTTCACGCCGGAACCCGATTACAACGCGCGTCCGAGCTGGTCTTCGGACGGAAGAAAAATCACCTACACTGCCTGCCATGCCGCGGATCAAAGCTGTGAGATTTACGTCATGAACGCGAATGGCTCCAAGCAAACCAAGTTGACCGACGACGCAACTGCCGATCATCAATCCGTGTGGTCGCCTGATGATAAGAAAATTGCGTTCACGAGTTTTCGCGATAGCAATTCGGAAGTCTATGTCATGAACGCCGACGGTTCTGCCCCGGTCAATCTGAGCAATCATCCCAGTCTTGATCAATATCCGAGTTGGTCGCCCAATGGCAAAAAGATCGCCTTTGACAGCGACCGCGACGGCGACAGCGAAATCTACATGATGAACCCGGACGGCTCACACGTGATCAAGATTACGGACAATGTCGCTAATGATCACAACCCGGTTTGGTCCCCTGACGGCAAGCGCATAGCCTTCGTGAGCGACCGCGACGGCAACTTCGAAATTTATGTGATGAAGAGCAACGGTTCGCAGCAGACGCGTTTGACTAGCACGCCGGCCACGGAATTCCACTCGACCTGGTCGCCGAACGGGAAGAAGATTGCATTTCAAACCGACCGTGACGGCAACTATGAAATCTATGTCATGAACGCCGACGGCTCGGGTCAAACCAATTTGACCAACAGTCCGGCTTCCGGCGATTACGATCCCGATTGGGCCAAGGTTGTCATCAAGTAGTAAGCCATCGATGGGATGTATGCCTACTCGGAGGACGGGAGAGCCGTCCACATGGGAAAGGCGGCTGACAGGGATACGCAGCCTGCAAAGGAAACTTGTGCTGGACATGCCGATCCAGATTACACGAGCAAACCTCCCTGCGGGGAATAGCGAAGTCGCGCAGTGCAAACTGTGCGATTGCGGAAGCGAGTATCTCTGAAGAGCCCGGTGCGGGAAAACTGCACGCCGGGAACTGTGCGGGGGACGGCGGGTGACCGCCGTTCCTACCGCGACGAAGCTCGCAATAACTTTCCAATTGTAATACAACAATGAAAAACGTACGCCAACCTAAACGAATACTCCATGAACTGATAATCCTATTTGCAGTCCCTTGTATTATCTGTCCAAAGAACTTGAACGCACAATCGACAACTGGCAGCCGAATCCAGAGTTCTGGTGCGAATAGCGAAATTCAAAATCTCTCTCAGGAATCCTTCAAACAAATAAACGATTCTCTGGTTGTAATTCGTGAGAGGCTGATTCATCTTACAAATGCTTTGAAAGAGAATTCAATCAATGATCAAATCACTAAAGAAGTACTAAGTGCCAAGCAAGATACCATACTTGATTTTGCGGGGAAAATAATTGACCTATCAGCACTATTTTTTGGAATTTTTGTAGCAATTCTTGCAATCGCGGGATGGATTGCTACTAAGCGATTTTCCCAGATTGACCAAATTCGCAAAGATCTTGAGAAAATACTGAACGAGGGCAAGGCCAAAATCGAAAGCGAGTTAAAAGAACTCAATTCTTTGAAGGAAAGCTTCATTGATGAACGAGAGAATATGCTTCAAATCTTAATACCATTGGTAGAAGGTGAATGGCACTATACAAAAGGTCAATATCGTGAAGCAATCGCTGACTATCAGAAGGCGTACAATATTAAACCTGACCATCCTAGAATCTATAGAAGACTCAACAAACTTCTCACTGACTACGGTAGGTTCGACGAAGCAATATCCAACCTAGAAATTTTGCATAGCAAAAAGCCTGATGATGATAACATCGTTTACAGGTTAGGACAAGCTTACAGGAGAAATAACCAATTCGAGCTTGCTGAAAAGTACTTAAACAAAGCGATTGCTATGAGGGCAGATTATGTATGGCCAAGAATAGAGCTTGGCCTCATTGCTTTGTTCAATGGAGACTATGAAACTGCAGAAAACTTTTTCAAGATTGCATATAGAAATCACATAAGAATCAGAGGAGAGCAAAGTCACAAAATACTAATTTATCTTGCGACTTCACAGCTTTGTCTAAAGAAACATGAGGAGTGCCTTAACAACTTTAAAAACGCATTTGAGCTAGTAAGCAGTAAATTGAATGAAAGGGAACGCGCAGTTTTCTTTGCTGATCGAGCCTTAATTCTGCTTGCGCTCGGTAACGATAGATATCAAGAGGCTCTTGACTCCGTGAAGCAAGCAGTTGCTCTTGGTTTACAGTTTGGCGACGCGGAGTCTATACAAAAGCTCGCAGAACTTGTCTTGGGTCAGAATCAGAAACAAGATTCATCTGAAATTAGATTTTTGATAGTCGAGGAATTCCAAAAAATCAGATTCGATTAAGCGCTTCTAACGAGATAAGAATTCGTGCGGCGCGATACCCAGCACAGACCTCCGGAATGAGCACAGCGTGAGCCGCCGCATAATTCTGCGTTGAACTAAGCGCTTTCCTATTTATTTGAGCTTTGAATCAAGGATGAGCTGTGGCGAAGGGTTCAAGGCCACCGTTGAGATGAGCCGATGGCCTTGCTTGAAGCGGGTGGAAATGTTCTTTGACAGTTTTTTCATCATGCCCGACGGTTTTTTACATGCCCAACATGACATTGACGAACGTCCAGGGCGTACTTCTCCCGTGACACCCCAAATCTTGCCCTGTGATCAACACGTGAATTTCAAGTCACTGCCCTGATGCGATTACGGCGATGGGGTCCGTTTGGGCTCTATTTCACCAACCAGTTTCATGACGCCGCCGCATTTGGGGCAGCGCATGACGTGAGCTTCGCACGCTTCGGGCGCTTCCGTGCCGGCAGCGTCAGTTGGTTCTGTCGCGACGGGTTTGACGTGCAGCAGTTCTTTGACTTTCTCCAAACGCTTCCGATGCGACGAAGACAGAAAACCGTAGTAGCGCACTTTGATGAAACGGTGCGGTAGAACGTGCTGTAAAAAACGACGAATGAACTCTTCCGCCGCGACGGTTTTCGTCCTGAATCGCTTGGTCTCGCCGTCGCGATATTGAAACGTGACGTTGCCGTTTTCCAGTTTCAACAAGCGCCGGTTACTGATGGCAACGCGGAAGATGTACGGCGCCAAGTACTTGAGCGCGCGCTCGCCGGAGCCGACCGGCCGGCAATCGACGACCCAATCCTTTTTCCAGGTTCCGGGCGGCACTTGGCGAAACAGCTCCGGCTTCTGCTTCTTGAGCGCATCACGAAACTTGGCGCGGAAAATCTTCGACAGCGCTTTGACCGGCACGAGAAACTTCCCCCGCACCGGCAGCCACCTCATCCCGTCTGGCGACAAACCGCCGCCGGCAAATTTCGGATCACGCGCCAGTTTTTGTGAACTGGCTGCAGTGTGTCAACACAGTGGCATACTTTTCAACGACCAGGATCGGCACAATTGATGAAGACCAACAACAGTTAATCCATTGACATAACTCAAGGAGCTCTTCGGCATTGCTGCGTTCCGCAATGTTTTTACCTGATTTTTGCCATACCTCCAAGCCTGGGCAGTTGCAATGGAGTACATTGGTTGCAGCGAATAGTTGAAATTTTTATTTTGCTGGAAAGACTTGATTCAATCATCGCCTGCGAGGCTGAAAATGGAACAACTGACCATTACTTTGCCGACCGAAGTCGCAACTCAACTGAAATCGGCTGCAGAAAATCTGGGGGTCCAACCAGAAGACTTCCTGCTTGCCAGCTTGCAGGAGAAGCTCGCGCGGCTTGACAGCGAATTCGTCGATGCCATGAAATATGTGCTCAAGAAGAACGCTGAACTCTACAAGCGCCTAGCGCAATAATGAAGTTTATCAATATTTTCCAAGTCCTGGAACTGCACAGGCAGCTTCTTGATGAATTTGGAGGGATTGCAGGAGTCCGAGACTTTGGCGCCCTCGAATCTGCACTTGCTCAGCCAGAGATGACATTTGGGGGAGAGGACTTGTATCCCACCCTCATAGAAAAGGCAAGCGCATTAGCATACTCACTTTGCAAGAATCATCCCTTCATAGATGGTAACAAACGAGTTGCACACGGCGCGATGGAAATATTCCTCGTTCTCAATGGTTTTGAGATCAAGGCGACCATTGATGAGCAGGAAAATTTATTCCTTGATCTGGCCGGCAGTAGATTGACGCGAGAAGGCTTGGTAAATTGGCTCCGGCAGAGAGTTGTACCGTTATCTTGATCACACTAAGGGCCCTGCGGCTAGCATGTGCGTGCCGGGGACGGCGGCGCCAGTGCCACGAACTTCTTTTGTATCGAATGCGAATACCGTGGCTTTGATTAACGCTGGCCCGCGCAGCCGGTTTCATTCAAGTGCTGTTCCAGCGGACGGTAAAGGCGATATTGAATTCTATGATTCGGCAACTCCCATCTGAGTCCTTCGATCAGACTCTGTTCTCTGCTGCGCCGCCGCTGAAAATCATGCAAGACCGCCCCTCGCAATCGCTGGGCACAATTGACGAAAGACGAACATGACTGACCACGACATGGAAGCATCGCCGCAACGCTACGCTCGAATCGGCGGGCTACTCTATCTGTTGATCATTATAGCCGCTGGATTCGGTGAACTTTTTGTCCGGAACAGACTGATTCGGTGGGGTGACGCCGCTGCCACCGCCAATAACCTCCTGACTTCCGAGACGCTTTTCCGCGTCGGGCTTGTGGGAGAAATGCTCACGTGCGTGGGTGACGTCGCACTGGCGATGATCCTCTACGTCCTGCTCAGGCCGGTCGGCAGGAATCTCGCCTTGCTCGCGGCGTTCTTCAGGTTGACTTTCGTCGGGATCTATGGGGTCACCAAGCTGTTCGAGATCGCAGCCCTCGTCGCGCTGGGGAGTGTCGACAAACTGCAGGCGCTGAGCCCGCCACAGCTCCACGACCTTGCGTACATGGCACTCCGAGTGCACAGCCTCGGCTACGGCGCCAGCCTGCTGTTCTTTGGCTTCTGCTGCATCCTGTTCGGTCACCTCATCCGGCGGTCGCGGTACCTGCCGAGAACCATCGGTATCATGCTCGCCATTGCGGGCTGCGGCTACGTCGTGTTCAGCATTGCACAGATGCTCTCACCCGCGTTTGCTGCCACGATTCTGTTCCCATGGGTTTTCCCGGTTGCGTTCGTCGCTGAGTTGACGCTCGCCTTGTGGCTACTGGCAAGAGGGGTCAACATTCAGAAGTGGAACGAGAGGATGCAGGAGTGACGGAAATCATCCGCTACTGGACAGCGGAGGCGAGGACGACCCGGCGGAATACGCGGAGGGGCCCAGCCCGAACGAGCCGGAACCAAAGAAGGCAAAAGCGCCCGCAAAGGCACGCAAAGAAAAGATTCGAGTTTGGTCTCGAATGATTGCGGACAAAAATGATAGGGAGATCTTCTCGGCTTTGCGTCTCGGTATGAATTCTTCCGCCCAAAGTGGAAAGAAAGAGCCGGAGATTTCCAGAATTGATACAAATCCCGCAGCAATACCGGTCGAGAAAGCAGCCACCGAACAAATCCCTGCTTTCTTGGCAGCGAGTTTCCTCTTTAGTGACCAACAACCGGCCGCAGCGGACGGTCCGCTGCGCGTCGCGTCGCTGAATCGGAGCGTTGCGCAGCGTCACCGTCGCAGAGAAGAATCCCACCAGACCGTCGCAATCACCCCCGCGTCTGACGCCCTCGCGCCTCACTCACTCACCTTGAGCGGAGCATACTTCGGTTGGCTTTTGCCCCGCGTTGCCGGTGCGGTCGATTCGCCGAAGTAAAGCAGGTGTGCGCCGATCACGCCTTGGGCGGCAAGGGCGGCGGCGTGCAGTGCGCCGCCAATGGCCCCGCCCAGAATCCCAGCGGCCATGGCGCCGCCGGGGCGCGCGCCGATTTTGATTGGAATCAATACCGAGTCGCGCAGCACCGCTGGCGACCGGCCCAGCCGCAAATGGCCGAGGTCATTAGCGCGGCCGTGCTCGAGCGCAATCTCCAATTTCGGATAGTTCACGCCGAGATCGATATTCCCCTTGCGATCCCGGAACGCGATCGCGCTCACCTCATAGGTTCCCGCGGGCAGGCAATAGCCGAACGCCGCGTTGGGCTCGAGGCGCAGCCGGTACGGCTTCGCGCCGGGGCGGTTTTTTTCTTTCAGATGAATTTCCAGGGCAATTGGATTGGCGAGTTTGGCGGGAATGGCGCCGGCCACCAGGCGGCCGTCTTCAGCAACAAAGGCCGCGAGTTTGTCGAAAGCGAAGAACTCGGGTTTGGGATCATAGAAGGCGCCTTCGCGCTCGGGATCGAAGGTCACGCCCTGGCCGGTTTGCGAGATGACTTTGCCGTGGATGATCTTGTACTCGCCATCCTTGCGCACGATGAGCGCGGGCTTCTGGCCCTGCCACGGGACGCTGTGCTCATAGAAGCCTGCCAGGCTCGTCGCACAGCCGGGCTCTTGCGCCAGCGTCCGCGGCTTCATCGTCGCGGCGCAATGCCAGGCCGAAAGGCTGGTCAGGCAGGCGGCGAACAGCAGCATGCCACGGGCTTCTCCAGCAAGATTTTTCATTTGGGCCTCCCCATTGCGGTGAGATGTTTTTGCATTGCAGCGCGAAAGGAACCGCTCGCCTCACGCCTCCCGTTCCGCCTCCACAGCGGACCGCTTGCCGTTCTCGCCGGCATTGTACACGGCTTCCATCGCTTCCTGGCCGCGTTTGAATTGCGTTTCGAACAGAAAAGCGTAGAAGCCGCCGTGCGCCAGCAGATCCTCGTGCCGGCCTTGTTCGATGATGCGGCCCTTGTCGAACACCAGAATCCAATCGGCCTCGATGACGGTGGACAGGCGATGCGCAATCACCACAGAGGTGCGATTCTGCTTGAAGCGATGCAGCGCTTCCTGAATCAGCGCTTCGGAAGCGGAGTCGAGCGAGCTGGTGGCTTCATCGAGAATCAGGATGGGCGGATTGCGCAGGATCTCGCGCGCGATGGCCAGGCGCTGCTTTTGTCCGACGGAGATGCGCACGCCGCGCTCGCCGATGCGGGTGTCGTAGCCCTTGGGAAAATTGAGAATGAACTCATGGGCATTGGCGGCGCGCGCCGCTTCTGCGATGGCCTGGCGGTCGCTGATGCCGGTGCCGTAGGCAATGTTTTCGTGGATGGTGCGGTCGAACAGGAAAACGTCCTGCGGCACGATGCCGATCAAGCGTCGCAGGCTGTAGAGGTTGATTTCCTTGAGATCGACGCCGTTCATCAAAATGCGGCCGTGGGTGGGATCATAGAAACGCGGAATCAAACTCGCGAAGGTGGATTTGCCGGTGCCGCTCGGGCCCACCAGCGCGACCTGCGCGCCGGCGGGAATTTTCGCGGTGATCTGGCGCAACACCGGCGTGTCCGGCGCATAGCTGAAGCTGACGTTCTCGAACACGATCGCGCAGCTCGCGGGTTTGAGTTTCGGGAAGGATTTGCTGGCCGGCTCCTGCGGCGTATCGAACACCTCGTAAATGCGCTGCAGCGCGTTCATGGCGCGCTGCAATTGCTGATTGGCTTTCATCAGGGTGGTGAGCGAGGTGAACAGCGTGGTGAGCGCCATGAAGAAGGCCATGAGATCGCCGAAGGTGGTCGCGCCCACGATGATGCGGTAAGCGCCGATCAACACGATGGAGTACAGCCCGAGCTTGGCGAACAGCTCGATGGTTTCGGTGGCAAAGACTTCGAGCAAATCCCGGCCAAAGGAGGCGCGGGTGTGGTCATTGAGCAGATGGGTGTAGTGCCGGGTCTCGGTTTTCTCGCGCGCGGTGGCTTTGATCAGGCTGACGCCGATGATGGCTTCATGCAGCGAGGTCGAGGTGCGGGCGATCGCCTCCTGCACGAGCTGGTTGCGGCGGCGCAGCGGTTTGGAATAGCTTTGATTGACCGCGACGAACAGCAGCACCAGGCCGAGGCCGGTGAGCGCGAGGGCGAAATCGAGATAGAACAGCAGGCCGATAAACACCACGGCGCGCACACCGCTGATGCCGGCGCGCAGGATGGTGTCCGCCATCACGCCGCTGAGGTGGCGCAAGTCGTCGCGCTGGCGGCTCATCAAATAGCCGGTGCTGTGGCGGGTGAAGAAACTCATGGGCAGGCGAATCATGTGCGCGAAGAGATCGAGGCGCATCTTGTTGAGCACCTTGAGCTCGACGCGCTTGCTCAGCACCGCCTGCCAACAGGCCAGACTCTGATCGAGCAGAGCGAGGGCGATGAGCACGCCGCCGATGAGGAACATCTGGGTCAGGTCGCGGCTCGGCACCACCTGGTTGATGAGATGCTTGACGATCAGCGGCGCCACGGCGCTCAGCGGCAGCGCCACCACCATCAACACGGCAATCAGCACAATGGTTTTTTGATAGGGCTTGACAAAGGGCAGGAAGCGCTTGATGACCGGCCAGGTTTCATGTTTCGGCATGACGCCGTCGGAGCCATCGTCGTAGAATTTGGGCATTGCGTCAGATCAGAGGGATTGGAACAGCGTGAATAGAGTTGCCGCGCACGAGGGCGCGTCCGCACGGCCGGCCCCGGCAGCTTGCGCGGCGCCGGCGCCCGGCCGCGGGTCAGGCCGTGGAAAGAACATTCTCGTTGGGCTGCCGGCTGTGCGCCACGGACTTCACCCAGGCGGTGATGGTGTCCACCAGCATCTTCTGGTGGTGCAGCAAGGTAAAGCCGTGATCGGAATCGAGCAAGAACTCCAGCCGCAAATGCGGCGAATCTTGCAACGTGCCGAGCAGCCCCTTGAGATTGGTCAGGTAATTGAAATACGCCGGGCTGCCGCCGGAATACAGAAAGAGCAAATCCGTGCCGCGTTCCAGCAGGGCATGCAGCGTCTTGGCCAGCTCTGCCTGGGTGGGCATGTGCCAGTCGGGATTGAGGCGCTCGTTTTGCTCCGCCGGCCGCTGCCGCATTTGGGTGGCGCGGCCCTTGCGGATTTTCGCGAGCAAGTCACTCTTGCCCGCCAGCAAATTCCCCCAACTGCGCACGTTGAGCAGCCGTTTGCGATAGGAATACCAGAAGTATTGCGGGGTCGGAAACGCGTAGCTGTCGATCAGCGCGGCACCGGCCACGCGCGCATCTTCGTAGGCGACGCGCACCGAGTTGTCGGCGCCCGAGCAAATGCCCATGAGAATGAATTGTTCGAGGCCGCGCGCGTTTGCCAGCAGGTCCATGGCCTCCTGGGTTTCCACGATGGCGCTGCGGGCGAAGGACATGCCGTCTTTGCGCGGCAGGCTGTCGCCGATCCCGGAAAAGTCGAAGCGCATGGCCACGAAACCGGCGGCCGCCAGGCGCCGCGCGATTTTCACATGCAGCCGGTTGGGCCCAATCTTTGGCAGCAGGCCGGAATTGAGAATGATCACCCCGGGCCGCTTCGCGGCGGATTCCGCGTGTTCCGGATCGGTGAGCACGCCCACCAAAGATCGAGTCTTTCCGAAGAGAAGGGCTTTTTCTTTCATGAGTCGAGTTGGGAAAGCCACGCCACCAACGCCTGCAGGATTTGCACCGGCACCATGCCTTTGTCGGCGCCGGCTTGTTTGGCCCACACTCTGAGCCCGTTGATCTGCTGGTAATCAATTGCGCTGCCGAATTGAGCCAGGTGGCCGCGCAGTTCGAGATTCTCGGGCTTTTCCTCGTTGACCAGCAAGATGACCCGCTTCGCCCGCAACGGAGGTGCGGCGAACAAATTCAGCCGCGCCAGACTTTGCCGCAGGGTGCCGGGCAGGGGGAAACCCAGCACTTCCAAGTCACCGTTCGTGGACTTGGTCTGCAAACCCGCATCGATCCCCCATTGCTCATGATGGACCAGCAGGCGCTGGACGTAATGCGCGCCGCTGATCACCGGTTCCCAAAGCATGAGACAGGTGACGTCCTCCCGCTGGCTGCCGGCGAGCCATGACAGCGAGGCGCCCAGCCGCAAGCCGAGCAACGCCACTTGGTTCACCCGCGCGTTCTTCTTCAGCTCCACCACCGCGTGCTCGACATCCTGGCGCCATTGTTCGAGCGTGCCTTCTTCACTTTCGCCGGCGGAATCGCCGCAGCCGTAATAGTCGAAGCGCAGCACATGAAAGCCGGCGTGGTTGAGGCGCGCCGCCAGCAAGCGGAGCGCGCGATGCGCCCGGATGTGTTCCTGCCCAATGGGGTTGCAGATCACCACGCCGAGCTTGCGATTGAGCTTCTGCGGCGAGGGGTGGAAGACTCCGAACAACGGTTTTTCGGGGGTGCCGAAGTAGAATGGTTTCATGATAACCTGTCACGCCGGCGATCAATCCCGTTGCCGCCAGCCCATCGCCATGCGGATAGCGCAACCTGAATGATCCAAAACCACCAAGACGCCCAGATCGCAAAGCACGCCAAGCTTCAGGAGGGCTGGCGGGGCCGGACCAAGTTGCTGCAAACCGAGTGTCGGTACGGCGTTTGTCCTAATATGCTGCCCTTCGCGAAGTCAGCGTCTTCACGGTGAGAATCTGTGAATAATCCCGGTCAAAACAAATGTGGAAGTCAGCCGGGCCAGCCCGGCCCGTTCGCCGCTATGCCGTTGCCGCCGCCGGCGCGCCGGCCGGTTGGCGCGCCGCGCCGTTCTTGGCCGCAGCCGCCTGGCGCGCTTCCAGCACTGCCGCGAGCTGCTCGGCGGTTTGCAGGATCATGTCACGCGGGTGCAGGCGATGGCCGGTGGCTTTCTCCAAACGCGCGATCACCTGCATCGACAGCAAGGAATGGCCACCGAGATCGAAGAAATTGTCACGCACACCGACGTGCTCGATTTTCAATGCCTCCCGCCAAATCTGCACGATCAGTTCTTCCACCGGGGTGCGCGGGGCAACGTGGGTTGTCCGCACTTCGTCGGCGACCTGCCCCTCCGGCGGCGGCAGGCGGCGGCGATCCACCTTGCCGTTGGGCGTCAGTGGAAAGGCCGGCAGTGTTACAAAGGCGGAGGGCAACATGTAATCCGGTAGCTTCAGACGCAGGAAATTGCGTAATTCGCTGCCGCTGGCCTGCTGGCCGCCGGCGAGCAAGTAAGCCACCAGGCGCTGATCGCCGGGCACGTCTTCGCGCGCCATCACCACCGCGGCCTGCACTGCGGGATGCTGGCCGAGCACAGCTTCGATCTCTTCCAGTTCGATGCGGAAGCCGCGCACTTTCACTTGATGATCGCCGCGACCGAGGAAATCAATGGTACCGTCCCACAGATAGCGCGCCAGATCGCCGGTTTTGTAAAGGCGCTCTCCCGGCGTGCGGCTAAAGGGATGGGCGATGAACTTCTCTGCGGTCAATCCCGGCCGGCGCCAATAGCCGCGCGCCAGGCCCTCGCCGCCGAGGTAAAGATCGCCAACCACGCCGATGGGCACCGGCTGTAACTGGGCATCGAGAATGTAGACCTGGGTGTTGGCGATCGGCCGGCCGATGACGATGGCGGCATTGCTTTGTTCCACCGGATGCAGGGTTGACCAGATCGTGGTTTCAGTCGGGCCGTACATGTTCCACAGTGCGCTGCTGCGCTCGAGAAGCTGCACGGCCAGCTCACGCGGCAAGGCTTCACCGCCGCACAAGACTTTCAGGCCGGCGCCGCGCTCCCAGCCGGCAGCGAGCAGCAATCGCCAGGTGGCAGGCGTGGCTTGCATGACGGTGGCCTGCGCGCGGGTGAGCAAATCCAGCAGCGCCGTGCCGTCGCTCGCGGTCTCGCGGCTGGCGATCACCACGCGGCCGCCGACCAGCAACGGCAGATAAAGCTCCAGTCCGGCAATGTCGAAAGAGAGCGTGGTGACTGCCACCAACACATCGTTCGCTGCCAGACCGGGCCGTTGCCGCAGCGAGTGCAAGAAATTCACAACGGCCTTGTGCGAAATTTGCACGCCCTTGGGGGTGCCGGTGGAACCGGAGGTGTAGATCACATAAGCCAGATGATCCGGCGTGTTCACCTTGGCGGGATGCGCGCGGCTCCGGCCCTCGATGAAATCCCAATCCGTATCGAGGCATACCAGCTCGGCGTTGTGCTCCGGAAGACTCTCCAACAGCGTCGACTGGGTGACCAGAATGCGCAGGCCGGAATCTTCCACCATGAAAGCCAATCGATCGGGCGGAAAGGAAGGATCGAGCGGCACATAGGCGCCGCCTGCTTTGAGAATACCCAGCAGGCCGATGACCATGTCGAGTGAGCGCTCGACACAAATGCCGACCAACTCTTCCGGCTGCAAGCCGAGTCCGCGCAGATGATGCGCCAGTTGATTGGCGCGGGCATCGAGTTCGGCGTAAGTCAACTCTTGCTGCTCGAACACCGCCGCCACGCTCGCGGGAGTGGCGGCGGCTTGCGCAGCCAGCAACTCATGCAAGCAAAGGCCGGGGTAGTCGGCCTGGGTTGCGTTCCACTCGACCAGCAATTGCTCGCGTTCGGCGGGCGGCAGCACCGGCAGTTGCGACACGGGCTGATTCGGATCTGCGGCCACGCCGGCAAGCAACGTCTGCAAGCGCGCCAGCCAGCGCGCGATGGTGAGATGCTCGAACAAGTCGGTGTTGTATTCGAGATAACCGGTGAGGCCGCCGTGTTCCGCCTCGGTGAGCGAAAGTGTCAAGTCGAACATCGCGGTGCCGCCGTCGCTTTCCAGCACGGTCACCGCCAGGTCCGGCTGTTCTTCCGCCGGCCGCTTGGGAGTATTTTGCAGAATGAACATCACCTGGAAGAGCGGGCTGCGGCTCAAGTCGCGCTCGGGCTGCAGCTCTTCGACCAGACGTTCGAAGGGCAAATCCTGATGGGCATAAGCGCCGAGCGCGGTTTCGCGCACGCGCTGCAACAGCGCGCGAAAAGTGGGATCGCCGGAAAAGTCGGTGCGCATCACCAGGGTGTTGGCGAAAAAGCCGATCAGGCCTTCGGTTTCCGCGCGGGTCCGGTTGGCAATGGGAGTGCCCACTGCGATGTCGGTCTGCTGCGCGTGGCGGTGCAGCAAAGTCTGAAAAGCAGCCAGCAGCGTCATGAACAGAGTGACCGCTTCGCGCTGGGAAAGCTCCTGCAGCGCTTGCGTCAGGGCCGGCGTGAGGTGGAACGATTGGCGGGCGCCGCGATAAGTCTGCACCGGCGGCCGCGGCCGGTCGGTGGGAAGTTGCAGCGTGGTCAGGCCGGCGAGTTGTTTTTTCCAATAGGCAAGCTGCTTTTCCAACACCTCGCCCTGCAGCCAGTTGCGCTGCCACTGCGCAAAATCGACATATTGAATGGGCAGCTCGGGCAGCGAAACCGGGTTGCCGCCGGCAAACGCCCGGTACAAGGCGGCCATTTCATTGACGAACACGCCGCGCGACCAGCCGTCGGAGATGATATGGTGCATGCACACGAACACCACGTGCTCGTCTTCCGCCAGGCGGTACAGCTTGAGGCGCAACAGCGGGCCGGTGGCGAGATGGAAGGGCAGCAGCGCCTGCTCACGCACGCGGCGCCGCACTTCCGCGTCCCGTTCCGCCGGCGCGACCGTCAGCAGCGATTCCATTTCGAGTTTGAAAAGTGCCGGCGGCGAAATGCGCTGCACTGGCTCGCCCTCGACGAGTTCAAAAGTCGTGCGCAGGCTCTCGTGGCGCTTGATGATTTGCACGCAGGCTTCCTCCAGCGCCGCCACGTTCAACGGTCCGTTCAAACGAACGGCCAGGGGCAGATGATAGGCCGCGCTGCCGGGCTCGAGCTGGTCGAGATACCACAGCCGTTGTTGCGCGAAGGACAGCGGATAATTCTGTGAGGGTGTGGCCCCTTTTTGTTTCAGCAACTGCGCGAGCAAAGCCCGCTTGGCTTCGGCAGAAAGGTCAGCAACCCGTTGTGGGTCAAAACTCATTGCGCAGCTCCATCAAGCTCCTGGGAAAAGGCGAACCATGCAATCGCGCGGATCGACATGTTTTAGGGTTGCGGCTCGTTGGGGTCATCATTTTGCTCTTGCGCCGTGGGAGACTTGGTCGGCGTCAGAGAGGTCGAGCGAGCGGGGTACAAGGCCGAGCACGGCTCCCGCGCCCACAAAAACTGATCCGATCAAACGGTTTATACCCTCCAAGCTGCCGGTCTGCGTGCACGGGAGGCGATGACCGGCAGCGAAACAATCCGGCCGGCGCTGCACTGCCGGCGTGAGGTGCGCCCTGCAATCCTGAAATTCCGCTTACATGAATGAAACGCGGAAGCCTGGCTTTGCAGCTATTGCCTGTCCGGCAAGCGACCTCATTCTCCCGCAAGCGGCACGGCCGCGGCGCGCAACGCCTGCCGTTCAAGAATTACCGGCTGGCTTTGCCGCTTTCACACAAAACCGTAAAGCGCCCCGCGGCCGGCACTGCGCTCTGGCCTCGACTTTGCACGGCGTTTCCGTTGCTGCAGTGATGGACCTTGCTGCTGCCAGGCCAGGCAGGCAAAACGGTGCGGCAGCGGTGATCGCTGACCTTCACATTCTCAACTCAGGAGCGTTCTTCATGTGGAAGTGTGGCTTTCTCAATCTGGCGCTTTGGCTGTTCGCCCTGGCACCGGCTTTTGCCGCCGTGCAGGAACGTGAAATCGCGCCGCGCGCCACCGATAATCAAATCGACAAATGGAATGACAATCACATCGTGTGTTTCGACCCGGCGGCCACGCCCCGCAACCGCTTGTTCGTCTTCCTGCCGGGCTCGCATCTCAATGCGAGCGACTATCAACTCCTCACCCAAGTGGCGGCCGAGGCCGGCTTGCATGCGATCAGCTTGAACTATCCCAATTCCTGGACGGTGAATTTCGATCTTTGCGACAACGTCAATGACGCGAGCTGCTACGAGTCCTGCCGGCTGGAAATCATCGACGGCATTGACCGCACCACGCGCGTCGAGGTCAACCGGGCAAACTCCATCGAGAACCGTCTGCTCAAGCTGCTGCTTTACCTCGACAAGAACTTCCCGCAGGAAGGCTGGGGGCAATATGTCAAAGGCGGCGAAAGTCTGGTTTGGGAAAAGATGATCGTCGGCGGCCATTCGCAGGGCGGCGGCCATTCCGGCGTCATTGCCCACCATCATCGGCTGGAACGCGTGCTGTTTTTTGCCGGCGGTGAAGACGGCAGCATGACCACCGGCTTGGCGCCGTGGATCAACCTCAACAATGCCACGCCGCCCGCAGGTTACTACGGTTTCACCCATGCGGATGACAATCTCTTTGGCCGGCAGACGGTCTGGAACATTTGGGGCATGTTTGCCTTCGGCAGTCTGGTAACGGTGGACAACACGCCGGCGCCGTTTCAAGGGTCGCACACGCTGGTGAGCCGGCGTAAAGTCAGCGACGCGCATCAAAGCGTGGCAGTGGACAGCAAGACGCCCAAGGTCAACAATCAGCCCGCGTATGCGGAAGTGTGGCGCTACATGATGGTTGGCGGCACGGTTTCCACCGGCGTCGTGCAGGAGGCCAGCGCTCCGCCCGCCTCGTTTTGGCTCGAACAAAACCATCCCAACCCCTTCAATCCCGCCACGACGATTCGCTTTGCGGTTCCGAGCGATCAGTTCGCCACTTTGAAAGTCTATGACAATCTCGGCAAGCTCGTCGCCACGCTGGTCCATGGCATGGTGAAAGCCGGCCAGCACAGCGTGGTGTTCGATTCGACCGGGCTGGCCAGCGGCTTGTATTGGTATCGCCTGGAAACTGCGGAGGGATTACTGCAGAAGTCGATGCAACTGGTGAAATGATGTGCCGTTGATCCCCCGCTTGCTTTCTACGCGACGCTCAGCCACGGCTCCGGCCGTGGCTTTTTTGCGTCTGTTCGAAAACGTTCCGACCGTGACTGAGTCGAGGTCGCCAAAACTTCGAGCGCCGTGGAGACTCTGAAACCTGCAATGCAACGGCCGACACCGGATTTCAGACAAGTTGAAATCCGAAGCCTGCGGGCAGGAATAAGGCCGATTCGTACACTTTTGTCAGGCGCGATGTATCCACCACCACTGTCATCCAGTAAGGATCTTGTGAAGATTTGGGCACACTCCCGTGTCATTCACCTCAAAAGCTCACCGCCGAGAAGGACTCTCTTGATTTCAAAACTCTGCGCTCGCCACGTCGCCGCAGTTCAATAGTTTGCCTTGAGGTGAAGAATCTTTCAGAATTTCATTCTGGCTTTGAGCGCCTTGTGGCCTACCCCGATTTGCAGACAGGCTGCAAAGCAAAGCTTCTGCGAAGCAGCAAATAACTGTTCGGCAAAACTCGGTGTCTTCGGTGACCGTCGGCGATAAAGTCTTTCCACCGAAATGCGCTGAAGTCACCGAGCATCGCCAGAAAAGCTTTGGCAGGATGATTCATCGGCAGAATTGTTTCCAATCGTTCTGCCAACAAATTATTCCGCCATAAACTTTCAGAATTCTATTCTAACTTTGAGCGCCTTACGGCCAAGCCGTTGCGGAACGATTTTGTCAGTGCCCGCTCGAAGATGTTCCACCCTCGGCTGGGCCAAGGTTGCCGGAACTGCGAGTATCGTGAACGCGCTGAGGTTTCTAATGCAACGGCCAAGCCGTTGCGAAACACTTCTGTTGGATGGCCGATGAGGTTCCACCCTCGGCTGGGCCAAGGTTGCCAGAACTGCGAGTATCGTGAACGCGCTGAGGTTTCTAATGCAACGGCCAAGCCGTTGCGGAACACTTCTGTTGGATGGCCGATGAGGTTCCACCCTCGGCTGGAACGAGGTTGCCGGAACTGCGAGTATCGTGAACGCGCTGAGGTTTCTAATGCAACGGCCAAGCCGTTGCGGAACACTTCTGTTGGATGGCCGATGAGGTTCCAACCTCGGCTGGGACGAGGTTACCGGAACTGCGAGTATCGTGAACGCGCTGAGGTTTCTAATGCAACGGTCAAGCCGTTGCGGAACACTACTGTTGGATGGCCGATGAGGTTCCAACCTCGGCTGGGACGAGGTTGCCAAATTTTCGGCTCCCGTGGAAACCCAGAAACCTTCGATGCAACGGCCAAGCCGTTGCGAAACACTTCTGCTCTCAGCGACTTACGGCGTGGGCGCGGCCATCATCTGCTGCAATAGCGCTTCCACTTCTTCATCGGAGAGCTTCTCGACCTCGGGCATCGCGGGACGTGCGATCGGTTGAATGCGCTCCGCCGGCGCGGCGGCCAAGCCATCGGCATGTTCGGCCAGATACGCCGCCAATCCGGCAATGGTCGCTTCTTCGAAAACGCGGCGCAGCGGCACCGGCACGCCGAAAACCTGCCTGAGCCGCGTGACGAGCTGGGTGGCCAGCAGCGAGTGGCCGCCGAGATGGAAGAAGTTGTCGAACACGCCGATGCGCTCATGCTGCAGCAATTCGCGCCAGATTGCAGCAATCTTTTCCTCGCGGGCATCGCGCGGGGCAACATATTCGGTTTCCCGCTCGCTTGCGGACAGCTCCGGCCGCGGCAGCGCGCGGCGATTCACTTTGCCGTTGGGGGTAAGCGGAAAACTTTCCAGGAAGACGAAGGCCGCCGGCAGCATGTAGTCCGGCAGGCTCTCCCGCAGCCACTGCCGCAATTCACTCGCACTGGGCGCCGCGGCCTTGTCCGGAACGAGATAAGCCACCAATCGCTTGTCGCCCGGCGTGTCCTCGCGCGCGATCACGGCCACCTGCTTGACCTGCGTATGCCGGGCGAGCACGGTTTCGATTTCACCCAGTTCGATGCGAAAGCCGCGAATCTTCACTTGCTGATCGATGCGGCCGATGAACTCGATCGCGCCGTCGGCGAGATAGCGCGCCAGATCACCGGTACGATACAGCCGCTCGCCGAGCTGCGCGGCCAGCGGGTGAGGAATGAATTTCTCCGCGGTCAAATCCGGCCGGTGCAAGTAGCCGCGCGCCAACCCCTCGCCGCCGAGGTACAATTCTCCCGGAATGCCGATGGGCGTGGGATTGAGCGCCGCGTCCAAAATGTAAACTTGCGTGTTGGCAAGCGGGCGGCCAATGGCAATGAAACCGCCGGCAGCCTGTTCGACTTTTTGCAGGGTCGACCAAATCGTGGTCTCAGTCGGTCCGTACAGATTCCACAGCTCGGCGCAGCGCGGCAGCAGCGCCTGCGCCAGCTCGCCCGGCATGGCCTCGCCGCCGCACAAGATTTTCAACGCAGGGCTCTTCTGCCAGCCTGCGGCCAGCAACAGCCGCCAGGTGGCCGGCGTCGCCTGCATGAGGGTGGCCTGTGATTCCTCGAGCAACTGCAGCAGGGCCGCCCCATCGCTGGCGGTCTCGCGGCTGGCAATGACGACGCGGCCGCCGACGATCAGCGGCAGGAACAACTCCAGGCCCGCAATGTCGAAGGAGAGCGTGGTGACGGCCAGCAGCACGTCATCGGCCTGCATGCCCGGCGCCTCCCGCATCGACTCCAGAAAATTCACCACTGCGCCTTGCAGCACTTGCACGCCTTTGGGTTTGCCGGTGGAGCCGGAGGTGTAAATCACATAGGCGAGATGCTGCGGCGTGGCCAGGCGCCCGGGATTGTCCTCGCGTTGGCCGGCAATCGCTTGCGCCTCTGCTTCCAGGCAGAGCACGGCCGCGCGGTGTTGCGGCAGCGCTGCGCGCAAGGATTGCTGCGTGAGCAGAACTGCCGCCTTCGAATCTTCCAGCATGTAAGCCAGCCGGTCCGGCGGAAAAGCAGGATCGAGCGGCACGTAGGCACCACCGGCTTTGTGCACCGCCAGCAGGGCAATCAACATCTCCAGCGAGCGTTCCAGGCACACGCCCACCAGGCTTTCAGGCCCGACGCCCCAAGCGCGCAGATGGTGGGCAAGCTGATTGGCGCGGCGATTCAATTCTGCGTAAGTGATGGTCTGCCCGTCATACTCCGCGGCAAGACGATCGGGCGCAGCCGCGGCCCGGGCTTCGAACAACTCATGCACGCAGCGGTCGCGGGCATAATCGCGGTGCGTGGCGTTCCAATCGACCAGCAGCTTGCGGCGCTCGGAAGCGGTAAGCAACGGCAGTTCGGAGAGACGTTGATCGGGATCCTCGGCAATGCTGCGCAACAGCGTGAGAAAGTGATGCAGCATGCGCTCGATGGTTTCCGCCTTGAAGAGATCGGAGTTGTACTCCAGGCTGCCGCGCAGCCGCTCCTGGCCGTCGAACAGGCTCAGGGTCAAATCGAATTTGGCGGTGCCGGCTTGAAAATCGATCTGGCTCACCTCCAGGCCGGGCAGCGAGGTGGTGGGCACCGGCGTATTCTGAAAAATGAACATCACCTGAAACAGCGGGGAGTGACTGAGATCGCGATCGGGCTGCAGCATTTCCACCAGCCGCTCGAACGGCACGTCTTGATGGGCATAGGCACCGAGCGCCACTTCCTTCACGCGCTGCACCAGCTCGCGAAACGTGGGATCGCCGGACAGATCGCCGCGATACACCAGCGTGTTCACGAAGAAGCCGATAAGCGGTTCAGTCTCGACGCGGCGGCGATTAGCGATGGGCGAACCCACGGCAAGATCGGTTTGACCGGTATAGCGGTAGAGCAGCGTTTCGAATGCCGCCAACAAGACCATGAACAGAGTCACGCCTTCTTCCAGGCACAACACCGACAAGCCTTCTTTCAGGCTGTGCGGCAAATCGAAGGGCCGGCGCCGGCCGTTGAAGGTTTGCACCGCCGGCCGGGGAAAATCGCCCGGCAATTCCAGCACCGGCACGCCGGAGAGTTGTTTGCGCCAAAATTGCGCTTGCGTTTCGAGCACCCCGCCTTGCAACCATTGCCGCTGCCACTGCGCATAATCCGCGTATTGCATGCCGAGTTCCGGCAGCGGCGAAGCCCGGCCGCCGGCATAGGCTTCATACAACGTCACCAGTTCGCGAAACAAAACGCCCAGGGACCAGGCATCAGAAATGATGTGATGCATGACCATGAGCAGGACGTGCGCGCGGCCGGACAGCCGCATCAGCGTCACGCGCAAGAGCGGGCCGGCGGAGAGCTTGAAAGGCCGGAGCGCCTCCGCCTCCGCGAGCGCGACGATTTGCTTTTCCTGCTCTGCCCGGCTCAACGCTTGCAGATCAATCTCCTCGAGGGGCAGCGGCGCGGGCGGCGCGATGATTTGCCGGGGCTGGCCGCTGACCTCGGCGAAGGCGGTGCGCAGGCCTTCGTGGCGGCGGAAAATTTCATTCAGGCTTCGTACCAGCGCGGTTTCATCGAGGCGGCCGGTCAGGCGCAGGGCGAGCGGAATGTTGTAGGCCGGACTTTCCGGGTCGAGTTGATCGAGCACCCACAAGCGCTGTTGCGCGAACGACAGCGGCAGGTCGCCCTCACGGGAAAGGCGTGCGAGCGGCGGCGGCTGGTCGGCGGGCCGGGGCGTGGCGGTTTCCTGCAGGAATGCCAAAATCTCCGCCTTGCGCCGGCTCAATTCCGCGCGCAATTCATCGGTCAAGGCGCCTTTGGGTGCGTTGAGGTGCAGCTTGTCGCCTTCCACGCCGAGGTGGATGTTGCGCGAACGAAGGTGGGAGAGAAATTCGATGGTTGACATGCGATTAATCTTGAGTTGCAAATAATGCCATGAAGATTTACTCTGGCAGTGTATTGATGCCAGCCGGACCGTTGCCCATCACAGTGCAACCGTGAACCGGCGAGAGGGTGGATTGGACAATGACACATGTCGCTTGACCAAGGAGGATAACCATATGACTCCTCTGCTTTCCCAAGCCTTCAGCAAAGCCGGGGTGCTGCCCGAGGCACTGCAGGAACAGCTCGCGCAACAACTGCTCGACGATATCGAAGCCGAGCTGAAATGGGATCGAACACTTGAAGCATCTCAAGAAGCACTCAGCAAACTGGCGAACAAAGTTGCCGCAGACCGCACGGCCGGCCGGATCAAGAAAATGGTGTTTGATGAGCCATGAAATCGATCCTGACCTTCGATTTCATCAAGTGCTTTCGCAAACTCCCACCCCGAATCCAACGACAGGCGCGAAAAAGCTACAGACTTTGAGCAGCAAGTCCGTCTCATCAAAGCCTCGCTTTCAAAAAGGTCCATCGCACGAAACCGAGCTAGCCGGTTATTATCGCGATCGGATGGCGAGCCCCGGGATTGCGACAGAGAAATACAATCACATGGTTTTGGATCGGTTCGCACGCGCACTATGAAGCAATCGTTTCCCGCCTTTGACCCGGTCAAATTTCGATCTCTTCCCGCTCCCCCAACAACTCCTCCTGAGATTCACTTTCACGCCGGCTCGCCCAGCGGATCGTCTCGATCCGATCGGCCAATTCTGCCACGGTTTTGGCCTCGAACAGCGTGCGCACGGGCAAATTGATCTGCATCGCATTCTGAATGCGCGAGACCACCTGCGTGGCGAGCAGCGAATGGCCGCCGAGTTCGAAGAAGCCGTCATGCACGCCGATTTGCTCCAGGCGCAGCACTTCCCGCCAAATCGCGGCGACTTGCGCTTCGACCTCGGTGCGCGGCGCCACGAACGCAGCCGCGGCTTCGCTGCGCCGCCTCTCCGGCTCCGGCAGCGCGCGCCGATCGACCTTGCCGTTGGGCGTCAGCGGAAAGCTCTCCAGCAACACGAAGGCCGAGGGAATCATGTATTCCGGCAGCCGCTCTTGCAGGAACGAACGCAGCTCGCTCACCGCCGGCGCGTCGCCCGCGGCGATCAAATATGCCACCAACCGGTTTTCCCCGGAAGCATCCGCGCGCGCCATGACCACCACTGCCTGCACCGCGGCATGCTGCGCCAGCGCGGTTTCAATATCACCCAACTCGATGCGAAAGCCGCGTACCTTCACCTGATGATCGAAACGGCCGAGGAATTCGATCACGCCGTCGGGACGAGAGCGGCACAAATCGCCGGTGCGGTAAACGCGCGCATCCTGCGCGGCGCTGAAGGGATGCGGAATGAACTTCTCCGCGGTCAGCTCCGGCCGCTTGAGATAGCCGCGCGAGAGTCCCGCGCCGCCGATCAACAACTCGCCGGGCACGCCGAGCGGCACGGGATTCAGATGCGCGTCGACGATATACATGTCAGTGTTTGCGATCGGCCGGCCAATCGGCACGATACCCTTTGCCGCTTCGACTGCGAGCAGCGAAGACCAAATCGTGGTCTCGGTCGGGCCGTACATGTTCCACAACGAGGCGCAGCGCGCCAGCAGGTCTTGGGCAAGCTCGGCCGGCAGCGCTTCCCCGCCGCAAAGAATCTTCAAATTCGGTGTCTCGTTCCAGCCGGCGGCAAGCAGCAGGCGCCAGGTTGCCGGCGTGGCCTGCATAACCGTTGCCTGCGATTCGTGCAGCAAGCGCAACAGTGCCGCGCCGTCCGCGGCGGTCTCCGCGTCGGCGAGCACGAGGCGGCCGCCCTGCACCAACGGCAGATACAGCTCGAGACCGGCGATGTCGAAGGACAGCGTGGTCACGGCCAGCAACACGTCGTCGCTGGTGAAGCCCGGTTCCTTCGCCATGCTGCTGAGGAAATTCACCACGCTGCGATGCTCGATCTGCACGCCTTTGGGTCGGCCGGTGGAGCCGGACGTGAACAGCACGTAGGCGAGATGAGGCGGGCCGACGTGCGACACGGGGTTGTCCGCTCTGGCCGCAGCACTGGCGCCGTTGTGCCGGCCGTTTTCTTTGAACAAGGATTCCAGGCACACGACCTGGGCCTGATGCGGCGGCAGAGTGGCGAGCAGCTTTTCCTGCGTGAGCAACACCGGCGCGGCCGAGTCTTCCAGCATCATCGCCAGGCGTTCGGTGGGAAAATTGGGATCGAGCGGCACATAGGCGCCGCCGGCCTTGAGAATCCCGAGCAGGCCGATCACCATCTCCAGTGAGCGTTCAACATAAATCCCGACCAGCACCTCCGGACCGACACCCAAGCTTTGCAGATGGTGTGCGACGCGGTTGGCGCGGCGATTCAACTCGGCATACGAAAGCGTCTGTGCACCGAAGGTCACGGCAGCGGCCTCGGGTGTTTTTTCCACCTGCGCTTCGAACCAGTGGTGGATGCAATGCTGGTGCGGAAAGGCGGCGGCGGTGTTGTTCCACTCGACCAGCATTCTGCGCCGCTCCTCCTCCGCGAGCAACGGTACTTCGCTGAGCCGCAGGCCGGGATTGCGCACCACGGCCTCGAGCACGTTGCGATAATGCGCCAGCAGGCGTGCGATGGTCGCGGCTTCGAACAAATCGGTGTTGAACTCCAAATCGCCGCTCAGGCCGTCGGCACGATCGAACAGCGAGAAGCGCAGATCGAACTTGGCGGTCGCGCTGTCGATATCCGCCGAGCTCACGCTCAGACCCGCCATTTCCGGCAGCTCGAGATCCAAGTTCTGCAGAACGAACATCACTTGAAAAAGCGGGCTGCGGCTGGGATCGCGTTCGACGTGCAGGGCCTCGACCAACTTCTCGAACGGCACATCCTGGTTGTTGTAAGCGTTCAGCGTGACTTCCCGCACCCGCTGCAGGACTTCGGCGAAGGTGGGATCGCCGTCGAGGTTGGTGCGCAGCACCAGCGTGTTCACGAAAAAGCCGATGATGTTCGCAATGCCGGGATGATTGCGGTTGGCGATGGGCGAGCCGACGATGATGTCCGGCGCGCCGCTGTAGCGCTGCAACAGCACTTTGAAAGCGGCGAGCAGAGTCATGAACGGCGTCACCTGATGCGTGCGGCTCAATTGGCGGGCTTGTTCCGCCAACTCGCGCGGCCAGGAGAAACACACGCGATCGCCATTCGGGGTCAGCACCGCAGGGCGCGGCCGGTCAGTGGGAAGCTGCAACGGCGCGGGGTTGTCGCCGAGCGCGCCGCGCCAATAGGCGATTTGCTGCGCCAGCGTTTCACCCTGCAGCCAGTTGCGCTGCCAAACGGCGTAGTCGACGTAATGCAGCTCCAACTCCGGCAACGGCGAGGGCCGGCCTTGCACGAAGGCGCTGTAGAGCGCGCCCAGTTCCCGCGTGATGATGCCGAGCGACCAGCCGTCGCTGATGATATGATGCATCGGCATGAGCAGCAGATGCTCATCCGGCCGCAGGCGGAAAAGCTCGCAGCGGATCAGCGGGCCGTGGACGAAGTCGAAGGGCGCGCGTACCCTCTCCCGGCCGAGGCGTTGGGCTTCGGCTTCGCGCTGCGCCTCTGGGAGCGCTTGTAAATCGGTGATCACCAGCGGAATCTGCCGGCTGGCTGCGATGTGCTGCACCGGCTCGCCGGCAACGGCGGTAAAGGTCGTGCGCAAGCTTTCATGACGGCGCACGATCTCCTGCAAGGCGCTTTCCAGCGCGTCCATCTGCAATGCACCGCGCAAGCGCAGGGTGAGCGGAATGTTGTACATCGGGTTGCCGGGTTCGAACTGTTCGAGAAACCACAGCCGTTGTTGCGCAAAGGAGAGCGGCATCGCCTCCGTGCGCGGCACCGGCTGCAGCGGCGGTTCCTCCGGAGGCGCCACCTCCGGCGCAGTTTCCACGGGGACGAAGTTTTCCGGCAACTCATACTGCAGTTCCTTCGCCACCCGGCGCGCAAAACTGCACAAGCGGCGCTCGAGCCGGACTTGACGCCAGGCCTCGCCCAGTTCCTTGTCGATTTTGCTGCGCTTGCTGAAATTGGGATCTCCGATCGCCAGCGCCTGGCCGCTCAAGCCGTCGGTCATGCGGTTGCCGGCGTAGGGATTGACCAACGCCGCGCTGTATTCCAACCCAAGAAATTCACAAATGCCGGCAGTGATGCGCTCCGGCTCCGCGACCATCTCTTCATAGCGCACGAACTGAAACCGCCCGGGGCCGGCCAGCTCACCGAGCTCGAGCGCATTGCTGTTGCCGTTTGCCCAGACCAGCTCGGCGTGCAACTGGCGGTCGCCGCCGAGTTCGATCGAGAGGTTGCCCATCTCGTTGCGCAGGTAGGACTCGATCACGGCATAGGGATGGCGATGGAGGAAAAGATAGCGCGGCTGCTCGAACATCTCTTCGGCGCGGCGCAGCGCTTCGAAGTCCGCCACATACGTCGGTGATTTATCCACCAGGATGCGCGGGTGGGCCAACTCCTGCAGCATGGCATACACCTGCTGCGTCGTCACGTTCTTTGCGACCAGCTCGGTAATCAGGGCTTTGGATTCCTCGGCGCTGATCTGTTGCAATTCCATGAAGGCGCGCTGCAATCCCTCTTCGAGCACGGTCAGCCGCAAGGCTGCGTGCCATTCGCCCATCGTGCCGAAGAGCAACAAGTGCAGCTCGGGCGGCGCAAACAGGCGCGGATGCCCGGCCAGCATGACACGAAACAAAGTCGACCCGGAGCGCGGACAGGAAAGCAGAAAAATCATGCTGGGATTGCGCTGCGTCACCGGCGGAAAGGAGATCGCGCGCTGCGGCCGCAGCAACCCGGCCAGGGAATGATCCGGCGGGTTGGTACTGCCAGATGACAGGCCCTCGCGCTGGTTGAGCGTGAGGGTGAGATAATCGATGATCGCGCCGATGGTCGGGCGGCGATGCACTTCGCGCACCGAAGGCTTGTAGCCGAAGTCGCGCTGCAGATAATTCGCCAATTCCATCGCCATCAGCGAATCGAGGCCAAGCTCGAAGATCGTACGCTCCGGTGTGATCTCCGCCGGTGCCATGCCCAGGATGCGGCCGATGGTGCTGCGCAGATAGTCGGCCATGAAGCCGGAACGTTGTTCCGGCGGCAGCGCCTTGAATTGCTCGATGGGTTTGCGTGGCACGCCCTCGCTGCTGGTTCCTGCCGGCGGGAGGGCGGCCAGCTCTGAAAGCAAAGGCGGCAGGCGATGCGCGAACTGCCGGCCGAGCTTTTGCCAGTCCATGCGTAATACCGCCACCTGCGCAGAGTTGGAATGGGAAAAAAGCCGTGCGAGCGCGTGCAGGCCTTGTTGCGGAGTCAGAGATTGCAAGCCGGCGGCGCTGCGCTGGCGCGCATGTTGGGTTCCAACTGCAGCCGCCATTCCGGCGGCACGCCACGGCCCCCAGTTGATCGACAATGCCGGCAAACCGCAGGCGCGGCGATAATGCGCGAGATGATCCATGAAAGCATTGGCAGCGGCGTAGTTCGCCTGCCCGGCAGCCGGCAGCAGCGCGGCCGCGGAGGAAAACAGCACAAAGAAATCGAGCGGCATGCCGGCGGTGAGCACGTGCAGATTCCACGCGCCCTTCACTTTGGGCGCCAGCACCTCACTGAAGCGCGACCAATCCTGCTGCAGGATCAGTCCGTCCGCCAGCACGCCGGCGGCATGCACGACGCCGCGCAGCGGCGGCAGCTCATGATCGATTTCATCGAACAACATGGCGAGCTGCACTTCGTCCGCCACGTCGCAGCGGGCAACCATAACCTTCACCCCGCGGCTTTCGAGCTGCTTGACGACCTCCTGCGCCTCGGTTGCAGGCGGCCGGCGGCTGACGAGCACGAGATTTTTCGCGCCGCGGCCGGCCAGCCATTGCGCCACCTGTAAGCCCAGGCTGCCGAGGCCGCCGGTGATCACGATCGTTCCCGGAGAAGCAGCTCCACCCTCCGCCCAGCCGCCGAGGGCCGCCCCGCCACCGCCGGATGCCGCCCCTTCTGTTTCAGACACGAGACGCGACACATAACGCACACCGTGACGAAAAGCCACTTCATCTTCGCCGTCTGCGTGAGTGATGGCAGCAAGCAAGGTGGCAGCGTCACGCTCGGAGGCGACGAAATCCAAATCGATCATGCCGCCCCACAGCTCGGGCAGCTCCGGCCGCAATGCTCTGGCCATGCCGAACAACGGCGCGGGCGAGAGACGCAGGGTTTGATCATTCAGCTCCACGGCTTGTGCGCCGCGGGTGACGAGCCAGAGTTTGGCCTGTTCGGCGCCGGCCCGGTCCGCGAGCTTTTGCGTAAGTGTCAGCACACTGCCCCAAGTCAGCGCATTGGTGTAGTCGAACGCCGCGGCACTGAACTCATCGGTGGGCGGGGCGTCGAGACTCCACAAATGCACAATCGCCAGCGTGCCCGTTGCTGGTGCCGGCCAGGCAGCCGGGAGTACGCGCTCGAAATCTTCGGCACGCCGCGGATTGATGATGAAATTGCGTTCATCGACGCGGCGAAAACCCGGGCCGTGTGCAACGAGTGTCCAGGGCTGGCCCTGCTCCTGCAGCCGCTTTGCCAGCGCGGCGCCCACGTGACTGCGATCGGCAAAAATGAGCCAGCCCGCAGGGCTGGGTGCGTTCCGGGTTGATTGCACGAACGGCTGGCTTTGCCACTCGATTTCATAGAACCAGTTCTCCGGCTGCTCACGCTTCACGGTGGGCCGGTCGATCCAATAGCGCTCGCGCTGAAACGCATAAGTCGGCAGAGTCACGCGGCGGCGGGCGGCGCGCTGGTCGAGGTTTTCCCAGGCAAGGCTCGCGCCGCTGACGTACAGCGTGGCCAGCGCGGTCAGCAAGTGGCGTTGCTCGCTCCGGCCTCTGCCGCATGAAGTCACCCAGCGAATGTCATTCTGTGGGAGAAGAGCGCGGCCGAGGCGGGTCAATATTGGTCGCGGCCCGAGTTCGAGAAAGTGCCGGCAGCCGAGTTCATGGGCGGAACGCAGCGAAGCGGCGAAACGAACAGCAGCACGCAGATGGCGGCACCAGTAGTCTGCATCGGGAGTTTCTGCGCCGTCAAATGGTTTGCCGGTGAGGGTGGAAATCCACGTCACTTCCGGCGCGTGATAGACGATCGCGCGCGCCGTGGCTTCGAATGAAGCCAGCAGCGGCTCCATTAGCGGTGAGTGCAGCGCTTGCCGCACGCGGCCGGCAGCCACTGCGAGCTGCAGACCATCTGCAAGACTGAACACTCCTGCGATGCAGGCAGCCACATACTCGCCCGTCTTATGACCAATCACCAGCGCCGGCGCGATGCCCCAGGAACGCCACAACTCGGCGAGCGCATACTCCAGCGCGAACAGCGCCGGCTGGGCGTAGGTGGCTTGATACAGCCAGTGATCAGTGGACACTGAGGACTGATCACTGTTCACGAATAACTGTTCATTGAACAAAATCGAAAGCAGCGGCTTGTCTAAATGCGGTCGCAGCAGGGTGTCGCATTTTTCCAGGGCGGCGCGAAACACCGGCTGGCTCTCATAGAGCTGCCGGCCAATGCCGATTGGCAACGCATGGTTACCGGAGAAAAGAAAGGCGAGCGACGGCGGGGTGGCACTTTTCGCCCGGCCTTGCACGAGACTGCCGGCCGGCTTGCCGGCAGCCAGGGCCGCGAGTTGCGCGGCGGCTGCAGAAGGCGAGTCCGCCACCACGGCCAGCCGATGTTCGAAATGCGCGCGGCCCACGTGGCTGGTGTGACAGAGATCCGCCAGTGCCTGTTCCGGTTGGTTGGCGCAATGCGCTGCGTAGCGATCCGCCAGCGCGAGCAGCGCCGCCTCGTTCTTGGCGGAGAGCGTCAACACGTGTAAGTCCGGCGGCGGCGGCGCTGCGGCCGGTTTATCCTGCGGCAGCGGTGCCTCTTCCAACACCACGTGCGCATTCGTGCCGCTGAAGCCAAAGGCATTGACGGTGGCCAGGCGCGGTTTTTCGGCTCTGGGCCAGGGCCGGCCCTGCGCGGCAATCACGATGGGCGCATCCGCCAGCGCGATGTGCGGATTCAGACTCTTGAAATGCAGATGCGGCGGAATCGCTTCATGCTGCAACGCGAGCACGGTTTTGATCAACGCCGCGATGCCGGCCGCCGGCTCCAAATGACCGAGATTGGTCTTGACTGAACCGACATAAAGCGGATGATCGAGACGGCGGCCGGGCACCATCACTTCCAAGATTGAACGCATCTCGATGGGATCCCCGAGCGCGGTGCCGGTGCCGTGCGCTTCGAGATAGTCGACTTGCGCGGGCGCAACACCTGCCAGCTCGAGCGCGCGCTGCATCACCGCCACTTGCGCGCGGCCGTTGGGCGCGGTCAAGCCGTTGCTGCGGCCGTCTTGATTCACCGCCGAGCTGCGAATGACCGCGAGAATGTTGTCGCCCTCCGCGACCGCATCGCGCAACCGCTTGAGTACGACCATGCCGCAGCCTTCGCCGCGCACGTAGCCGTCCGCGGCCGCGTCAAACGATTTGCAGCGTCCGTCAACCGCGAGCATGTGCGCCTTGCAGAGATTGATGGTGATCTCGGGTGCGAGAATCACGCTCACGCCGCCGGCCACCGCGAGGCGGCATTCACCATTGCGCAAGGCCTGGCAGGCGAGATGCACGGTCACCAGCGAAGAGGAGCACGCCGTGTCCACCGCGAGATTGGGGCCGTGCAGGCCGAAGAAATAGGACAGCCGGCCGGAGGCGATGCTCAAGGCATTGCCGGTGGCGGAGTGCGAATCGATCTCTTCGGGAGCGCCCGCCTTGGCGTGCATCTGGCCGTAGTCGTTGGTGCTGATGCCGACGAACACGCCGGTGGCGCTGCCGTTGAGTTTGTCGGGCGCGAGACCGGCATGCTCGAACGCCTCCCAGGTGGTTTCGAGCAGGAGGCGCTGTTGCGGATCGAGGCTCATGGCTTCGCGCGGGGAGATGCCGAAAAAGCGCGCGTCGAACTTATCGAGGTCGTCAAGAAACGAGCCGTGACGGCAGTACATCTTGCCGGGCGCTTCGGGATCGGGATCGTAGTACTCTTCGAGATCCCAGCGCTCGGGCGGCACCTCACGAATCGCGTCCACGCCATTCTGCAACAGCCGCCAAAACGATTCGGGATCATGGGCGCCGCCGGGAAAACGGCAGCCGATGCCGATGATCGCGATCGGTTCGGTGCGTTCGCGTTCCACGGCATCCAGCCGGCTGCGCAGCTCGCGAATGGCCAGCAACGCCCGCTGGGAGGGGGAGAGGTTGTCAAGCTCTTTCTCGGGCACAGCGACATCCTTTCGTGCAAAGTCCAAGACCCCAAAAGCCATGGTTCAGTCTAAGAATGAATTACATAGTGCAATTAAGGCCTGAGAACTCGGACCACATTCAAGTTCAATCCGGCCTCAATCATCTGAAGAAAGTTCAATGGTCCGAAACAGATCATCAAATGAATCTGGCTGCAACGCCCACCTGTACGCAGGGTGAATTTCCCACTTGTATCCAAAGTCAGCAAAACTGGTACTCAAATACCTGCTCTCTTCAAAATACTTTCGCTCAATAAGACCGTCGGGCAGTTCCTTCCTCGCCGTCAAGAAATTGATCTTGTACAAAAATTGTGCGAGTTCTTTACGGCCAGCCTCAACTCTGTTAGCAAACCTGAACTTTCCGGACTGCTGAATATTGTCAATCTTCTTCAATAGTTCGTCGGTGCTGAAACAATAGCTGCTCCTTGCAATTCGCTCTTTTTTGTTTGGCTTCATTCCCATAACTAGTCTAGCAATATCGGGCAGTTCTGATTTGTACTCATTAATGGCGTCTTGGATTCTACCCTGCGAATACTCCTGAAAAACATCTTCCAAATCAGTGGTTTTGATTATCGAGTGCCTTTTCGAATGAGCTACTCGAGCTGCTGCGGTGCACAACTTCACCAGATCTCGAGGTCTCTTGCGTATGAGGGACATCAGTACTCTGTGCATAGGCGCATTAGCCCAATGGCCACGTCCAGTAAACCGGGGTTCAAAAACGGACTTTAGATAGCCTGCGATGAATGGTTGCTTTTTGACTAGCAACTCTGTTTCGTCTACTCTACGTCCAAAGAATGTCTCGATGCGCTTAATTAGAAGGATGAGAATCTCGTGATTAGTCCAACTGTACCAAATCACTGAACTTTCAATTTTGTCTGTTGACTCATCTGAAGTGCGCACAAGAAAGTAAACGTCTGAACGCAGCGCAATTCGGAATTGTAACCCAGGGTTGTCACTGCTTAGGTCGCGAACTGCATTGAGCAATGCGGAAATCCGCTTGATGTCAAGTTGTTTACTCTCCCAGCCTCGGTCGAGGTCATCCAAAAAGACGGTGATTCGTCTCCTCTTCAGAAACAAATCTATGAGTCGTTCCTTTGCCGGACTCAAATCCAACTCGCTTCTCACCTTTCGAAGCGTGTCGGCAATAAAGTTTACAGTTTTCCCGACGGCAGACTGCAGACTCTCAGTCGATTGCGCATGTTGAACTCCGAAATTTTCCAGGCATTTTCTACCTACAAGATCCACCAACCCAACCTTCCAATCTCGTATCAACTCCAGCATAGATTTGTCAGTCGAAGCGAGACCTAGAATGTCATCTGGTTTGATAAGAATTGGCAGAAGGCCATTCTCCTCGTCTTCGTGTATGGCAAACTTAAGAAGGGCGGATTTTCCAATACCTTTGTGCCCCACTAGAATTCTTAGCGGGATATCGCACACAACCTGATTGTACACATTGTTCTTTATGTAGTACTCACGGAGTCTCGCTAACGGCTCATTCTCAGCAGCTTCATTGCCAAACAATCTAAGAATGTTCTCTTCACTAAACTCAAATTCTACATTCATACTTAACCTCTCACGAATTCATGGGGTTAATCAAGATTATTTCAACAGTCCTTCCAACTCACGCAATTCCGCCGCGAGCGCATCATCCACTTCCTGCTGCGACAGGTTTTGAATCTCCTGCAGCACAGCCGGCCGGGGTTGTTCCGCCGCCACGCCATTGCCGGAACTCACAGCCGGGGCCAGCACTTGGTTGGTGAGAAACTCAGCGAGGCTGGCAATCGTGGGATACTCGAACAGCAGAGTTGCGGGCAAGACCTGGCCGAGCGCCGCCGCCAGGGCGTTGCGCAGCTCGACCGCCATCAACGAATCCAACCCCAATTCTTGCAGCGGCTGGTGTGGGTCGGGGGCCTCCGCCGGGTCAATTCCCAAAACTCTACATGCTTCCGCCAGAACATGCGCAAACACCACCTGGCTGCGGTTCTTCGCCGCGGTTTTGGCAAGTTTCTCCAACAATTCCGATCGCGGCTGCGCCGCGGCAGTGAGCGGCCGGCCGCGCATTTCTTGCAGCAGCGGCGCCAGCAAGGGCGGCTCGCTGCCAGCGGGAAGACTGGTCAGCAAGGTTTGCCACTGCAGCGGCAACACGGCAATCTGCGGCCGAGTTTCCGCCCGCAAGCGCCCGAACAGGCGCAGCCCTTCCACCAGTGGAATCGGACTGATGCCCAGGCTGGCAAACCGGTTTTGGTGGGCTTCGCCGAGTGCGGCCGCCATGCCCGCTTCTGCCCACGGACCCCAGTTGATGCTCAATGCCGGCCGGCCCAAGCCGCGACGATGGTGCGCCAGACTGTCCATGAAGGCATTGGCGGCGGCGTAATTGCTCTGCCCAGGCGAACCCAACAGTGCAGCCGCGGAAGAGAACATCACGAAAAACTCCAGCGGCAGTTCCTGGGTGAGCACGTGCAAATTCCACGCGCCGGAGATTTTGGGCGCCATGACTTTGGCGAAGCTCGGCCAATCCTGCTTGAGCAGCGGCCGGTCGTCGAGCACGCCGGCGGCGTGAATCACGCCGCGCAAGGGCGGCAGCTTCTGCTGAATTTCCGCCAACACTTCGGCAAGTTGATCGGCGTTGGCGACGTCCGCCTGTTTCACCAGCACCGTCGCGCCTTTTTGTTGGAGTTCGGCAATGGCTTGCGCGGCCGGCTCGGCAGGTGGTCTGCGACTCACGAGAACGAGCTGCCGGTTGCCTTGTGCGACCAGCCACTGAGCTAGCTGCAAACCCAGACCGGCCGTGCCGCCGGTGATCAGAATCGCGCCGGGTGGTGAAGCGAGCGCGGGGCTGGCCGCACGCTCCGCCGCGGCTGCCGGCCATTCCACGCGCGCCAGCCGCGCGACGTAGCGCTGCCCCGCGCGCAACGCGACTTGATCGTCGCGATCGGCGTTACGGAGTTCTTCAGAAAGCGATTGTGCGGCGCCGGCGGTGTCAGCATCCGGATCCAAATCGACGCGCAGGCAACGCAGTTCGGGATGCTCCAGCGCCAGCGCGCGGCCCAATCCCCACAGCGCAGCGGGCGTGAGCGCCAGCGGGCCGCGCGCGGCCGGCACGGCCATGGCGCCGCGCGTGATCAGGCACAGACGCGGCGGCGCCGTCATTTTCGCCAGGCTTTGCGCGAGAAACAGCGCGCTGCCGCACACCCGCTGCTGGCCGGCCTCGAGTTGCACCGAGAAATTTTCAATCAGCCGTTCATCATCCAGGCTCCACAGATGAATCACGGCACGCAACGGCGCGGCTGCCGCTGCGGAGGCTTCCTGCAGAAGTCGCTGGTATTGGCCGGCATCCTGCAGCGCCAGCCGAAACACGCCGGCGGCGCTGCGCTCATATTTTTCGCCCGGCAAAACCACCAGGCATGATTCGCCGGCCTGCTCCAATGCAGCTTTCAAGGCGAAGCCCAGCCCGCCCTGATCCGCAAAAATGAGCCACACGCCGGGTTGAGCCGGCGGCGCCTGCGGCGCAAGCGGTTGCGGCTGCCAGGCAAGCTCGAAGAGCCAGTCGTCACTCTGCGGCCGCGCCTCGCTCGCGGCAATCGCCACGGTTTTGGCAGGCGTGCTCGGCGGCGCCAGCCAAAAGCGTTCGTGTTGAAAGGGATAGGTGGGCAGCACGACGCGGCGGCGTGGCGCCTCGCGATGGAAATCCTCCCAGTCAATTTCGACGCCATTGACGAACAGCAGGCCGAGACTCTTGAGCATTTGCTGCGTGTCGTCGTGGCCTCGGCGCAAAGAGGGAATCCAGACCGCGGCCTCGGTCGGCAGGCATTGGCTGGCCATGCCGAGCAAGGTCGGATGCGGCCCGATTTCAAGGAAGAGGCGGCAGCCCATTTCGTGCAGAGTCCGCAGTGAATCCGCGAAGCGCACGGCCTCGCGCACATGCCGGCGCCAATAGCGGCGTGGAGTGTGGCCGGCATCGAATTGCAGCGGTTTCGCGGTCAGATTCGAAATCAGTGGTATCTTGGCCGGCTGAAACTCCAGGCCGCCGGCGACCATCTCGAACTCATCGAGCATCGGCGCCATCAGCGGCGAATGAAAGGCATGCGAAACCACCAGCCTTTTCCACTTCACGCCTTCGCCATCGAAGCGCGCCAACACCGCGTGGACCGCCTCGGCCTCTCCTGAGATGACCACGTTGGCCGGGCCGTTGATCGCTGCGAGGCTCACGCGCTCGCGAAAATCCGCCAGGGCAGCGGCGACGCGTTCTTCCTCCGCAAAGATCGCTGCCATTTCGCCGTTCTGCGGCAGGACTTGCATCAAACGGCCGCGGCTGGCAATCAGCTTCAAGCCGTCCTCCAGACTCAGCATGCCCGCAATGCAGGCAGCCACGTACTCACCGACGCTGTGTCCCATCACCGCCGCGGGCTTCACGCCCCACGCGCGCCACAACTCGGCGAGCGCGTATTCAATTGCGAACAACGCCGGCTGGGTGTAGGCGGTTTGATGAAGCCAGTGATCAGTGATCAGTGATCGGTTATCAGTAGGCAGTGATGACTGATCACTGATCACTGATGACTGATTACTGAACAGAACCGCGAGCAGCGGCTTGTCCAAATGCGGCCGCAGCAGCGCGTCACATTTTTCCAAAGCCTCACGGAAAACCGCCTGAGTTTCGTAGAGCCGGCGCCCCATGTCGAGATATTGCGCGCCCTGGCCGGTGAAAAGAAAGGCGACTTTGGGCCGGCTGTTCTCCTTCGCCTGGCCGGTGACCATCTCATGCACGGATTGCTTTTCGGCAAAGGCGGCGAGCTTTTCGCGCAACGCCGGCAGGGTCACGGCCACCACACCCAGACGGTGCACAAAAGCGGAGCGGGTGGTATTGGCGGAATAACACACTTCCGCCAGCGCCGGCGCTGCAGGCTGGTGGAGAAATTCCGCATAGCGCCGGGCGAGATCACGCAACGCTTTCTCCGTTTTGGCGGAGAGCGTCAGCAACTGCATTCCGTCCGCCGCTGGCGCAGCGGCCGGCACTGCGCTGGCCGCCGGCGCTTCCTGCAGGATGATGTGCGCATTCGTGCCGCTGAAACCGAACGAGCTGACGCCCGCGAGGCGGGGACGCGCACGGCGAGGCCAGGCTTTGCCTTCCTTCAGAATCTCCAGCGGCGCGCCGCCGATCGCGACGTGAGGGTTGAGCTGCTGAAAATGCAAATGCGGCGGCAGATATTCATGATGCAGCGCCAGCGCGACTTTGATCAGCCCGGCTATGCCGGCTGCCGCTTCGAGATGGCCGATGTTGGTTTTGGCCGAGCCGACGAGCAGCGGCTGCTCGGGCGGGCGCTCACGGCACATGGTGTTGGCGAGCGCGTGCAATTCAATGGGATCGCCGAGTGCGGTGCCGGTGCCGTGCGCTTCGACGTAATCCACCTCCTGCGGCGTCACTCCGGCCTGGCTGAGCGCGGCGCGCAGCACCGCCTCTTGCGCCGGGCCGCTGGGCGCGGTCAGGCCGTTGCTGCGGCCGTCCTGGTTGATCGCCGAGCCGCGAATCAGGGCGAAGATATTGTCGCCGTCGGCCAGCGCATCGCTCAGCCGCTTGAGCACGACCATGCCGCAGCCTTCGCCACGCACGTAGCCGTCAGCGGCGGCATCGAAAGTCTTGCAGCGGCCGTCGGGCGCCAGCATGCGCGCGCGGCAGAAGTTGATGGTGGTGTCCGGCGAAAGAATCGCGTTGACGCCGCCGGCCAGCGCCAGACGGCATTCACCCAGCCGCAGACTTTGGCAGGCGAGATGAATCGTGACCAGCGAAGAGGAGCAGGCCGTGTCCACTGCCAGGTTGGGACCCTGCAGCCCGAGCACGTATGAAAGCCGGCCCGCGGCCACGCTGAAGGCATTGCCGGTCCCGCCATAGGCTTCCATTTGAGTGAGATCGGCATGGCGCATCTGCAAATGCGCATAGTCGCTGGTGCTGATGCCGACGAACACGCCGGCGTTGGTGCCGAACAGCCGCTCCGGCACGAGGCCGGCATGTTCGAGCGCTTCCCAGGTCACTTCGAGCAGCAGGCGCTGTTGCGGATCCATGCTGAGCGCTTCGCGCGGGGCAATGCCGAAAAAGCGCGGGTCGAATTGCTCGATGCCCTCGATGAATCCGCTGCGGCGCGTGTACATTTTGCCGGGCGCCTCAGGATTGGGATCGTAGTATTCTTCGATGCTCCAGCGCTCGGGCGGCACTTCGCTGATGCCGTCGCGGCCGGCGGCAAGCAACTGCCAAAAGGCCTCGGCGCTGTTGGTTTGCCCGGGAAAGCGGCAGGCCATGCCCACGATCGCGATCGACTCGCTGCGGCTGCGCTCGAGCGCATCGAATTTCGTGCGCAATTCTTTCAGCGCCAGCAGTGCACGCTGCAGGGGAGTGAGTTGTTCGAGTCCTTCTTGCGACACGGCGATTCCTTCGGTATGAAAGTCCAGCTCACTTCAGGAGATTTTCCAATTCCGCGATTTCGGCGTCGATCGAGGCCGCCAGCTCATCTTCGGAGAGCTGCTTGATCTGCTCGACCACGGCAGCGGGTTGACCGCCGGCAGCAGGTTGCTTGCCGTCCGGCGGTTTGAACTCGAGCGCCAGCACTTCGCGGCCGAGGTAATTCGTCAACGCCGCGAGATTGGGGTGATCATACAGCAACGTCGCGGGCAGCGTGCGGCCCACCAGCGCGCTCAAGGCATTGCGCAACTCGACGGCCATCAACGAATCCATGCCCAGTTCGTTGAGTGATTGCCGGCCGTTGAGTGTCTCGGCGGGATTGAGGCCGAGCACGCGAATGATCTGCTCGTGAATGTGCGCAGCGAGCAGTTCTTCTCTCTCTTCCGCCGCACTCTCGGCGAGGCGGCGCAACAGCTCCGGCTCGCTTGCTGCCGAAGTGCTGCCAGTTTTCTGGGCAATCAGCGTCAGCAACGGCGGAACCTGGCCGCCGGAAATCTTTTGCAGAAAGAGCCGCCAATCCATCGCCAGCACGAGGCGCTGACTGCTACGGCTGAACAGCATGTTCTCCAGAATCTGCAGGCCCTGCGCCGGCGCAATCAAGTTGAGGCCTTGCGCTGCCATGCGCTCCTGTTCGGCGTTGCTCAAATTCGCGGCCATGCCGATCTCCGCCCACGGCCCCCAGTTGAGGCTCACCGCAGGCAGACCCAGGTTGCGGCGATGATGCGCGAGTCCATCGAGAAAAGCATTGGCAGCGGCGTAGTTGCTTTGACCCGGTGAACCGAGCACCGCGGCAGTCGAAGAGAAGAGCACGAAGAAATCCAACTGAAGATGGGCGGTGCCGCGATGCAGATTCCACGCGCCTGCCACTTTCGGCATCATGACTTTCTCGAAGCGCGGCCAACTCTGCTGCGATATCACGGCATCGTCCAGCACACCGGCGGCGTGAATGAGGCCGCGCAACGGCGGCAAACCGGCCTGCGCCATTTCCGCGAGCAGGCGTTGCACTTCTCCCGGCAACGCCACGTCGCCGACGAGGGGCAACACGCGCGCGCCGCTCTCTTCCAGCCTTTTGATGACCGCGGCTGCTTCGGCAGTGGGACTGCGCCGCCCAACCAACACGAGATGGCGGGCGCCTTTTTCCACCAGCCATTCCGCGACTCTCAAACCCAATGCCCCCATTCCGCCGGTGACTAGATAACTCGCCTTCCCCTCAATTGCCTCTTGCCTCTTGCCCTTTGCTTCTTGCCCCTTGCCTTTTGCCCCTTGCTCCACCACCACTTTGCCGATGTGTTTCGCCTGCGCCATGTAGCGAAAGGCGGCCACCGCTTCGTCGGGCGCAAAGGTTTTCACCGGCAGCGGTTTGAGCGAACCGTCTCGAAAACCGGCGAGCAGCTCGCGATACATGGCCTGAATCAAAGCCGGCTGCGTGAGCATCACTTCGCCGAGATCATAGGCCCAGTAGGAAACATCCGGCCGGGCTTGCGCGGCTTGTTCCGGGCTCCAGATGCCGCGTTTGCCAATCTCCAAAAACCGGCCATTGGCGGCCAGCACCGCGAAACTCCTGGGAATGAAATCATCAGCCAGCGAATTCAAAACAATGTCAACGCCTCGCCCGGCAGTGGCGGCCTGCACTTGCTCGGCGAATTCGAGCGTGCGCGAATTCATCACCTGCGCCACGCCGAGCGACTTGAGAAAATCCCACTTGCCGGTGCTGGCCGTGCCGAAGACTTGCGCGCCCGCGCGCAACGCGAGCTGCACCGCGGCCACGCCCACGCCACCGGCAGCGGAATGAATCAGCACGCGTTCGCCCGCTTTGATTTTGGCGAGATGATGCAGGCCGTAATAGGCCGTCAAAAACACCAGCGGAATAGTGGCGGCCTCGACAAAACCCAAGCCCGTGGGTTTGGCTGCCACCCACACCGCGCGCGTCGTGGTGAACGTGCCGAAACAGCCGGAACTGAGCGCGATCACTTCATCACCGGGTTTGAATTCATTCACGCCCTCGCCCACCGCGGTAATGACGCCGGCGCATTCAAAGCCGATGGGCGCCGAGGCGCCGGGATACATGCCCAGCACGATCAGCACGTCACGGAAATTCAACCCGGTGGCATGAATGCGAATCTCGACTTCGCCGGGCTGCGGCGGCCGGCGCAGCACCGGCTGATAGCGCAGGCCATCGAGAATGCCGGGCATGGTGACTTGGAGCTGTTCCGCGGTTTCGGCCGCCGGCAGAGAAGCGCCGGGGCTGGCGGCAACAGGCTGTTCCGTACGCTCTTCACTCTGTGCCAACCGCGCCACATAGCGCTCGCCGTTGCGATAAGCGACTTGGTCTTCCCCGCTATTGGCGGCCAACTCGCGGCTGAGCGCATACATGACGGACGCAGCGCTCTCCGCGCCGGCCGAGGGTTGCGTCTGCTCAGCAGGAATCGGATCAAGATCAACACAGACATTGCGCAACTCCGGATGCTCCGCTGCCAGCGCGCGCCGGAATCCCCACAGCGCGGACGCGGTGCAGTCGAGCGATTCATTATCGCGTACCGGTTGCGCGCCGAAGGTCACAAACCACAAGCGCGTGCGGCCGGCCTCGTTGTGTTTGAGCACGGCCTGCGTGAGATGCAACGCGCTGCCGCACAGCACGCGTTGTGCCGCCATCACCTGTGCGGGCGTTGCTGCGGGGGCAAGCCCGGCCTCACGGCTCCAGAGATGCACGATGCCGTCGCACTGCTTGCCGAGCAGCAGGCGCTCGAACTCCTCAACGCGCGAGGGATCGAGATGCCACTGGCCGTTGCGTGCCACCGCGAGACCAGCGTCGAGAAAAGCGAGTTCGCAATTCGCGCCCTGCGCCTGAAGCTGGGCAGCGAGCGCCGCACCGGCGCCGTGGCGATCAGCGAGAATCAACCATTGCGTTCCGGCAATCTGGCCGGGTGCGTCGCCGGACAGCGGCTGCGGCTGCCAGCGCAATTCATAAAGTCGAGGCGCAGTGTGCTGGGGCTGCAGCCGCGCGAGCGCCGCACGTTTGACGCGCTTGAGCTCGAGGGCGCCGAGCGCAGCGATCACCTCACCGCTGGCATCGAGCCATTGCACTTCACCCTGCAGACTGTCGTTGCCGGCCGCCGGCGGTGTTTGAATCCTGGCGTGCGTCCATTGCGGCACAGCACCCGGCCGAAACACACGGTACTGGCCCAGGGTCACCGGCAGAAAACTCTCGCCCTCGCTGGTTTGCGCTTGCTCCGCCAGGGCCGCGCCCAACAACTGCAGACCGCCGTCCAACAGCGCGGGATGCAAATGATATTCGCCCTCCAACTTCTCCGGCAAGGCGAGGCGGCCCAGCGCTTCATTTTCGCCGCGCAGAATTTGCTCCAGGCAGAGAAAGCTTCTGCCGTATTGCATGCCGTTGTGCTGCAACTGGCGGTAGAATTCTGGCGCCGCCAGCGGCGTCGTGCAAGCCGCCTGCACTTCCGGCAGCGCGCGTCGCGGTGCGGCCGTGTCCGGCAGCGCGCGTCTGATTGAACCGGAGGCGTGCAGCCGCCAGGTCTCTGCCGTATTTTGCTGCGCCACCGGCAAACTGAAAACCTGGAAGGTGAAACCGCCGGCTTCCCCTGCTTGCAGCGCCACCTGCAACGCGGTTTCTTCGTTCTCGGACAGAATCAACGGCGCATGAATCGTCAGGTGCTCGAGCAGCGGCGGATCGAGCTGCGCCTGCCGGGCGGCAGCGATGATCATTTCCAGATAAGCCGTTGCGGGAAACACCACCGCGCCATAAACGCGATGCCCATCCAGAAAAGGTATGTGCGCCAGGCTCACGACCGACTCGAAGACAGGGTCTTTGAGCAGCGGCGAACGCAGGCGCTGGCCGAGCAGAGGATGCCCTCCGGCGGCAGGCAAAGGCCGTGCGGTGACCGCCGGCGTTTTGCGCTCGTCACACCAATAGCGTTCACGTTGAAAGGGATAGGTCGGCAACGCCAGCCGAGGCCGCGGCCGATCGCCAAACAGACCCTGCCAATTCACATTGCAGCCGATCACAAAAAGCTGGCCGAGACTCTTGAGCATCTGCGCCTTCTCAGGCTGGCCTTTGCGCAGGGAAGGAATCCAGGTGGCGGCAGCAGCCTGAGCCTCGGACAGGCATTTCGCGGCCATGCCCAGCAGCACGGGCGCGGGCCCGATTTCCACAAAGTGCTTGATGCCAAGGTCGTGCAGCGTTTGCATGGAAGGGAGGAAGCGCACCACCTCGCGCAGGTGGCGGCGCCAATAGACGCCCGGAGGCAGGCCGGCGCCGGGGTGCCCGTCTTCGCCGGGGGCCGGTTGCTCGGGGCGCAAATCAAGCTGCAGCGGTTGCGCCGTGAGGTTGGAGATCACCGGAATCTGCGCCTCGTGAAACTCGATCTCCGCAACCACTTGCGCAAAGGCCTCGAGCATCGGCTCCATCAGCGGCGAATGAAAGGCATGCGAAACCGTCAAAGCCTTGCTCTTGATGCCTGACGCTTCGAAAGAGGAGACGAGGGCAGCCACAGCTTCCTGCTCACCGGAGATCACGATGTTCTGCGGCCCGTTGATCGCGGCGATGGCGACTTGGCCGGCGGCGGATGCCACCGCCTCTGCCACGCGCGCTTCCTCCGCGAAGACCGCGACCATGGCGCCGTTGTGCGGCAGGGCCTGCATCAAACGGCCGCGCGCCGCAATCAACTTCAAGCCATCAGCGAGACTGAGCATGCCGGCCACGCAAGCGGCGACGTATTCGCCCACGCTGTGGCCCATCACCACCGCCGGGGTGATGCCCCAGGATTTCCACAACTCGGCCAGCGCATACTCCAGCGCAAACAGTGCCGGCTGGGTGTAGGCGGTTTGATGAAGCCAGTGGTCAGTGGCCACTGATGACTGATCACTGCTCACTGATGACTGCTCACTGACAACTGGTGATTGTTGCTCGAACAGCACGGACAGCAAGGATTTTTCCAAATGCGGCCGCAACAGCTCGTCACATTTCTCCAGCGCCGCGCGAAACACCGGCTGCGTTTCGTAAAGCTCACGCCCCATGCCGGGGTATTGTGAACCCTGGCCGGTAAACAAGAAGGCAAGCCTGGGTGCCTCCTGGGCGCGGCCGGTGATCACGTGCGGTGCGGACTTGCCGTCCGCCAGGATCGCCAACTGCGGTTGCATTTGTTCGTGGTTGCCGGCGACCATGGCGGCACGATACTCGAATTGCGTGCGGGTCCTGGCCGCCGCCTGACACAGGTCCGGCAGGCTCAGCTCGCGGTGCCGCTCCAGAAAGATTCCATACCGCTGTGCCAATTGCCGCAGCGCGCTTTCGCTCTTTGCCGAAATGGTCAACAGGTGCGAATCATTCGCCGCCGCAGAAGTTTCCGGAGACGCAACGATCACTCCCCCAGCCTCTCCCTCTCCCGGCCTCACCGCCGCCCACTCCTGCAAGATCACGTGCGCATTGGTGCCGCTGAAGCCAAACGAGCTGACGCCCGCCAAGCGCACACCGCCGTTGCGTGACCACGATTGCGACGTCACCGGGATCACCGCGGGAATCTCCTGCAGCGAGATGAGAGGATTCAATTTGGTAAAATGCAGGTGTGCCGGAATCTCGCCGTGCTGCAAGGCCAGCACGACCTTGATTAATCCGGCAATGCCGGCCGCGGCCTCGAGATGGCCGAAATTGGTTTTGACCGAGCCGAGCACGAGGGGATGATCGGCGTCCCGGCCCTCGCGCAACACATTGCCGAGCGCGCGCACTTCGATGGGATCGCCCAGCGAGGTGCCGGTGCCGTGCGCTTCGAGATACTGCACTTCGTGCGGAGCCACGCCCGCGTTGGCGAGCGCCGCGCGCATCACCGCTTCCTGCGCCGGGCCGTTGGGCGCGGTCAAACCGTTGCTGCGGCCGTCTTGATTGACCGCCGAGCCGCGAATGATCGCGAGAATGTTGTCGCCGTCGGCCTGCGCCTGTGACAAGCGCTTGAGCACGATCATGCCGCAGCCTTCGCCGCGCACGTAACCATCCGCGGCCGCGTCGAAAGTCTTGCAACGGCCATCAGCCGCCAGCATGCGTGCGCGCGAAAAATTGATGGTGGCCTCGGGCGTGAGGATGAGATTCACGCCGCCCGCCAACGCGAGATCACATTCACCGCGGCGCAGACTGTTGCAGGCAAGGTGCACGGATACCAGCGAGGAAGAACAAGCGGTGTCCACCGCCAGGCTGGGCCCCTGCAGACCGAAGGTGTACGACAGCCGTCCCGAGGCCACGCTGAAGGCATTGCCGGTGCCGGCATAGGCGTCGATGCTGGCGGCATCGAGGCGCTTGAGCAGAAGCTGGGAATAGTCCGTGCCGCTGATGCCGACGAACACACCGGTCTGACTGCCCATTATGGTTTCCGGCACCAGGCCCGCGTGTTCGAGCGCCTCCCACGTCACTTCGAGCAGCAGGCGCTGCTGCGGATCCATGCTGACGGCTTCGCGCGGCGTGATGCTGAAGAAGCGCGCATCGAACTTGTCCACCTCGCGCAGGAAGCCGCCTTTGCGCACGTACATTTTGCCGGGCGCATCGGGATTGGGATCGTAGTATGCGTCGATGTTCCAGCGTTCGGCCGGCACTTCGCTCACACCTTCGCGGGCCTCGTGCAGCAATTGCCAAAACGAGGCCGCACCGTCCGCGCCGCCGGGAAAGCGGCAACCCAAGCCGATGATCGCAATCGCTTCGTCGGCGGCCACGGCTTTCCTTTCCGCTTTGGCCGGTGCCGGCGCCGCACTGAACACGAAGACTTTCTCCAGCAGATAATCCGCCAGCGCTTTGACGGTGGGATAATCATAGAGCAGAGTCGCGGGCAGCTCGCGGCCCACGGAATTGCCAATGGCATTGCGCAGCTCGACCGCCATGAGGGAATCCATGCCCAGTTCCTGCAGTGGCTGCTGCAAACCGATGGCCTCAAGAGAATGCAAACCGAGCACGCGGGCAACCAGCGCGCGCACGTGTGTCACCATGAGACCCGGCCGTTCTGCGGGCTGGGCCGCTTCCAAGCGCTGTTGGAATTCATTGGTGGAAACCGGCGCGGCCGCCTTTTCCGCCGGCCGGCTTGACATTTCGCCGGCGATCGCACGCAACACGGGCGGAACTTTGCCGGCAGCAAACTGCAAGAGAAATTTGCGCCAGTGCACCGGCAGAACGCCGATCTGGGCCTCGTCGCGGCCGAGCAACTCTGCGAGAATCCGCAAGCCCTGGCTGGGCGCGATCGTGCCCATGCCCTGACTCGCGAGACGTTGCTGCTCTTTGCTGCCGAGATTGGCAGCCATTCCCACTTCCGCCCAGGGTCCCCAATCAACACTCAAGGCCGGCAGGCCGAGAGCACGGCGATAGTGCGCCAAGCCGTCGAGAAAGGCGTTGGCGGCAGCGTAGTTGCCCTGACCAGCCGCGCCGAGCAGCGCCGAAGTGGAGGAGAACAGCACGAAGAAATCAAGCGCCATTCCGAGCGTGGCCGTGTGCAGATTCCACGCGCCGGAGACTTTGGGCGCGAACACTTTCGCAAAGCGCGGCCAGTTCTGCTGCAACAACACGCCGTCTTCCAGCACACCGGCGGCATGAAAGATTCCGCGCAGCGGCGGCAGGCCGGCTTGCACCATTTTCTGAAGAATGCGCTGCACTTCCTCCGCCGACGCAACATCAGCGGCAACGGTCATGATGCGGGCGCCGTCTGCTTCCAGTTTTTGAATCACAGCCGCGGCCGCAGCGCTGGGCGCACGCCGGCCCACCAGCACGAGATGGCGGGCGCCCTTCTCCACCAACCATTCGGCAACTTTCAGACCCAACGCGCCCATCCCGCCGGTGATGAGATAACTAGCCTCCGCATCAATTGCCCCTTGCCCCCTGCCCCTTGCCTCTTGCTCCTTGCCCTTTGCCCCTTGCTCCACCACCACCTTGCCCACGTGCTTCGCCTGCGCCATGTAGCGAAACGCGTCCAGCGTTTGTTCGCGGGAAAAAACTTTCACGGGCGGCGGTTTGAGCGTGCCCGCTTCGAATCCGGCGAGCAGCTCGCGATACATTTTCTGCAGCAGTGCCGGGTCTTCCAGCATCACCACGCCGAGATCATAGACCCAGTAGGAAACATCACGGCGCAGCGCCGCCACCTGCTCGTTGCTCCACACCCCGCGCTTGCCGATCTCCAGAAACCGGCCGTGCGGCGCGAGAATCGCCAGACTTTTGGGAATGAACTCGTGCGCCAGCGAATTGAGAACGATATCAACGCCCGCGCCCTGAGTGGCCTGCAACACTTGCTCGGCAAACGCCAGGGTGCGAGAATTCATGATGTGCGTCACGCCCTGCGCTTTGAGAAAATCCCATTTGCCCGGACTGGCGGTGCCGAACACTTCAGCGCCGGCACGCTGGGCCAACTGCAGCGCGGCCTGACCGACGCCGCCGGCCGCGGCATGAATCAAGACGCGCTCGCCGGCCTTGATTCCCGCAAGTTGATGCAAGCCGTAGTACGCGGTAAGAAAAGTGATGGGAATGGCAGCGGCTTCGGCGAAACTCAAAGCGGCGGGCTTGGGCGCAATCCAATCCGCGCGCGTGGTGAGATGCGTGGTGAAGCAACCGGCGCCCAGCGCGATGACGGCCTCGCCGATCGCGTAATTCGTCACGCCCTCTCCCACGGCCACGATGAGGCCGGCGCATTCGCCGCCCACCGGCCCGGGATCACCGGGATACATGCCGAGCGCGTTGAGCACGTCGCGAAAATTCAAACCCGTGGCCTGCACCTCGATCTCGACTTCGCCGGGACCGGGCTGGCGCCGCGCCACCGGTTGATAACTGAGATGGTCGAGCACGCCCCGCTTGCTGATCAACAACTGCAGGGCTTGCTCCGGCGCAATTGCCGGCCGTGTTTGCGCCGCCGGCTGCTCGCGCTTGGCCCGGCGCGCATCGATCTTCACCAGGCGGCCGAGGTGGCGCACGTTGCCGCGATAAGCAATCTGATCCTCGTCGTCGTCGCGCAGAAGCTCCTGCACCAACAACGGCACATTCTCTTCATTGGGAAATCCTTCGACCGGCGCATCGCCGCTGGCGGCAGCGAGATTGCCTGCCATGCCGGGATCGAGATCCACGCGTTTGCAGCGCAGCTCCGGATGCTCGGCAGCAATCGTGCGGCCGAGTCCCCACAACGCTGAGGGTACCACGGCCACGGCTGCGTTGTTTGCGCCCACCGGCTGGCTGCCGCCGGTCACCAACCACAATTGCGGCAGCGGCGCAGCGGTGAGGCGAGCCAGCGCCTGCACCAAAAACAAGGCGCCGCCGCAAACGTGCGCGCTCTGCGCCTCCAGTTCCGCAACCGGCAGCTCAGGCCGCACCACGTTCTCCAAACCCCAAAGATAGATCACGCCACGCCACGGCCGGCCGGCAGATTCCTGCAGGACGCGGAGAAAATCCTCGGGCCGGGCAGGATCGATTTCGAAATGTCCATCGTCGCGGCGGCGGTAGCACGCGCCGGCAAAAACCAGCGTGCCGTGTTCGCCGCGACTTTGCAGTTGGTCCAAAAGTTTGGCGCCAAAGCCGTGCCGATCGGCAAAGAGCAGCCAGGCCTCGCCACGGCCGGCCGCGGGCGCGGTGCTGAGCGGCTGCGGCTGCCAGTGCAAACGATGGAGCCAATCCGGCAGCTTGTCGGTCAGCGCACGCTGCAGCGCGGCGGCCGCGGTGCGCTTGAGATGCAAGCCGAGAATCTCGGCGGCGAGGCGGCCGGCTTCATCATAAACGAAAAGATCGCCGGTGAGAGTTTCGGGCGAGTCATTCTCCTGCCGGTGCAGACGGGCGTGACTCCACACCCGGCCGTGGCCCTTGCCATGCAGCCGAAACCGCTCGACGCGAATCGGCAGATAGGTTTCGCCGGTCGCAGTCGCGCCTTGATTCAGGCAGGCGCCGAGCACTTGCAAACAGGCATCGAGCAAGGCGGGATGAAGATGATGCGTCTCCGCCTCGGCGGCGAGCGCGGTCGGCAGATGCACCGCGGCTATCGCTTCCTGCTCGCCGCGCCAAAGCTGGGTGATGCCGCGAAATTGCGGTCCGTATTCCACGCCGCTGTGCTGCATGTTGTCGTAGAAGTCTGCCGCCGGCAACTCCGTGCGGCAGCGGCCGCGAATCGCCGCCAGCGTGTCGGCCGCGGCGTCCGCCGTTTCAGACGAAATCGGCACGAGCCGGCCTTGGGCATGCAGACTCCAGGCGTTGTCTTCACTGCTGAAGCTGTAGATTTGAAAGGGAGTCTCCGCTTGCTCGCCGCGCAGCAGAACGGTCTGCACGCGGCGGCTGCCCTCTTCCTCGAGCAACAGCGGCGCTTGAATCAACAATTCCGCAACTTCGCAAGCCTGGCCGCCCAGGGCTTCTGCTGCAGCGGCTTGCGCCAATTCCAAATAGGCAGTGGCGGGAAACACCGCCACGCCGTGCACACGATGATCGTCGAGATAGCTTTGGCGCCGTGTGCCGATCTCCGCCGCGAAAATCACGTTGTCGGCCAGAGCTACCGGCAGCCGAGCGCCGAGCAGGGGATGGGAGGCGGCAATATCGGACGCCGCAAGGGCAGCGGGACCCTCGGCTTTTGCCCGGCGCTCGTCGATCCAGTACCGCTCGCGTTGAAACGGATAAGTGGGCAGCGGCACTCGCCGGCCACCGCGTTCGCGATGCAAGGCGGACCAGTTTACCTCGACGCCGTTCACGTAGAGCGTGGCCAGGTTCTTGAGAATCTCCGGCCAGTCTTCCTGGCCTTTGCGCAGGGACGGCACCCATGTTCCGTAATTCGCCGGCACGCAGGCCTTGGCCATGCCCAACAACGTCGGGTTCGGCCCGAGCTCGAGAAAAACCTGGCAGCCCATTTCCTGGAGCGTGTGCAGCGAAGCGGCAAAGCGCACGGCCTCGCGCACGTGACGGCGCCAGTAGATCTGCGGATTGGGAAAAGCGCCGGATTGATGCGCGACCGGCGCCGAACCCGCCTGCCACGATTCGATTTCGAGACGCCGTCCGGTGACATTGGAAATCAGCGGCACGCGCGGCGGCTGGAAAGCAATCTCAGCGGCGATCCGCTCGAAGGCATCGAGCATCGGCTCCATCAACGGCGAATGAAAGGCGTGCGAAACCGTCAAAGCCTTGCTTTTGATCCCTTCGGCCTCGAGCGCTTTGACGATCGCGGCCACCGCCTCCTGCTCGCCGGAGATCACCACGTTCTGCGGCCCGTTGATCGCGGCGATATCGACCTGCTCTTGAAAGGGAATGAGGGCCTGCGCGACTTTGAATTCGTTGGTGAACACCGCCACCATTGCGCCCGCCGGCGGCAACGCCTGCATCAAACGGCCGCGCGCCGCAATCAATTTCAACGCGTCTTCGAGGCTGAGCATGCCCGCCACACAAGCGGCAACGTATTCGCCCACGCTGTGCCCCATCACCACGCTGGGCTTGATGCCCCAGGCTTTCCACATCTCCGCCAGCGCATACTCCAGCGCAAACAGCGCCGGCTGGGTGTAAGCGGTTTGATGAAGCCAGTGATCAGTGAGCAGTGAGCGGTGGTCAGCAGGCAGTGAGGACTGATCACTGACAACTGATGACTGATTACTGAACAGAACCGAGAGCAGCGGCTTTTCCAAATGCGGCCGCAGCAGTTCGTCACATTTCTCCAAAGTGGCGCGAAACACGGGCTGCGTTTCATAAAGCTGACGGCCCATGCCGGGATATTGCGCGCCCTGACCGGTGAAGAGAAACGCGAGCTTCGGTCCGCCGGTGGCTGCTTCCGCGCTCACCCCGGTGATGACATTCGGCGCGGGCTGGCCCGCCGCAAAGGCCGCGAGTTTTTCCCGCAGTTGCTCCGCTGATTCCGCAGTAACCGCCAGGCGATGTGCCCAATGTGCGCGGCCGGTGTTGGCGGTGAAAGTAACATCTGCCAACGACGGCGCCTCGGGCGCGGCCAAATGACGCTCGTAGCGCTGCGCCAGCTCACGCAACGCGGTGTCGTTCTTGGCAGAAAGGGTCAAAATCTGCAGTCCATTCCGGGCCGCATCCTCCAACGAAACCCTCACAGGTTCCCCCTCCCCCTCTCCCGATCTCACCGCCTCCCACTCCTGCAGCACGACATGCGCATTCGTGCCGCTGAATCCAAACGAGCTGACGCCGGCAATGCGCTCGCCCGGTTGCGCCTGCCATGGCTGCAGTTTGGTAGGAATGGTCACTGGGATTTCGTCCCAGGGAATGTGCGGGCTGGGGTTCTTGAAATGCAGATGCGGCGGAATCTGGCGGTGTTGCAGCGCCAGCACGACTTTCAGCAGTCCGGCAATGCCGGCCGCGGCTTCGAGATGTCCGAAGTTGGTTTTGGCGGAGCCGACGAGCAGCGGTTGCGCGCTGGAACGGCTGCGACACAGCGCCGCAGCCAGCGCCCGCATTTCGATGGGATCACCCAGCGGCGTGCCGGTGCCGTGCGCGTCAACATACCCCACCTGCAGCGGATCGAGGCCGGCGTCGGCGAGCGCGGCGCGGATGACCGCCTGCTGCGCCTGGCCGTTGGGCACGGTGAGGCCGCTGCTGCGGCCGTCATGATTGATTGCCGTGCCGCGAATGACGGCATGAATGTGATCGCCGTCCGCCACAGCCTGCGCCAGCCGCTTGAGCACGATCACGCCGCAGCCTTCGCCGCGGCCGTAGCCGTCGGCGGCGGCGTCGAAGGTTTTGCAGCGGCCGTCCGGCGAAATCGCGCGCATGCGGGTGAAATAGACGTTCGGCTCGGGAATCAAAATCAAGTTCACGCCGGCGGCAATCGCCATCGGTGACTTGCCGCTGCGCAAACTCTCGCAGGCGAGATGCACGGCCACCAGCGACGAGGAGCAGGCAGTATCCACCGCGAAGTTGGGACCGTGCAGGCCGAGCAAATAAGACAACCGGCCGGCAGCCACGCAAAACGCGCCGCCGGTGCCGGTGTAGGGATCGATGTAGCTCGGATCGTTGTCGCGCTTGAGGTAATGCGCAAAATCATTGGTGCTGATGCCGACAAACACGCCGGCCGCACTGCCCGCCAGCTTGTCCGGAGCATAACCGGCATTCTCCAAAGCCTCCCAGGTCACCTCCAGCAGCATGCGCTGCTGCGGATCCATACTCGCCGCCTCGCGCGGCGCGATGCCGAAGAATTGCGGATCGAACTTGTCGATGTCGCTGACGAACGAACCGTGGCGCGTGTACATCTTGCCGGGCGCCTCGGGATCGGGATCATAGTAAGCCTCGACGTCCCAGCGGTCTGCCGGGATTTCGCTGACCGCATCGATGCCGTTTGCGAGCAGATGCCAATAACTTCGGCGGTCGCGCACGCCGCCGGGCAGCCGGCAGGCCAGACCGACGATCGCAATCGGTTCTTTCTTCGCCTGCTCCAGGGCTTCGAGCTTGGCCCGCATGTCCTTCACGGCGAACAATGCGCGCCGCAGAGCGTCTTGATCGGGAGAATGCTTGGGAGGGTTGCTCATGCTTGATGTCGTTGCAAAGATGCTGTGCTTCCGCCATTACCCTGCGATTTCAATCGTAGGCGTTTTTGACTTTCTGATTCTTGGGTTTGTACTATTTGAATGAATCGAATCTCGCCACCGCGCAATGCCATTGCGCCTTGGCCGCCCTGGTCACTTCCACCAAGAAACTGCGACTTGAATCGCAGCAGACTCACAACCGAAAAACAACCACCTCCTCCCCTCCAGCCGGCTGGCATCACAGGCCGCAGGCTAATACCCCGCCCCCTCCAATTCCTGCAACAGCGACTCTTCCAATTCCTCCCCCGAAAGATGCTCGAGCGTCTCTGCACCCGTCGCAGCGCTGCCATTTCCGTTTGCGGACTCTGCCGCCTCCGCCGTCGCCACCGCCAGCACTTCAGTGGCGAGAAATTTCGTCAGCGCCGCGATGGTCGGATACTCGAATGCCAAAGTCGAGGGCAGGGTTTTCCCCAAGCTGGCGCGCAAGCGATTGCTCAGTTCCACCGCCATCAGCGAATCCATGCCGAGCTCCGTCAATCCTTGCTGCAGCTCCGGCGCTGGCGCGCCTTCGAGTCCCAACACTTTGACCACCTGCTCGCGCACGTGAGCGGTCAGCAGCTCGAGGCGCTCCGCGGGTGTGGCTTTGTCCAACTCCTGCAGGATCGTGGCTGCTTGCTCCGGCGCTTTGAAATGCTTGGGATCAATGCGGGTCTGCTTGGCAATTTCGGCATAGAGCGGCGGCTCCTGGCCCGGCACAAAGCGCTGCAGGAACTGCTGCCAGGCCATCGGCATCACCGCCACTTGCGTGCGGCCGCTCGCGAGCAACTGCGCCAGCACGTGCACCCCTTGCTCGGGCGCGATCAAACTCAAACCCGTGCCGCTCATCTTCTGTTCGCCGCGCTTGCCCAAGCCGGTGACCATGCCGCCCTCTGCCCACGCGCCCCAGTTGATGCTCAGAGCCGGCAGCCCCTGCCAGCGGCGATAATGCGCCAGACCATCCAGAAAGGCGTTGGCGGCGGCATAGTTGCTCTGGCCGGTTGCGCCGAACACAGCGGCGATCGAGGAGAACATCACGAAGAAGTCCAGCGGCAAGTGGCGGGTGGCGCGATGCAGATGCCAGGCGCCGTTCATCTTGGGCGCCAGCACGTTCGCAAAGCGCGGCCAATCCTGCTGCAGCAGAATGCCGTCAGCCAGCACGCCGGCGGAATGCACGATGCCGCGCAACGGTGGCGCACTCGTGGCGAGGATTCGTTTAACTTCGTCTTCCCGGCTGATGTCGGCCTGCGCGATCGTGATCTTTGCTCCCGCCTGCTCCATCTCCGCAATCGCGCGGCTCGCTTCCGATGAGGGAGCCGAGCGCCCCACCAGCACCAAATGCCGTGCGCCTTGTTCCACCATCCACCTGGCTACCTGCAAACCCAACGCGCCCATGCCGCCGGTAATGAGATAACTGGCGTGCGCCCTAATTGCCCCTTGCCCCTCGCCCCTTGCCTCTTGCCCCTCGTCCCTCGCCTGCTCCGTCTGGGTCAAAACGACTTTGCCGATGTGCCGGGCCTGCGCCATGTAGCGATATGCGCTCACTGCCTCGGCCAGCGGAAAGGAAGTCGCGGGCAGGGGATGAAGCTCGCCGCGGCCGAAGGCCTCGCACAATTCCAGAAACTGCTGCCGAATCAGCGCGGGTTGCGCGTGCACGGTTTCGCCGAGATAGATGATGTGGTAGGACACTTCCGGATACTGCGCCTTGACGCTGTCGGCGTTCCACACGTCAGTCTTGCCGATCTCCAAAAAGCGGCCACCCCGCCGCAGCAGCGATAGGCTGTGGGGAATGAATTCTCCCGCCAGCGAATTCAACACCAGATCGACGCCTTCGCCGTTGGTGCGCTGCCGGATCTGCTCGGCGAAATCGAGCGTGCGTGAGCTGAAAATGTGCTGCACGCCCAGCGCCCGCAAATAGGCATGCTTCTCCGGACTGCCTGCCGTCGCAAAAATCTCTGCACCGGCGCGCTGCGCGAGCTGTACCGCGGCCAGCCCCACGCCGCCGGCTGCCGCATGAATCAACACCCGCTCGCCGGCCTGCATTTTCCCGAGATGATGCAGAGCATGATAGGCCGTGAGAAAAGTGATCGGCAGCGTGGCCGCCTCTGCGAGACTGAGCCGCGCCGGCTTGGGCACCACGAAAGCCGCCTCGGTGGTGACGTGAGTCGCAAAGGTGTCCGCGGCCAACGCCATCACTTCCTCACCGACTGCCAGGCCGGTCACGCCTTCGCCCAACGCCACGATCCGGCCGACGCATTCGTTGCCGAGCGGGCCGGGATCGCCGGGATACATGCCGAGCGCGTTGAGCACGTCGCGGAAATTCAAACCCGTGGCGAGCACGCGGATTTCCACTTCGCCGCGTTGCAGCGGCCGCCGCGTCAACGGTACAAGTTGGAGATTTTCCAAAATACCGCGCTTGGTAATCTCCAACTTGACCGGACGCTCCTCTAATACCGAATCCCGAAGCGAGCGGGATTCGTGACTTTCAAGCTGAGCGCGCCGCAGCCGCGCGACGTAGCGCCGGCCGCTGCGCCAGGCAATTTGATTTTCAGCACTCGCCGCCAAACACTCGTCCGCAAGCTGCTGCAGCGCAGGCGCAGTTGCTGTTTGTCCGGCACCAGGATCGAGATCGATCCGGCTGCAACGCAACGCCGGATGTTCGAGATCGATCACGTTGCCGAGTCCCCACAACGGCATTTGCACAGCCGCCGGCGGTTCGGCTTCCTCGCTGACACGGTGGGCACCAGCCGTAACCAGCCACAGGCGCGGCGCAGCCGCGAGCTTTGCGCCCGCGATGGCCTGCACCAACGACATCACGCTGCCGCAGAGAAGTTGCTCGGCCGCCTGCAGCGCGATCGCTTCCGTGTTTTCATCAATGCCGGACGGCAGACTCCACAGATGCACCACCCCGCGCCAGTTGGGCTCGCTCGCCAGTCCGCTTTCCTGCAGCAAGCGTTCGAAATCAGCCCGCTGCGCCGGATTGACGCACCAGTGCGCCGGCTGCCGTCGTTCGAATTCTTCCCCGGCGGAAACGAGAATGCAGGTTTGCTGTTGGCGTTCCAGACATTCCACCAGAGCCTTGCCGGCGCCATTGGCCTCGGTCAAAATCAGCCAAACGCCCGGCGGTGCCGGCGCAGCCGCCGGCGCTTCTGCCAATGTCTGCGGCTGCCAGTGGATTTCGTACAGCCAGTTGTCGAGCTTCTGCGGCGCGCGCTGCATCGCCGCCGGGGTCACGCGTTTGCAGCGCAAGCCCTCGAGGCTCGCGACCAGGGCACCGGCCTCGTCGAACAGGTGCAGATCGCAAACCAGCGCTTGCTCGCTCCGGCCCGGCCGCAATCGCGCATGACACCACGCTTCCTGCCATTGCGTGCGATAAAGCCGCAGCCGCTCGCAACCCGCCGGCATGTAGATTCTCTGCTCATCCTTGTGACTGTCATCGAATGCCGCGGCACCCAGCAATTGCAGGCAGCCATCGAGCAGCGCCGGATGCAGGTGAAAATTGTTCGTGGCGGTTCCGGCCGGCAGTTGCACGTGTCCCAGGGCTTCGCCTGCGCCGCGTTGGATCGCAGTCAACCCGCGGAAGCTCGGACCGTAATCGACTCCCAATTCGCTAAAGCGTCGATAGTATTCCTCCACATCCAACTGATGCGGGCAGCGCGCGAGAATTTGCTCGCGTGCGATGCTTTCAGCAGGAGGGTTCACCCCGCTCGACAGAATCGTGCCCTCGGCGTGCAGCTTCCACTTGCCGGCGCCGCCGCTTTCGCTCAGGCTGCAAATTTGAAAAGTAAACTTGCCTTCCGCCGGCGGCGAGAGAATCAATTGCACGATTGCGGATTTGTCTTCCGCCACCAGCAAAGCTTCATGAATACTCATCTGCTCCAGCACAGGAGGCACCTCGCCCAGCGCTTCGGCAGCCGCGGCCAGCGCCATTTCAACATAAGCCGCCGCGGGAAAAACTGCGGTCCCATAAAATTGATGGTCGCGCAAGAACTCGTGCGTTTGCAGACTGATCTCGGTCTCGAATTGCATCTCTTTCACAGCGGACCGCAAACGCTCGCCCAGCAGCGGATGCCCTGCCCCTTGTGCCTTGCCTCTTGCCCCTCGCGCCTTGCCCCGCTCTGCGGCCTTGGCCCAATAGCGGCTGCGTTGAAACGGATAAGTCGGCAGGATGACGCGGCGGCGAGCATAATCGCGGTCGCAGCGCGCCCAATCTACATTCACGCCGTGAACATACAGGCCGGCGAGCGAATCCAGCATGGTTTGCCAATCGGCACGGCCCTGGCGCAGCGAGGGCAGCCACAAGCCTGAGCCTTCGGGCAGGCAGCGCTGCCCCATGCTCAGCAAAGTCGGGCTGGGGCCAATTTCGAGAAAGATTCGGCAGCCCTGCTGCTGCAGCGCCGCCATGGCCTCGGCAAAGCGCACCGCGCCGCGCACGTGGCGGCGCCAGTACTGCGCGTTGGTGACTTCATCTTCGGCCACGAGCTTGCCGGTGAGATTGGAAATCAAACCGATGCGCGGCGCAGCATACTCGATTTCCGCCGCGATCCGTTCGAACTCCTCCAGCATCGGGTCCATCAAAGGCGAATGAAAGGCATGTGAGACGGTCAGTTGTTTGCTCTTGACGCCCGCGCTGTCGAATTGCGCGACCAGTTCCGCCACTGCCGCAGCTTCGCCTGAGATGACGATGTTGGTGGGACCATTGATCGCGCCAATGTCAACACGGTCCACAAACGGCGCCAGCGCTGCGCGCACGGCCGCTTCTTCGGCAAACACCGCCACCATCGCGCCGTTGCGCGGCAGCGCCTGCATCAGCCGGCCACGGGCCGCGATCAATTTCAAACCGTCTTCCAAACTGAACACGCCCGCGACGCACGCCGCCACGTATTCGCCCACGCTGTGGCCCATCACCAGCGCTGGTGTCACGCCCCAGGCGCGCCACAACTCCGCGAGCGCATATTCCAGCGCAAACAACGCGGGCTGCGTATAGGCGGTTTGATGCAGCCAGTGAGCAGTGATCGGTGATCGGTGATCAGCCGGCCGGCGTGACTGATCACCGGCCACTGTTGACTGATCACTGGTCACTGTTGACTGATCATTGGCCACTGCTGACTGATCACTGAACAACACAGAGAGCAGCGGCTGTTCAAGATGCGCCCGCAAAATTTCATCGCAGCGGTCGAGCGTCCGGCGGAAACTCGGCTGGGTCTCGTAGAGCTGACGGCCCATGTTGAGATATTGCGCGCCCTGTCCGGTGAACAGAAGCGCGATTTCCGGCCGCTGGCTCTCATCGACTTTGCCCAAATGTAAACCGGCGGGCATTTGTCCGGCGGAGAAAGCCGCCAGTTTCTCCCGCGCCGTCGTGAGCGCCTCCGCCGTCACGGCCAACCGGTGAGTGAAATGGCCGCGCCCCGCATTTGCCGTGAAACATAGGTCGCCGAGCGCCGCCGCGTCATTCTCCGCAAAATGGCGCGCATAGCGGCCCGCCAACGCCTTGAGCGCCGCTTCGCTCTTTGCCGAAAGGGTGAGCAGATGCAGCGGCCGATCGACCTGGCTCGTCTCCTCGGCCGGTGGGCGCGCCGGGGCTTCCTCCAGAATGACGTGCACGTTGGTGCCGCTGAAACCGAACGAGCTTACGCCCGCCAGGCGGCGCTGGTTGGGCGGCAGGGGCCAGGGCATGGCCTCGGTCACGACTTTGATCGGCAGCTTGTCCCACGCGATGTAGGGATTCAGTTTGCGCACATGCAGGCTCGGCGGCAGTTCACGCTGCTGCAGCGCCAGCACGGTTTTGATGAAACCCGCAATGCCGGCGGCAGCTTCGAGGTGGCCGATGTTGGATTTCACCGCGCCGATCAACAGAGGATGCTCGGGCGAACGGTCCGCGCCGAACACCGCGCCCAGCGACTGCACTTCGATGGGATCACCCAGCGAGGTGCCGGTGCCGTGCGTTTCGAGATAGGAAATGTCACCGGGTTGCAGGCCGGACTTCGCCAGCGCTTCGCGAATCACGGCTTGCTGCGCCGCGGTGTTGGGGGCGGTCAGGCCGCTGCTGCGGCCATCCTGGTTGGCGGCGGTGCCGCGAATGAGGGCGAGGATGTCGTCGTGGTTGGCGAGGGCATCGGACAGGCGTTTGAGCACGACCATGCCGCAGCCTTCCGCGCGCACGTAACCATCGGCGGAGGCGTCGAAGGTTTTGCAGCGGCCGTCGGGCGAGAGCATGCGCGCCTGCGAAGCGGTGATGATGCCGTCCGGCGAGAGAATCACATTCACGCCGCCGGCCAGCGCCATATCACTTTCGCCCAGACGCAGGCTTTGGCAGGCAAGATGCAAAGCGGTAAGCGAGGCCGAGCAGGCGGTGTCAACGGAAACGCTCGGGCCTTGCAGGCCGAGCAAATAGGAAATCCGGCCGGAGGCAATGCTGTGCGCCACACCCGCGCCGAAGTAGGTGTCGATGTAATCCCGCTCGCCGGAGGAGGATTGCAGATGCGAGTAATCGTTGCCGCTGATGCCGAGGTAAACGCCGGTGCGTGAGCCGGCGAGTTTTGCCGGCGCCTGGCCGGCGTGCTCCAACGCCTCCCAGGTCACCTCCAACAGCAAGCGCTGCTGCGGGTCCATGCTCACCGCTTCGCGCGGCGCAATGCCGAAGAATTGCGGATCGAAACGATCGACGCCATCGACGAAGCCGGCGCGGCGCGTGTACATCTTGCCGGGAACACTGGGATCGGGATCGTAATGCTCGTCCACGTTCCAGCGCTCCGGCGGAATTTCAGTGATGCCATCGACACCCGCGCGCAGCAAGCGCCAGAAGCTTTCCGGATCATTGGCGCCGTTGGGAAAGCGGCAGCTCATGCCGATCACGGCGATCGGCTCATGGAGCCGGTCGAGCCGGGCTTGCAGGTCGTCGATTTTCAACAACGCGCGTTTGAGCAGCTCGCGCTGGTCTTTGGGTTGAGCGGGAATACTCATTCAGGTTCCTCAATCAACGCCGGGCGAAACAGGCTGGAATCTCCAGCGGACGTATCGACCCGGCGGTGAATCCGACCAAGTCGGTTCAATATTCAATCAACAACCGGACAGGAATTCAAGGGCGGCCGGTGAAAACAAAGAATTGCAACAAATTCTCGCTTGGCATATATTGAAACTGGTCACGCCATATTTGCGGCCCGAGCGGCTGGCCGATAGAACAACCGTGCAGAAGGGAATCGTCGTGAATGCCAAAACCGAACATGCGTTGCTCGATCTCTCCCGCGACGACATCGTCCCATATTTCATGTGGGACTATCGCTACACGGTCGGCCAGATCAAGGAGATGCTCGCGACCGGCGAGGAGTCCAAGAAGATTTGGCTGATGGCCAAAATTCTGCGCGACGCGCGCTATGCCGATGTTTGGAAATTCATCACTCTCGAGAATTTTCTCGCCTACCGCGAACGCCTGCTGCCGCGCCTGGGCCGCGAGCGAAAGTTTTGGGAGTTCATGTACACGCAATGGCTGGCACATGGCATCGTCAAACCGGATGAACATTCTGAGCCCACTGCAAAGTAGCTTCCTGGAAGCCTTCTTTCAGATGACTGATGCTTACTATCTGACGGGCGGCACAGCGTTGAGTGCATACTATTTGTATCACCGCTACTCCGAAGATCTTGATCTCTTCACTCAAGACGATGACGCTTTTCAAGCTGCTGATGCCATAACCAGCAGAGCGTGCCGGGAACTCAAGATTGCTTTCACGCCGGTGCGTGTCACATCCTACTTCAAACATTTTCGCGTTGGCACCCCCGAAGACCCGTTGACATTACATTTCTCGCGGGACTATGCCGCATCAATCAAGCCGCCTACTCGATTCGGAAACGTGCTGGTCGATTCCATAGAGGACATCACCGCCAACAAGATCTGCGCAGCGTTGGGGCGAACCGAAATCAAAGACTTGCTCGATCTCTATTTTCTCGATCTGGCTGGCTGCACGGTGCCGAAGTACTTTGAACTCGCACAGCAAAAAGACGCCGGCCTCTCATTGGAAGTGCTCGCCTATACGTTGAGCCAATTTGAGCTTCACGAAATCCCAGCCTTCATGCTCAAGCCGGTCACCATCGAGGCATTGCAGTCATTCCAAAAAAACACGATTACATGGCTGATCGAGAGATCCGCGCCCACATTGTAGTCACGGAGAAGGGCGAGTTTGCGCATGACTGCCGATCAGGCCAGCATATCTCAAGTCAGGATTCGATATCTGCGATTACCGTTCCACTCGATCTCACCAGTCTTCCTCCTAATATTGCAGTACATTTCGCACATTGCGCTGCCACTTGGGTATTGATGAAGCTGGAGCTTGAGGCTCATAGTCTTCCTCATCGAGATCAAGATTGTGCTCAATCAGCCGATAAATGCCCCGTATGTCCTGCCACTGCCCTCTGGGCATATGGCGTTCAATGCATTCCCATATTTGTGGTAGATGAATCATAGGGCATGATCGCAAGGTGTTTCTGTTTTACGTCTTGACAACGACGTAGCACTCAAATGCATTCCTTATGCAAAACCAACGTGATCTGACATAAACGATCTCAACATCCGCCTAGAATCCCCTCAATTTCTCCTCGAGCAACGCCGCCATTTCCTCATCGGACAGCGCATCCAACTCCGCTTCCTTCGCGGCCGGCGCGGGCTTGCCGTTGGCCTTGGGCGATTCTTCCTCGCCGGTAGCGGAAATCTCCAACCCCAGCACATTTTTGCCGAGATGATCGACCAGGTTCTCGATCGCCGGATGATCGAACAGCAAGGTCGCGGGCAGAGTTTGTTCCACCGCCTTGCCGAGCGCATTGCGCAGTTCCACCGCCATCAGCGAATCGAGGCCCAGCTCGGTCAACGGCTGGTGCAACGGCACGGGCCGGGAGGGACCCAATCCCAACACTCTCACCGCCTGCTCCTGCACGAACTGCTGCAGCATTTGCCGGCGCTTGCTCACCGGCGCGGCTTTGAGGCGGGCCAGCAGGGTTGCCGGTGGCGCCTCCTCGTCGCCGGGTTGCTGCCCGCTCGCAACAGCCGGCCGGCTGCTCACGCCCCGCCGGATTTCCGCGAAGAAGGGCGCATGCAGGCGTTCGCCCATGCCGGCAAACGCTTCGGCCCAGTCCACCGGCAGCACGCCGATTTGTGGCGGTGCGCCCTGCAGCAAACGTTCGAGAATGAGCAAACCCTGCAGCGGCGCAATCGCGCTTCTGCCGTGCAGCGTAATGCGGTCACCTTGGCGGTGGCGGGTCACCGTGCCGATCTCCGACCATGCGCCCCAGTTGATGCTCAACGCCGGCAGGCCTAGAGCGGTACGCTGATGCGCCAGCACATCCATGAACGTGTTGGCCGCCGCGTGATTGCCCTGGCCCGCGGAACCGACCAGCGAGGCGCCGGTCGAATACAGCACGAAAAAGTCGAGCGGTTGGTCTTGCGTCAACGCATGCAGATTCCACGCGCCGAGCACTTTGGCACGCAGCACTTTCTCGAAGCGCGGCCAATTCTGCTGCAGCAACACGCCGTCATCGATGGCGCCGGCGGAATGAATGATGCCGCGTAACGGCGGCAGGCTGGAGTGGATGTCCGCGATGACCTGCGCCATGCGATCGTAATCCGCCACGTCAGCGCGCGCGACGGCGATTTGCGCGCCGGCGGCTTCCATCTCGCGAATCGTTGCCTGCGCCGCTTCCGAAGGCGCGCTGCGGCCCAGCAGCACGAGATGGCGGCCGCCCTGCTCGACCAGCCAGTGCGCGGTCAGCAAGCCGAGGCCCGCCAAGCCGCCGGTGACGAGGTAAGTCCCCTCGCCGGTAATCGGCAGACGGCTGCCGGCCGGCGGGTCGAGGCGCATTGCGCTGGCAACCAGCCGCGGCACATAGCGCACGCCGCGGCGCAAAGCAATTTGATCTTCGCTGTCCTGTGTCATTATCTCGCGCTGCAGTTCGGGCGCGCCGTCGCCAGCATCGAGATCGACCAGCGTGCAGCGCAATTCCGGATGCTCCATCGCGATGACTTTGCCCAATCCCCACAATGGCGCTTGCGGCGCTGCCAGTTCTCCGGGATCCGGCTCAACCGGCTGCGCCCGGCGCGTCACCAGCCACAGGCCTGCGGACTTTGCCGCGGCGACTGCTGCCAGCGCTTGCACGATATGCAGCGCACCAGAAATTGTATTGAATTGAGCTGCAGCCAGATTCGCCGGTGTGATGGTGGCGAATGGCGGCGCATCGAGCGCCCACAAATGCACAATGCCGCGACAGGGCGGCAGATCCGGCGTCAGCGTTTCCCGCAACAAGCGTTTGAAATCCTCCGGCTCGCCGGGATTGAGGCTGAACTGCTGCGCGGAGTGCGCGGCAAAGCTGTCACCGGCATGCACCAAAATCGGTGTTTGTTCCTCGCCACGCAATCTCTGCGCGAGCTGTTCTGCCACGCCGGATTCATCCGCCAGGATGATCCAGCTCCCCTTTTCCCTTTTTGCTCTCCCTGCGCTGCCGTTCTTGCCGGACACTGCCAGCGGGCCGCGTGCCAAAATCACCGCCTGAGTGCGCAGCACACCGACACGATCAGCGCCAGCGGGAATGGCGACCGCCTCCGTGAAGCTCATGGCTTTGAGCAGCGCCAACCACTTCTCCTCGGAAAGTAAAGCATAGTCGGGGCGCAGGTCCTTGTCGGAATAACTCCACCAGCCTTCGGTCAGGCCCACGGTCAAATCACCGAAACGTTGTGGCACCGAGCCTTCGAGCAAGACCAGCAGGCCACCGGGCGCCAGCAGTTTCTGCACGTTGGCCAGCGTCATCCGCAAATCACTGGTGGCATGCAGCACATTCGCCGCGACAATCAAATCGAAATGATGGCCGGGAAGGTTCTGCGCCAGCGGATCCGCGCCGATATCCAACACCTGATAGCGCACGAAAGAATGGTCTCTAAACTTCTGCGCGGCTCTGGCCGTGAAGAGTTGCCCAATGTCCGTGAAAACATATTCCGTGCGCTCGGCGGGCAGAATCGGCAACAAGCGGCTGGTGGTGCCGCCGGTGCCGCCTCCGATTTCGAGCACGGCCAGCCGGCGGTTTTGCGGCAGCTTCTGCACGGCGGTGGCCACGGCCTCGCGCAACAGCAGATTGAAGGCCTTGGAGTTCGGCGCTTCTTGATAGAGCTTCTCGGTGTCTTCCAGCGAGCCGCCGGGGAAAAGCAACTGCAGCGGATCGACCTCGCCGCGCAGCGCCGCCGCCAGTCCCTCACCACAGCGCCGCGTGATCGCCAATTCCGTGGCACAAGCCGGAAAGGCCGCCTGCAAGGCGTTCATCTCGGCGCCGGGATCGCGTGGCGCCGGCGCGGTGCGGACTTCCCAAGTGCTGCCGTCCGCCATCAACAAGCCATCTTCCTGCAGCATGAGCAGCATGCGCTCGAACAAACGGCGATGCCGGGCTTGCACCCGCAGATGCGCCATCAACTCGTCGGGCTGGAACCGGTTGCCCGGCGTGAATTCGAAACCAAGTTGCTGCAGCGCCGTGCTGACATAGGCACCGCACACTGCATCCAGCCGGGGCAGCAGCTCATCATAGACGGCAAGCTCGTTCTCGCGATAGATCCGGCCGAGGTGCGGCTGCACGGCGCGGGCGATTTCCGCGAGGCCGGGGATGAAATCCGCGGGCTGCGGCTGCTCTACGCCGGTGGCCGGCTGGGGTTGCCACTGCACTTCGTAAAGCCAGTCGTTCAGGTGCCGGAGCTGCGAGCGCAGCATGTTCTCCGGCCGGGCGCGCTTGAACTGCAAGCCGGAGAGACGGCCGAAGATGCCGCCCTCCTCGTCACACAAAGTCAAGTCCGCCGTCAATGTCTCGCGCCTGGCTTCACGACTCTCCTGCAGCCGGGCGTGCGCCCACACCTGCGCGCTTGGCCGGCGCCGCAATTCAAAACGCGCCAGACCCATCAGCATGTAGGTGCCTTCGGCCGCATGGTCCACAGCCGGCAACGCTGCTTCGAGCGTATGCAAACAGGCATCGAGCAGGGCCGGGTGAATTTGAAAGGCCTCAGAATCGCCGCGCACGGCAGCATTCATCTGCAGCAGGCCGAGCGCTTCGCCCTCACCGTGCCAGAAGCGGGCGAGCGTTTGCGATTGCGGCGTGACATGAATGCCGCGCCGGCGCACGCGTTCGATCAGCCCCGCCACTTCGCCTTCACTCCCGCGAGCGCGCAGTTCAGCAAGGTTGAATTTCTCCGCCGCGTCGGCAGCGGGTTGATTCAAAATGATTCTGCCGGAAGCATGCCGCCGCCATATTGCACGCTGATCAGCACCGGCCGCGTCGTTGCTGAAGAGCTGAAACGTGGCACGCTCCGCGTTTTCCGGTGTCAGAATCACCTGCACGGTGCGGCTGCCGTGCTCCGGCAAGACCAGGGCCTCGTGCATCACGACATCTTCCAATGTCACCGTTGCCGCCCCCAACGCCTCGGCCGCCGCCCCCAAAGCCATTACCAACACAATCACGCCCGGCACCACGGCGACGCCATAGGCGCGATGCTCATCCACCATCTTCAGCGCGGCCAGGCTGAGTTGCATCTCGAAGACGGGCAGCGGACCGGCCAGCTTGTGGCCCAGCAGCGGGTGGCGAGCAGGTTGTTCATCACGGGCGCGCCGTTGCTGGACGGCGGCCGGCTGGGATTTGCGCGCCACGGTTTGATCGAGCCAGTAGCGCTCACGCTGAAACGGATAGGCCGGCAACGCCAGCCGGCGGCGCGGATAAGCACGATCGAAGCCGTTCCAATCGAGGTTCACATTCTGCAGATAAAGCGCCGCCAAACTCTGCAGCATCTGCTGCCAGTCATCGCGGCCCTGGCGCAAGGAAGGCAGCCAAAGCGGCGCCGGCCGTTGCGGGGTTTGTCCCTCCAGGCATTTGCCGGCCATGCCGAGCAAAACCGGATGCGGGCCGATCTCGAGGAAGATACGGTAGCCCTCCTGCTGCAAACGAATGATCGAATCCGAGAAGCGCACCGCCTGGCGCACGTGCCGGCGCCAATAGGCTGCCATCGCTTTGCTCAGTGCTGCCGGTTGCGAAGAAGCGCCGCTGAGCTTGCCTATCTCGCTCTCGAAATCGAGCGGCGCGGCAGTGAGATTGGAAAGCACAGGAATGCGCGGCGCTGCGTAGTTGACCTCGGCCGCGATCTTCTCGAAAGCGTCGAGCATCGGTTCCATCAACGGCGAATGGAACGCGTGCGAGACATTCAGCGACTTGCTTTTGATGCCCTCGCTGGCCAAGCGCTCGACGATTTCAGCCACGGCACCGGCCTCGCCTGAAATGACGAGGTTTTCGGGCCCGTTGATCGCCGCGAGATCGACACTGTCGCGATAGGCGGCAATCGCCGGGCGCACCCGCGCTTCGCCGGCGAACACAGCAGACATCGCACCGTTGGCAGGCAGCGCCTGCATCAGCCGGCCGCGGTTGGCGATGAGTTTCAAACCATCTTCCAAGCTGAACATGCCGGCAACGCAGGCCGCAACATATTCGCCCACGCTGTGGCCCAGCACGGCGGCCGGCTCGACGCCCCACGAACGCCACAATTCCGCCAGGGCATATTCAACCGCAAACAAAGCAGGCTGGGTATAAGCAGTTTGATGAAGCCAGTGAGCAGTGAGCAGTGAACGGTGGTCAGTAGGCAGTGATGACTGATCACTGACAACTGATGACTGATTACTGAACAGAACCGAAAGTAGTGGCCTTTCCAAATAGGGCCGCAACAGCGCATCACATTTTTCCAAAGCAGCGCGAAACACCGGTTGGGTTTCATAAAGCCGGCGCGCCATGCCAGGGTATTGCGCGCCCTGGCCGGTGAAGAGAAAAACCACTTCGGGACGTTTGGTACCGGCCAGCTCGCCGAGCATCATGCCCTCTGTCGAATGCCCCGCTGCCAGGGCGGCCAATTTCTCCTGCATGGCGGCTGTGGTGTCTGCCAGAAGAACGGCGCGCCGGGTGAAATGCGACCGCCCGGTATTCGCGGTGAAGCACATATCCGCGAGGCCGGCTGCGGGATGAGCAGCCAGATGGTTGGAATAGCGCTGCGCCAACTCTTGCAGCGCCGGCTTGCTTTTCGCGGAAAGCGCGAACAAATGCAGAGGCCGTTCGTACGGGATCGAAGCGCCGGCCGTCAGGCCCGCGGCAGCATCCGCTTCGCCTCCATGCAACCACTCGCGCGCGCCTGCGCTGTCCCATTCCGCCAACACCAAATGCGCGTTGGTGCCGCTGAAGCCAAACGAACTGGTGGCACCGATGCGTTTGCCGTCGATCGCCGGCCAGGGCGTCATCGCCGCCGGTATGTCGAGCGGATAATCTTCCCACGGAATGTAGGGATTGCGTTTCTGCAAATGCAGATGCGGCGGGATTTGTTTATGCTGCAGGGCCAGCACGAGTTTGAGCAAACCCGCGATGCCGGCCGCACCTTCGAGGTGGCCGAAGTTGGTTTTGACCGAACCGAGCAGCAAGCGATTGCCCGGCTCGCGGCCCTGGCCCAGCGCCGCGGCAAGCGCGTTGACTTCGATCGGATCGCCCAGCGCAGTACCGGTGCCGTGGGTTTCGACGTAGCCGATTTGGCGCGGCGCCAGGCGCGCCAGGCGCAGGGCTTCGCGCATGACGGCTTCCTGCGCCGGACCGTTGGGCGCGGTAATGCCGCTGCTGCGACCGTCCTGATTGCACGCCGAGGCCAGAATCAGCGCGAGAATGTTATCGCCGTCAGCGAGCGCATCGCGCAGACGTTTGAGCACGATTATGCCGCAGCCTTCGCCGCGCACGAAACCGTTGGCGGAGGCATCGAAAGTCTTGCAGCGGCCCTCGGGCGACATCATGCGCGCTTTCGAGAGCGTGATGGTGGTATCGGGCGTGAGCATCACGTTTACGCCACCGGCCAGCGCCAGGCGGCAACTGCGGCTGCGGAGATGCAGACAGGCGAGATGCACCGCCACCAGCGAGGAGGAGCACGCGGTGTCGATCGAAACGCTCGGACCATGCACGCCGAGCACATAAGACAGACGGCCGGAGGCAATGGCATGTGAGGCGCCGGTGGCGAGGTAGGCATCGAAAGTCTCCGGCCCCTGGCCGAGCAAGAGCTGCGGATAATCCGAGCTGCAGATGCCGAGGAATACGCCGGTGGCGCTGCCTTCCAGACGTTCAGCGGCCAGGCCGGCATGTTCGAGCGCTTCCCAGGTCACTTCCAGGAGCAGCCGCTGCTGCGGGTCCATGCTCGCGGCCTCGCGCGGTGAAATGCCGAAGAAATGCGGATCGAAATGATCGACCTGGTCGAGAAAGCCGCCGAAGCGCGTGCTCATTTTGCCGGGCGCGTCGGGATCGGGATCATAATAGGCGTTGATGTCCCAGCGATCGGCCGGCACCTCGCGAATGGCATCCACGCCGTCGCGCAGCAAGCGCCAGTAAGATTCAGGATCATGCGCGCCGCCGGGAAAACGGCAGCCCATGCCAATGACCGCGATCGGCTCCTGCTGTTCCTGCTCGACGCGTTCGAGCTTGGCTTGCAGCTCCATCGCCAGCAGTGCAAGCCGCTTGGGGGAGAGCTGGGAAATGCGTTGCAAAAAGTCCGGCATCGTCTTCCTTCAGGAATCAATTTGACGGGTGATACTCCGCCTGGCATTCCGCAGGAAATTTGCGCTGATTTGAGTTCGGTGCAGGCCTCATCGCAAGGTTCCTGCGGAATGACAGGGTGGTGGCAGCGGAGTCAAAAATCCTCAGCCACCACCGGCCATCTTCTCCGCAAACAACCGGTCGATCTCCTCATCCGAAAGCTGCTCGAGGTTCTCCAGGGTGGCGGCAGGCGCGGGTTCTGCCGCGGCCGCTGGCGTTTCCTCCTCGAACAGCGTGCGCATGAAATAATTCGCCACCGCGGCGGTGGTGGGATAATCAAACACCAGCGTTGCGGGCAGCGCGCGCTGCAGTCCCAAACCCGCGCCCAGCAAGTTGCGCAGCTCCACCGCCATCAACGAATCCAATCCGAGATCGGTGAGCGGCTGCTTCTCATGGATGGTTTGCGTGGCCTCCATGCTCAGCACCTTCAGCGCTTGCGCTTCAACGAAAGCCAGCAGCATTTGCCGGCGCTTGCCGGACGGGGCCTGCTGCAATTCCTGCATCAAATTGCGCTGCGCCGGCGGCGAGCTTGGCTGCGCGAGCGTGCGCGTTTGCGCCTCGGCCACGAGTTCTGAGAAATAAGCGGGCAGCCGGCGGCCGGTGAATTGTCCGGCAAACGTGGCCCAATTCACCGGCATCACCCCCACCTGGGTAACGGGCCGCTCGAACAGCATTCCCAAAACTTGCAGCCCCTGCTGCGGAGTAAAGGAGTTGATACCGCGCGTGACAATGCGGTCGCCGACATTGTGCCGCGCTGCTGCGCCGATCTGAGACCACGCGCCCCAGTTGATGCTCATCGCGGGCAGGCCGAGCGCCGTGCGCTGATGCGCCAGCGCATCGAGAAACGCGTTGGCCGAGGCGTGATTGGCCTGCGCCAGCGTGCCGAGCAGCGCCGAAACCGAAGAGTAGATCACAAAAAAGTCGAGCGGCAGCTCGCGCGTCTGCACATGCAAGTTCCACGCACCAAAAACTTTCGGCGCCATGACGTTGAGAAACCGTTCCCATGATTGCTGCAGCAACACGCCGTCAGCGAGCACACCGGCGGAGTGAATGAGGCCGCGCAAGGGCGGCAGCGTTTGGCGAATCTGTTCAAGGCAGCGCGCGACGTCCGCGGGATTCGCCACGTCACCCTGCAGCAGCAACACCCGGCTGCCGGATTGCTCCAGCTTGCGAGCCACTGCCAGCGTGGCCTCGGTGGGCGCACTGCGACCCAGCAAAGCAAGATGGCGACAGCCACGCTCGACCAGCCACTCCGCGGTAAGCAATCCCAAGCCGCGCAAACCGCCGGTGATGAGATACGTGGCATCGGCCTGCAACTGAATACTTGCCCCTTGCCTCTTGCCCGTTGACTCTTGCCCCCTGCCCCCTGCCCCTTGCTCCTTGCCCCTTACCGCTTGCTGGGTGACGACGACTTTGCCAATGTGTTTCGCCTGCGCCATGTAGCGAAACGCGGACGCAGCTTGCTCGAGAGCAAAGTCCGTGTGCGGCAACGGCTGCAACTCGCCGGCCGCGAGGGCTTGCATGATATCCAGAAACCGCGGCCGCACCGCGGCGGGATCGCTCTTGATCCTCTCGGCTAAATCCACCGCCAGATACACGGCGTGGGGATTCACCGCCGCGGCCTGCGCGGTTGTCCAAATCTCTTTCTTGCCGATTTCCAGAAAGCGCCCGTTGGCACGCAACAACTGCAAGCTTTGGGGAATGAACTCGCCGGTGAGAGAATTCAAAACAAGGTCGAGGCCTGCGCCGGCGGTGCGCTGCCGGATTTCTTCGGCGAAATCCAGCGTGCGCGAATTGAACACATGCGCAATGCCGAGCGCTTGCAGATATTCGCGCTTCTCCGCGCTGCCGGCAGTGGCGAAAATCTCTGCACCGGCGCGCAGTGCGAGCTGCACCGCGGCCATGCCCACGCCGCCGGCAGCCGCGTGGATGAGCACGCGCTCGCCTCGCTGCAATTTGCCGAGGCCGTGCAGCGCATACGCTGCGGTCAAATAAGCCAGCGGAATCGTAGCCGCGGCGGCAAAATCGAGATGGGCGGGCTTTTTCACCGTGAGCTCGGTGAAGGTCGTGAGATACGTGCTGAATCCGCCGACCGTGACGGATATGACTTCATCGCCGACTTTGAAATCCGTCACTGCCTCGCCGACACGCACCACCGTGCCCGCGACTTCGCCGCCGAGCGGATCATCGTCGCTGCGCATGCCGAGCGCGTTCAACACATCGCGAAAGTTCAAACCGGTAGCGGCCACGCGCAGCTCGATCTCATGCGGTCCCGGCGGCCGGCGCATGACCGGCCTGAGCGCCAGACCTTCCAGCACTCCCGGTTGCACGATTTCCAACTGCACCGGCGCAGCCTCATCGGCGAGCGGCGCCGTGGAAGTTTTTGAAGCAGCCTCACCTTCAGCCGGCGCCCGCCGTGCCAGCCGCGCGACATAACGCTGCCCGTTGCGATATGCCACTTGATCTTCGCCATCCGGCGTGAGCAGCTCAGCCAGAAGCAGTTGCGCCTCCGGCATTTTCTGTGTCTCTGCCGCAATTTGCGCCGGTGAGTCGAGATCGATGCGCACACATTGCAGCTCAGGATGCTCCAGAGCCAGGGCGCGCCCAAAGCCCCAAATCGGCGATTGCGTGAGGGCCAATTGCGGCGCAGGCTCCGCCACCGGCTGCGCGGCGCGCGTCACCACCCACACGCCCGGCGAATCGAATCCCGGGGTCGCCAGCAGTGCCTGCGTGAGCGCGAGCAGACTGCGGCTGCCGCGATCCTGCGTTTCGATCAGCGCCTTCAAATCGACCCGGTCGCCGGCAATGTCATCTGCGGGCCAGAGATGCACGACGCCGCGACAGGAGATGCGCGGCGCAACGAAAGCCTCCTGCAGCAAGCGTTGATAGTCCTCGCGGCTGCCGGGCGACACGCTAAAGTGCCCGTTCGGCAGTGCGGCGAAAGACTCGCCCGGGCTGACGAGAACACAACGCTCGCCCTGCGCCTGCAAATGCTGCGCAAGGCTGTGCGCCAAGCCGTTTTGATCCGCCAGCAGCAACCAGGCTTGCGGCTGGCCGGAGATTCGAATTCCGCTTTGCTCAAGCTGATCCGCTTGTGGCGCGCGCGCCAGGATCAAGGCGTTTTGCGACCAGGCACGGCTGCTCTGTTCCGCGGGCACGGCCTCGATTTGCCCAAAGCCCAACTCGGCGAGCAAGCTGAACCACGCGGCGGGCGGAAGCAACGGATAGGTTGGCCGCAGCTCGAGGTCGGTGAAACGCCACCAGCCCTCGGTCATGCCGAAGGTCAAATCGATCCAGCGCTGCGGCTGCATGCCTTCCAGCAGCAACAGCATCCCCTCGGGCGCGAGCAACCGTTGCGCGTGCCGCAGCGTTTGCCGCAGATCGCGCGTGGCATGCACGACGTTGGCGGCGATGATGAGATCATACTCACGCGGCCGGAAGCCTTGCTTCTCGGGATCCTGTTCGATATCGAGAATCTCATAGCGCAGGAACGGATAGGCGGCGAAGTCTTCTTTCGCGCGCGCCATGAACAGCGGCGAAAGATCGGTGAAAGTGTACGCCGTCCGCTCCGGCGGAAACTCCGGCAAAATGAACGACGTGGTGCCGCCGGTGCCGGCGCCGACTTCCAGCACGCGCAGCGTGCGATCGACCGGCAAGCCGGTCGTGATTTGCGCAATCGTCCGGCGCGCCAAGCCGTTGTAAACCTTCGCGGCCGCCGATTCACGATAAAGTTTCTCCGCGATGTCGAACGATCCGCCCGGAAACAAAACCTGCAGCGGATCGAACCGGCCGCGCAAAACCTCGGCGAGATTCTCGCCGCCGCGCCGCAGCAACGTCAGCTCGGCGTGCTCGGTGGTGAAGGTTGCGGCCAGCGCTGCCGGATCAACCGGCACGGGCTTGCGGCGCACTTCCCAAACCGAATCGCTGCGGCTGAGAATGCCGTCTTCCGCCAGAATTTCGAGCAGGCGGTGAAACAAACGGTGATGCTGTTGCACCACGCCCAACTGTGCGGCGAGCGCGGCGGTCGCAAAACGCTGGCCGGCAGAAAATTCCCAGCCCAGTTCGCGCAGCGCTTTCGCAATGTAGGCAGTGCTCAGCCCGTCCAGCCGGGGCAGCAATTCATCATACAACGCGAAATTGTGGGCCGCGCTCAACTGCGGCAGCGCGGGTTGCAATTGCGCCGCGAGTTGCGCGGTGGCAGGGAGATAATCGGGCGGCGCCGTCGCGGCAGCTTTGCGCGTGAGCGGCTGGGGCTGCCACTTCACGGCATACAACCAGTCTCTCAACTCGGCAGTGGCGGCGCGTTGCAGCAGCGCGGGATCGACGCGCTTCACTTGCAAGCCCAGCAGCTCGGCTACGAGATGGCCCGCAGCAGCATAGATGTGAAAATCGATGACATGCGTTTGCCGGCCGGCAGGCGTTGGCGCTGTGTGCGGCCGCAGCACGGCATGCGAGAAAAGCTGCGCCGGCGGAGCAGCAAACAGTCGAAAAGCCTCGAGGCCGATGGGCATGAAAATTTCCTCTGCCGCCAGCCCGCTTTGATCACCGGCAAGCAACGCGCCCGAGATTTGCAGGCAGGCGTCCAGCAAAGCGGGATGAATGCGAAAACGTTTGGCCTCCCCGGCCAGCGCCTCGTTCAGGCGGATTTGTCCCAGCACTTCGCCGTCCTGGCGCCAGAGCTGCTCGATCCCAAAGAAGCTCGGCCCGAATTGCAGTCCGGTGGCGCGCAGATGCTCGTAGTACTCCGGCACCGGCACCGCCGCACGCAACCGCAGCCGCAACTCATCTAGATTGGCGGCCGCGGGCAGATGACCGTTCGATTTGGCGGGTTGAATTTTGCCGGCCGCATGAACTTTGTAGGAATCCGCGCCGTTCGCGCTGACCGCGGGAAAGCTGATGACTTGGAACTCCAGGGCGCCGTCAGCGGCGGGCGACAGCAACAATTGCACGGTGCGGGTCTCGCCGGACTCAAACGTCATGGCCTCGCGAATGTCCATGTCCTGCAGGCTGTGCGCACCTTCTCCCCAGATGGCCGCAGCCGCTGCCAAAATCATCTCGAGATAACCGGTGGTCGGCATCACCACCAGGCCATGCACGACGTGATCGCCGAGAAATGGCACGGCGTCAACGCTCATTTGTGCTTCGAACAGAACTTCCTTCAGCAGCGGAGATTGCACCCGCTGGCCGAGCAAAGGATGCCGGCTGCTGTCCGCTGGCGCCGTTTGCGGGCTGCCGTGGCGCTGTTCGAACCAGAAGCGCCGGCGCTGAAAGGGATAAGTCGGCAGCGTCACTTTGCCTCGCGGCGCGTCCTGTTCGAAGCCGGCCCAGTCAACGGCAACACCATTGACGTAAAGTGCCGCCAGGCTGTCGAGCATTTGCTGCCAGTCATCGCGGCCCTGGCGCAGGGACGGCAGCCAGAGATCCGGCTCGGCGGCATTGGCATCGGTCGCGAAGCACTTTGCGCCCATGCCGAGCAGCGTCGGATGCGGGCCCACTTCCAGAAAAATGCGATAGCCCTTCTCATGCAAAGCCTGCATGGATTGCGCAAACCGCACGGCGCTGCGCACGTGGCGGCGCCAGTAGCCGGCGTTGCCGAAAAAGGCGCCGGATTCAAAACTCCCGGTCACGTTGGAGACCAAGCCCAGACGCGGCGTTGCATATTTGACTGTCGCGGCAATGGCTTCGAACTCATCCAGCATCGGTTCCATCAACGGCGAATGAAAGGCGTGCGAAACCGTCAGGCGCTTGGTCTTGCGGCCTTCGGCTTCGAACTTCCGGCACAGTTCATCGACTGCTTCGGCTGGGCCGGAGATCACCGTGTTTTGCGGGCCGTTGAGCGCGGCAATCGCGACCGCACCGCCGGCGGAGGCCAGGACTTGTTCCACTTCTGCCCCGGTCGCGGCAACCGCTGCCATTGCGCCCGGTTCGCATCTTTCCTGCATCAAGCGGCCGCGCGCAGCGATCAACTTGAGAGCATCGGCCAAATCGAAAACACCCGCGAGGCAAGCTGCGGCATATTCGCCCACGCTGTGGCCGAGCACGGCCGAGGGCCGCACGCCCCACGCGCGCCACACCTGCGCCAGGGCATACTCGAGGGCAAACAGCGCCGGTTGCGTATAGGCGGTTTGGTGAAGCCAGTGATCGGTGTTCAGTGAGCGGTGATCAGCGGCCACAGATGGCTGATCACTGAACAAAACCGAGAGCAGCGGCTTTTCCAAATGCGGCCGCAGCAGTTCTTCGCATTGCTCGAGCGCCTGGCGAAAGACCGGCTGGGTCGCATGGAGGCGGCGGCCCATGTCGAGGTACTGCGCCCCCTGACCGGTGAAGAGAAAGGCGATCTTCGGCTGCTCATCCACCACCACCTGGCCGCGCTGGCCGCCGGCAGGCAGATGGCCATCGGCAAATTCCGCGAGCTTGGCGCGCAGTTCTGCGCTGCTCGCGGCGGTGAGCGCCAGGCGGTGCGAGAGATGAGCCCGGCCGGTGTTGGCACTGCGGCACACTGCGGCCACTTCCAGATCGGGATGGGCGGCGAGATGAGTGGCATAGCGCCGTGTCAATTCCTGCAATGCTTGCTCGCTTTTGGCGGAAAGCGCCAGCACGTGGCGCGGCCGCGAGCACGCGGCAGAAACCACGTGCTCGGATTGGCCGGAGCCGGCTTGCCAAACCTCGCTGAACTCTTCCAGCACAATGTGGGCATTGGTGCCGCTGAAGCCAAACGCGCTCACGCCCGCCACCCGCCTGCCGTTGACAGCCGGGAAAGGCGTCGGTGCAGTCACGACTTTGACCGGCAGGTTGTCCCAGGCAATCAAAGGATTCGGCGTTTTGAAATGCAGCGTCGGCGGAATCAGCCGGCGCTGCAGGGCGAGCGCAGCCTTGACCAGGCCGGTCACACCCGCCGCGCCTTCGAGATGGCCGAGATTGGTTTTCACCGCGCCGAGCAAAATGGGATTCTCTTGCGAGTGGCCGGCCGCCAGCGCCGCACCGATGGCCTGTACTTCGATGGGATCGCCCAGCGCGGTGCCGGTGCCATGCGTTTCGAGATATCCGACCTCGCCGGGCTGCAAGCCGGCATTCTGCAGCGCGTCACGAATCACCGCCTCCTGCGCCGGTCCATTGGGCGCCGTCAGGCCGCTGCTGGCGCCGTCCTGGTTGAGCGCGCTGCCGCGAATCAAGGCATAGATGCGGTCGCCCTCAGCGAGGGCATCGGAAAGACGCTTGAGCACGATCATCACGCAGCCTTCACCCTGCACGAAACCATCGGCGGAGGCGTCGAAAGTTTTGCAGCGGCCGTCCGCTGCCAGCATGTTCGAGCGCGAGAAGCTGATGGTGTTGTCCAGCGACAGGACAAGATTCACGCCGCCGGCGATTGCCATCCGGCTTTCGCCCGCGCGCAGGCTCTGGCAGGCGAGATGGACGGCCACGAGCGAGGAAGAACAGGCGGTGTCCACCGTCAAACAAGGTCCCTGCAAACCGAGCAGATAAGCGATGCGACCGGCGGCCGTGCTGTAAGCGTTGCCGGAGGCGTAATAGGTGTCGAGTTGGCTGGGATCGTTCTGCCGCAGCAGCATCTGCGCATAGTCGACTTTGCACATGGCGAGGAATACGCCGGTGCGGCTGGCCATGAGCTGGTCCGGCGCCTGGCCCGCATTTTCCAAGGCTTCCCAAACCACTTCGAGCAGCAGGCGCTGCTGGGGATCCATGCTCATGGCTTCGCGCGGCGAGATGCCGAAGAACGCGGGATCGAACTTGTCCACTTCCGGCAAAAACGCACCCCACTTGCAAATGGTTTTGCCGGGCGTGTCCGGATTGGGATCATAGTAGGCCTCGACGTCCCAGCGCTCGCGGGGCATTTCCTGTATGGCATCGACGCCATTGGTCAGAAGTTGCCAGAAGGCTTCGGGATCATGCGCGCCGCCCGGCAGCCGGCAGCCGATGCCGACAATGGCAATCGGTTCGCGCCTGGCAGCCTCGACGGCAGCCAGCCGGGCTTGCATTTCTTCGATTTTGAGAAAGGCGCGTTTGAGCGGGGAGAGTTCTTTGGAATCCTTGGGAGTGCTGCTCATCAGATTACCTTCGCAGGGAAGAATGCCCATGAATGTTGCCAGGCGCGCCAAACAGTTTTTCCGGATTTTGGCCGTGGCCGGCGGTTCGTTGGAGTGCCGGGATCGTGAAGTGATTTGCGAGGCGCACACCAATCTACAGCCAAGTAAGTATCAACAAAGCAGTGATCCAGCGGAGTTGGGCGCGGAGATTCTTGATACGAACAAGACAATTGTGTGTGGTCGTTTGCAGTGACCGCTTGTAGTAACGTCTTCAGGCGTACGCTTGTAGTTACGCCTTCAGGCGTCGAGCCTTCAGCATGGGATTGCACCAGGAACAAGCATCGCTTTCCCACCCAACGCTCGATGCCTGAAGGCATC
>JAKLJX010000028.1 GCA_023150945.1 bacterium | reverse complement strand
GCGCTCGGAGCTGTCCGCCTGCAGCTCATGCCAGGACTTCAGCAATTCATGCGCTTGCACCCAGCGATCCACCCAGGCGGACCCGCCGGCGACTGTGGCGTTGAAATAATACAACTGCAGTTGCGCATTGAGAACCGTGGCATTGCTGGGTATGCTCGAGTATTGCAAATCGAATTTGATGATCGTGCGCTTTTTCACCTGCCCGGATTTCTTGCCCACCATCAGCGTGGTTTCCGAGCCGACGTTGGTGGCGCTTTGCAGCCGCGTATCAGTGGCATAGTCGTTGTAAATCGTGGGATCGATCAGCAACGGCCCGGGGGCAGCGGCCCTCACCCAGCGCCAGGGCACGCCGATCAGCAAATGGTTTTTGCCCTGCTGCGTATAGAATATCCGCCGCACTCTGACCGGCTCGCTCACGCTATCGTTTACCGCCCAGGCATAATCATGCGGAAAGAAGAAATAAAGATTCTCCCTCTCGTCTTCAAAATCAATGCGGCTTTCACCTTCGAAGGCAAAGCCATTGCCGGTTCGAATCGGATCCCGGCCGCCGGTCCGGTACGCCATAGCATTCAGGTTGTTCGGCGAGAGGGTGAATTCTGCGGCAAAGACCAGGTAGGTGTGATCCGCTGCCAGCCCGAGCTGGGCCGGGTCGGGCAGCGCTTCGCGTGCGGCTTGGGAGAAAACAATTTCTTCTTTGAGGCGGTTGGCGCCGCAGGTATAACGCACGGTGACGCCGCGAAAAATTTGCGGATAGTTGATTCGATTGCCTTCGACAAACGGGGCCACAGCCTCGGCATTCTGCAAAATTTGGTAAACGTAGCTCAACCGGTCGAAATAGCCGAAGCTCAACAGCTTCCACTGGAGCCGCACGCTTGGCGGCCGGCGCTGGACCGGGCTGCGGAATTTTTCGTGCACCGGGCGCGCCACTTCGTAGGTCACATCATAGCGATTCGCCTGCCCGGTTAAATTGGCAAAACGGGCGCGATACAGGCCTTCGGGCAGAAAAACGCCGGTGGAATCGCGGCGCAGACGGGTGTCTATGTCGCGATAGGCGCCATCAGCCGTGCGGTAGTGCATATAACCGGGGCTGACGCGCGTGAGGTAGAGATTCTCTTCGGGATTGTAATAGGTTTTGCTGTTGTAGGTGCGCTGGGCCGGCAGCTCGACAAAGTTCGTATCCGGTTCCTGGGCGGCGGCGTGAGCGAACAGCAGCAGGGCGAATGCTGAAAATAATATATTTTTCATGGCGGTTATCCGTGATTGGTTGCTGGTTGCTGATTGCTGGTTGCTGGTTGCTTGCAACTGGTCACTGGCAACTGATCACTGTGCGTAAAACTTCTGGCCGATCAAATCCAGGCCCCAGAGGTTCCAATACAAATGCGTGCCGTCGATATTGTACACGGCGAGCACTTTGCCGTCCGCGGTGTAGAGGTAGATCAAATCGTTTTTGGAAACACGCTGCCCCTTGCCGTCATAGTCGAAGTAAACCGTACCGCCGGGCATGGGCGCTTGCGTGGGGAGGTTGCGATAATCATACGCAATCTGGGCGGAGGGCGCAAGCTTTTTGTTGTCCGTGATCATGTTGCCGTTTTGATCGTAGGTGAAATTGCCCGGCGCCTGGTTGTTCAAACCGCTGACGTAGTCGAGCTGGTTGCTGCCCGGCTTGTAGAAGTAATTCATGTCGATCGCGGTATTGTCAGACAAGCGGCGTTTCATGTGTGTGAAGTTGCCTGACGCATCATAAGTGATGCCGGTGAGATCATAGCGGTTGTCGGTTTCCTGCCAGTTGCTGATAAAATGGCCCCAATTGGCTTTGTTCAAGCGGTCCGCGGCGTCATACTTGAACACCCAGCCGGTGAGGCTCGAAGGGGAATTGTTGCCGGAGGTGTTGTGAATCGTCCACGCGATGTTGCCGTTGAATTGCGCGACGTAATCGGTGGAAAACGGCGAGACGTAAGCAATGTGGTTTTGCACGTTGTAGCCAATAATTTGCCCGAAGCGATCGGCATTGGGCACGCCGGCACCGCCGCCGTCGCCTCCCGGGTCTTGGCCCGCAACGAGGTTTTGATGATTGATTTGCGTGAGCCAGTCGCGGCTGTTGTAGAGATAATCCACGCCCTGCACGTTTCCGCCGAGCACGAGGCGCTTTACCTGGCCGCCGGGCCAATAGATGTATTCGGCCTCGGCAGTTGCGGGCTTCACGTCCGCGGTATTGGCGAAGACTTTTTGCAGGCGTCCGAGCGCGTCGTGATCATACCAAACATAAAAGGCATCGCGGCTGGCCCCGGGCGGAAAGCTGCGGTTGAAAGCAATTTTGGTGAGTTGGCCACCGGAGCCATAGGAGTAATTCGTCATGGTGATGAGGTAGGCATTGCCATCGGAAACCACATCCTTGGGAACGTATTGCTCCAGCCATTCGAGGTTGCCGTTGTCATCATAGGAATAAAACATGTACCCGGAAAGGCCGAAGCGCTCGGATTTGTATTCGATGGCGTCGAGGCGGCCTTTGAGATTGCGCTGCGTTGCGCCCGGCGCATAACCGGCGAAGTCGTAATGATATTTCACCTTCCAAGTATGGCCGCTCGTGGGGTAGCTTTGATTGTCCGCGTTGGTTTGGGTGAAATTGTTGGTGGGATCGCCCATCGTGCCTTCTTCGATTTTGCGGCCGATGTTGTCGTACTTGTAGTAGAGGAAGTACGCCGTACCGCTGCTTGCGCCTTTGCCGTCTTTGACGAAGCGGAGGTAGCTTTTTTTGTCGTACAGATATTCGACGGCGGCGGCATCAGGCGCATCCTGTCTGCGCAAGAGGCCAAAGGTGTCGTAATCGTAGGTCGTGACCCTCCCGTTTGGATCAGTGGTGCGTATGAGATGGTCAGCGGCATCATAAAGGTGCTGGGTTTTGAGTTGCAGACCGTTGGGCAATGCCACGGTCGCAATGAGGTTGCCGAAGGTGTCAAAATATGAATCCACGGCATGCCCGTTTTCATCCTGCCGTCTTTGTTTGAGCAGAGATGCGGTGGTGTAGTTGATTGGGTCGGCAGAAGTGTTCGAGTCATAGGTGAAAATGACCACTTTTTCCGGGTTTGCGCCGATCTTGAAAACCGAGCCGGGCGCGCCCTGCTTGCTGATGCGATTGAGCGGGTCGGCAAGATATCGGGTTTCATGGAAAGCAGAAGGATCGGGATCCGGTGGCGGAGTGGTGCCGTCGAAATAGGCATAGCGCCCGGCATAATACGAGTTGGCTGCGGAGATCGCATCCAGGTCGAACATGCGTGTCGTGCTGGTGTAGGGCTTGGTGACTTTTGTAATGCGATCGGCGAAATCATACACCGTCCCGGCTTTGATCGCGCCGGCGAAATCGTATTGCAGCGTTTGAATGTCGCGGCCCAAGCCGTCGGCAAAGGTGAGTGTGGTGACGGGCCGATCGGTGCGCACGTCCTCGAAATCGAACTCACCGCGGGCGATGAGGCGCTGGACATATTCGAAGTCGGCCTGAATGCCGGTGAGCCTGAAATCCGCGAGCAGATCGCGCCCCAAGTTTTGCCACGCACCGCTCGTGAAACTTGCGCCCAGGTAGATGTTCATTGTCTTCGTGGCGGCGTTGTAGCTGTTCGTGCCGGCAGCAAGAAAATAGACCAGCGTATACTCAGAGCCGGCATACCAAACCACCACGCGAAAGGAAGAAGAAGTTTGCGTGTTTTTTATTTTCGCCCACACGTGCGAATGCGCCAAGCCAAGGCTGCCGCTGGCGGGATACTTGATGGCGTAGCTGTTGTTCGGCCCGTTGGTCACGTCCAGGCGCATCACCCGGCTTTGCAGCGTGTTGTCGTAAACCGTGCTCATCACGCCGTCATTGGGATTGAGATATTCCACCCAGCCGTGATTTTCCGGGGCATCGGTGTACTCGAACGCATCGGAAAAGCTATGTGCCGAGGCCGCGTGCGTTTTGATGAAGTTGGGATCGGTTGTGGAAAAGACGTCATTATTGCCGTCGCGTGAGTAGTAATACTCATTCTGCGCCACAGTTCTTTTGTCGGGCGCGATGATCTCGGTGAGACGCTGCAGGGGATCGTATTTGAATTCGGTCTTGCGTCCGTTGGGATCGGTGATGGAGGTGAGGCGAAAGGTGTTGGGGTCGTAGCCGTATCTCGTGGTCAATGACGTTGTCGAGGTCGGGCGCGTTTTGATGGAATCAATGAGCGCGCCCGCTTCCTTCCACGCAATCGTGGTCTCTACGCCATAGGCATCGTTGACTCTGGTGAGATTGCCGTGTTGATCGTAGCTCACGAATTGCGTGGTCAACAGCCATTCCTCGCTGTCCGGAAGGGAATCCGGGTGCCAGCTAAAAGCCGGAATCTGCATGTTGGTGTATGGATCCCGCCAACGGTATTGGTATTGTGGCAGATAGATGCCGTTCGAATTCTTCCAGGTTGAGGCTATGGCCTCATATCCAAACTTGGAGTTGACGTCTATTCTCGTGCTTTGGTGGGCGAGTTGGTTGCGCATGTTGTTGATGCGCATGTTCGAATAGGGCGCAGCATTTGCAGCTTCATAAGCATATAGATACTGGAGAACCCGTCTCGTGTTGCCGTCATCGCCAATTTGGGAATGAGTTTTCACGAGCGTGCCGGATTCATTGTAGGTATATGCGTCGGTTTTCTTCACGACACCGGAGCTGTAGTGTGTTTCGGTTGCAAGACTGACGAGCTCTTTGTGGGTAAAATTGATCTCGATAGTATCGGTGAAAGCGGTACCATAGTTGTAACGCAAGGGCGGTGCAACATCGGCAAGCCGGATAGGAGCGGGGTCGTTAAGATCACCCCTGAAGCTCCAATTATAAATCTCGGTTTTCACTTTCGTGCCTGCGGAGTTGAAATAATGCACGCTGTCGATCTCGCCCCAATTCCAGTTTTGGTTGCCCTGTAGAAGCGCGACATGACTCCCGCTTTTGACGTAGAAGATTTGCGGTTCAGAGCTGTGAGAGACACTACCCGTGACATAGAATGTCTTTTTGGCGCTGTTATCTGGGAATTGCTGCTTGATCCAGTCATACGTTACACTGGCTTGCCCGCGTTCGCCTAAATAATACAGCGGCAAGTCTTTATGGTTGTGCAATTTGCGGAAATAGATCTCAGGAATGGCGGAATGGCGGCCCGGGCCATAGGTGTAGGTAACAACATCCGGTGTTGAGTCATTGTAACCATCATAGCTGGTAATGGAGTGAACGCGTGCGCCCCCTTGTTCAAAGCGCTCAAAAAAATCGTCGACGTGCAAATAAGTCTCGTTCTGGACATAGTACGTGTTGTAGGAAAGGCTTCGCATTGCCAAGCTGTCGTTTGCGTAGACGAAGAAATGCCGTCCGCCTTCAGGATACGTGATTTCTTTAAGCGACCACATCCATCCTCTCGTTGGAGGTCCGCCAGAATAATTGGGGTCCGAAACTGGAATTTCAAGATAGCCGAAGTCATCTTGATATTCATGAAGCGGAGCGTAACGGCCCTTTGAGACTTCCAACCAACTCAGTGTCACTTCATCGTAGTAAGTGAACTTGTAAGCAGGCAGGGGACCAGATTGGCTGCCGGTGACTCCAGTGATTGTGATTGTCTCCAGCGCCAGCCTCGAAAGCATTTTTTTGTGAACAGAATTCGGATTGTTCTCCTCGTAAACCGAAAGTGAGTCTGCGCCGGTGGCCATGTATTGGAATGAAACCTGCATAACTTTATTGCCTTCACTTTGCGGATCAAGAATCTCTCCGGGCAGCGGTTCAGCCATGGGGATGCCGATCGCTTCCGTTTTTTTGTATAAAACTATTTGGTCAAGCTTGCGGCTGTAGTAGTTGTGATCATTGTCGTAATCCCCCATTTGAATGATGTTTGCCGCCAGGTTGTGATCGTACCGCTTCGAAGTCTGAAAGAAAGCGAAATGCGTTGGAGTTTCTACGTAATACGGATAGGTAACCTGTGCGACAAGTCTCTGGCTTCCGGTGGATTCGATTATGGTGTCGACATCCTCGGGGTTCCCCGTTCCGTGATCCCACGTTTTGTAAACAATTTTCACCCATCCACCCATGGAGGTTTCATCCGGGACGTCTGGTCCGGAATAATTCGAGGAAAGGATGGCACGCAATCTCCAGGTTGATACGAAGACATAATCGAAATCATTATTGGGAGATCCGAAATTGGGGAATAAGGCAGGGGACAGGGTGGGCAGATCGTTAGTGCCGTCATTGGCGCCGGAAAAGACATATCTTGTGCCGTCTTCGGTTGTAACGATGAATTTTGAGAAGTCTCTGCGATTGCCGACGTCTTTTATCCCTGTGCTTTTGCCGTCAACCGTCACCGGCTCACTTGTCGCGTAGCAGAATTTCCACGGTCGCCACGGTGATGGTACAAAATAGTATTGAGAATATTGATAAGCGCCTGTGCACGGTCCACTGGTTTCGGAATGAGCGGGATCGAATGGAATGACGGGGTCGTTCTCCGAAGTTACCGAATAAAGAATCGTTGAGGCGTTGTTCATATTTACGGAATAGACGTCGGGCTGAGACTGTATCGTACCACCGTAGAACGGCAACGCATGAGCAAAATCTGCCTGCTCTTGGTCAACGATTCCTCCCAAAGGATGCCGCGTGATGCTGCCCAAGTCCAGGCTCCAGCCCAAACCGATCCATGATGCAGATTGCGTGACTTGTATGCCGGAGCGGTATTGCACAACAATATCGAAGTCCAATCCGCTTCTCCCTGGCACTGTCAAAAGCGGAATCGTCAAACTGAGATCGCCGTGCGCATCCACGCCCGGTTCGGCGGGCCTGATGAAGTGAGTGACTTCCGGCGCAAGGATGCGGTCGTTCTTTATCTGATACTCTTGAGCCAGGAGGGCGGATGGCGGCCGCAACGACTCGACAAGAAAAACAAGCACGGTGGAAAGGATGAAAGGGAACGTGAGGTTTGAAGTTTGGGATTTGTGCTTCTTCATCGCAATGCCTCCCGCGAAAAATTTGCTGCGTAGAAATAGCTTGAATCTTGACAAGGTCAATGCCATGCCTGGCGTCTGTCATCTGCCAACAGCAGACGGACACTGTAATGAGAGTGATGAAGTATCAGGTCAGCAAGACAAAGGGGGACGGCGGCATTGCGTTTCCCCTGGCGGCGTTTGAGTGGCAATCTGACAACGAAGGATCGTGAAACTACCCAGTACTGCAACGTCAAGTAAGTCCGTTCGGCAATGTTCCAACCGCGGCCAGGCTGAGGTTTCGAAAACTTCGAGCCGCGAGGCAACTCCGGGGGTTTTTGACGCAACAGCGCAGCCGTTGCACAGGAACACTGCTACCAAGAGCATCATATGGTGACGTTCCGCCACTCCGTTGGGGCTGATCGTTCGTTATCATGGCTACACACAAACGTTGTAATACGAAGTGCCTACCCTGCGGAAGCGGGAGCGCCAGCCTTGCACACGGCCCGGCTCACGGCAGGGCCTTGCGTTTCTCGAAATACTTGCGGGCTTCGGCCGGCTGGTTTTTGTGGCGGTAACCTTCCACCAGCAGTTCGTACAACCGCCGCAATTCGAGGGTGTCGAAGCTTTGCTCCCACGCCAGCGCGCGTTCGGCATTGGCAATGGAGATGTCGGGATTCGGCTTCGACAGATCCGCCATTTCGATGAAAATGCGGCCGCGGTCTTTGCACGCGATTTTGGAGGCGCGCTCGAGGTATTCATACCCCACACGGCGATTGACCCGTGCGGTATCGGTGCCGAGGCCAAGGCACATCACGCCGTAGGTGTCGAAGTTCTTGCGGTAGGTGGTGTCCAGCGGCGCGCCGGAGCTGTCGGTGGGGATGCGCTTCATCACCTCGTCCAGCCGGGCGATGGCGCTGGCCCGGCGGCCGAGGCGGGCGTACTCGATCGTGGCAAAATCCCAGGCGATGTCGTGCTGCGCGCGCTGGGTGCGCAACAGCTTGTTGAGCAGCAGATCGTAAAGCTTGCCGGCTTCGCCATACTTGCCCTGGCTGACCAGGGTGTCGGCCGAATCGCGCAGTACCGAGGCGCGAATGTTGCCCTCATCCCAATTGATCCACCGGATATCTTCCGCAATCGCGGCGAGCACAGTGGGATTCTCGGTGAGCACCTTGGCACGCTCGAGATGATGCAGCGCCGGCGCCGCCTCTTCCAGCTTGATGGCACTTTGGCCCTGATAGAAAACGCTATACAGCAGGCTCACGCTGTCGATTGCCGCCGCCGCGGTCAAACTGGGATTCGCAAGCCGGCGCGAGCTGACCGCAGCGGAGAGCAGGAGCAGCTCTTCAGCTTGGGCATAATTGAGCAAGGCGCGGCGCCAGTCATGCTTGGCAAAATAGGTCGCGCCGAGGTTGTAGCGATGCAGATACTCGCCGGGCTCGAGGCGGGCCAGAAACTCCCATTGCTCGATGGCTTTGTCGAACGAGCCATGGCGGGGATAGCGCTCGCTCAGGAGTTTGTAAACCAGTGCGAGATAGTGTTGCGCTTGGGGATTGAAGCCGTGGTATTGCAGCGCCTTGCTGAGATTGCGCTGTGCTTCCATCAAGTGATAGGTGGCCAGAATGGTATTCCTGCGCAGCTCCGGGTCGACGCCGGGTTTGGCGGCCGGCGCGGGCGTGCCGTTCAAGCCGGGATTCATGGCGGTCGCGGGCGTGTCGGCGGCGGCCGGACGGGCGGCGTCAACCAGTGTCCAAATCGAGTCGCTCAAATGATAGTGGCGCATGCCTTCGCGGCGGTGCCAGTCTGCCTTGCGCTCGCGCTCTTTGGAGACGAACAGCCGTTTGCCGATGCTGTCGGCGGTTGCGGCGATGCGCGGCGAAACGCCGAGCGGCACTTTGCCCGAGCGGCCGCCGCTCGCGCAGCCGGCCAGCGCGGCCGCGGCAGCAAGCACAAGCAGAATCGCCCAACTGCGTGTGGTGGTTGCGTCCCTTCTCATTGTGACTTGTTTTTCTCCCACCAGGAGAGGAAGATGCTGTAGAATCTCGCGGTTTCGCTGCGGGTCGGGTCGCTGGCGAGCATGCTGATGGAGGTGACATTGCTTTCCTCGCCGCGGCTGGCCATGCCCTTGCTGAGGGAAAAGCTCTTCTTGCGGAAGCCGGTATCGCGCAGCATGATGGCACCGGAGCTGTCGCTCACTTCCACCATCAACAGGCCGATGTCCTGTGAAATCTCGTTGCACAGGAAGAACAGGTCGAAGTTGCCGGCCGCGGTTGCGATGCGGACTTTGGCGGTGAGGTCGCCGTTGCGATAACGCATGTAGTGTTTGAGCGAGGGCGAAAGCTCGGATTGATTCTTCTTCAGCCATTCCAGCAACTCGCGAAAGAGCTTATCGAAATCGATTGTCTGGCGCTTCTTCTCGTCGAAGCTGCGCACGTCGATCTTCTCGACGGCATCGGTGTCGCGCTTGGGCCCGGGCAGCGGGCCGGTGCGGCCGGTGGAGTAGCCGGAGCCGCCCGGTGCGCCGCCATAACCCACGCGCGCGCTGGCGAGATTGGGATTGTACACGTTGCTGGGGGTGCCCAATACCGGCAGGCCATCCTTGACATTGGCCACCACCGGCGCATTCACCGGCGGCATGGTGGTGGTCCCCACGCTGATTTCCGGCAGTTGCAGCGCTTGCGGCACCGAGGCGATGCGGCTGAGGGTGGACAGATCCTTCGGCACGATCTGGGTCATCTTGGTCAGATCTTCCAGATTCGACAGATCGATTTCTTCGATGTTGGCCGGCGCCGCGCGGCTGGCCACCGGCTCCTTGGGCATTTCCGCCGGGGTTTTCTTGGCGGCGGCGGCGGCTTTGGGCTTGGGCGGTTCGAAGCGGGAAAAGTCGATTTCCCGGAACTTTTCCACGTCGAAGCGCGGCTCGGACAATCGCACCTGCAAGAGCAGCAGGTAGATGACGAGCACGAACAATGTCGTCAAGCCGTACGTCCACAGCTTTTCCGGCTCGGCGCGGCGCAGGCGGCCGCGCAGGCTATACACCAGGCTCGACATAATTTATGTTTCGCTGAATTTGATTCCGTTCGCAAATGTCCAACACATTGACCGTCAACTGCACCGGGGAGTTGGGGTCGGGCTGAATCAGCACGATGATGTCCTGCTGCCGATCCAGGTACTTCTGCCGCACGTTGATGAGTTCCTGTTCGACGCGCTCCAGTTCGGGATTGCTGATCACCTCGGTGGCGCCTTCCAGCAGGGTATAAACCGGGCCGGGCAAGACCACGAGCGAGACGGTGTTGATCGCGGCGGGCGTGCTCACCGCCGAAACGCTGCGCGGCAGCCGCACCTGCGTCTTCTGTTCGATGTCGCTGATCGCGATGAAGCCGAACAACACCGTGAGCGCGATGTCGATGTAACGAATGATCATGCTGCCTTTGCCCATGGCCGTTCCTCAGCTCCTTACGTTCGATCCGACGCGGACGTCGAAAGTCTTCAACACCTCGAGGCGGTCGCACACCTCGGCGGCTTTCATCAAAAACCGGATCGGCGTATCGTGGTTGGCACGCAACCGTACGCGCATTTTGTAACGCGATTCTTCCAAACTGGCTTTGGTTTGCTGAAGATACTGTTCGAGCACGGCCGGATCGGCGGTGCGATGTTTCTCATTGTCGAAGAGATAGTAGCCGTCCGGTAGAATACCGACGAAAATCACCACTTCGGGATCGGGATTGCTCAACGGCAATTCCACCGTCTTGGCCAGCTCGATATGGCTGGTTTGGCTCAATTCGGCGCTGCAGATGAAGCCGAACAGCAGAATCATCACGATGTCGATGTAGCGCACGATCATGCCGCTGCCGCTCATGACGAAGCTCACTCCTTTCCCAGTGATTCAAAGGAGGCTTCCAGGCGGCGCGTGCTCTTGCTCTTCACCCAGGCCCGCACGATGTTGGCGCCCGGCGTCTCGCCCAGCCGGAATCCCACCCGCGCAATGCCCTCTTGATCGGTGTGCACTTCCAAACGCGATTTGTTCTGCTCCAGACTGCCGTTGTTGTGCACTACTTCGAACATCACCGTCTGCTCGGGCACGGGGTTGCCGTGGGCATCCTTGAGCTGCAGGCTGAGCGGCTCGGGCATTTGCGTGCCCGCCGGTTGCATCAGCAGATTGCCCGACAGCACCTGCAGCCGGTCAGGCGGACCGGGTTGGGTCTCGATCTCGAACTCTTCCACCAGATTGGCTTCGCCATTGACGCGCGCCAGCACTTTATGGCTGCCCACCAGCGTGCCCAGCTTGATCGTGGTTTTGGCGCGGCCGAGAAAATCGGTATCCACCTGCTTGACGTTCGCGCCATTGTCAAAGGTGATCGGGCTGCCGTTGCTTTCGAAAATGACGGCGAGGTTTTCCATGGGCCGGCCGTTTTGATCTTCCACCGCCACTTCCAGCGGTTTGGGCAGGCTGGCGCCCGCCTCCGCTGATTGGCGCTTGGCCGACAGCAGTCGCAGCGTGGTCGGAATGCGGCGGCCCGCCACCGGCGGCGCCACACTGGTCACCGGCGCCACCTCGCTGATCACCGCCGCAGCCGGCACGGTCTGCTTGGGCGCCACCACCGACACCGTCTGCCCGCGGCCAAAGCGGTTGCGGAACAAGTCCGCGCGCTCGACGATCCATTCGAGATGGCGGTAGAATATCGAGTGCGCCCACGAATTGGCGAAATTCAAAACGATGCTGACCACCAGGCCACCGATGGTGGTCACCAGTGCCACGCCCATACCGCTGATGATTTGCGAGGATTCCAACTTGCCGGGCATGAAGGTTTGATACATGCCCCACACCGTGCCCAGCAGCCCGAGCGCACCGGCAGTATCGGAGAGCAGGTTGGCAAAGCTGCGGCCGATCTCATATTTTTCCTTGATGCCGGTGACATGGCCGTCGATTTCGACCTGCAGCACCTGGGCGCTGGGATCGCGCTGCCAGAGATCGCACAAGAGGGTGAGCAGCCGGCTCAACTCCGAGCGCGGATGTTGGGCAACCGTCTCCCAAATCTCCCGCACGCGCGCCGGATGCTCGGCCTCCTCGGCAATATCCTTGAGCTGCCGCTCGATGGTCGCTTGAATCGGCTTGGCATGGCGTCTGTCGAAATAGATGCGCACGAGCTGGTAGATGATGACCCCCACGCCCAGGATGAACACGGCGTAAATCGGATACATGATCGCGCCGCCCTGCGCCGTCCATTCCGCGAAGGTGTGCGCCGTGTTGCCGCGCTTCTCCTCGGTTTGTGGCGCGACGGGCGACAGGCCGCTCGCCGGCAGGGTGGCGGGATTCTGCGGGCTAATGCTGGGCGAAGACGCCGAGTCAGTGGCAGTCTCCTGCTGCAGCGCGAACACCGGTCCGGTGATCAGTAGAATTGCCCATACCAGCATGCACCGGGCGAGGTTCGTGATGCTGACGCGAAACATATTACAACCTCCTCACAAATGATGGCTCCAAATAGACGAGATGATTTGCAGGTTCAAGAGTCGCCGGTGTGATGACCACCGGGGCGCAAAGCCTGCGCGGGCGCTGTGCCGCAAAAGCTCACCGGCGCACAGCGCCCAGCCGGCCACTGCCGATTACGCAGGGCTTCAATGCACGAGAATCGTCGCGCGATAGCGGGCATCGCTCGCGGCTTCGTGGCCGTCCTTGCTCACCCGGATGACGATCGGCATGGATTTGTGATCGACGGTTAGTCTCTTCTTGGGTGAGTGATACGTATTCTTGTCGGCGGATTTCCAGACGAGATAGTAATAGTAATTGCCTTGCGGCGCCAAGCTGCCCGACGGCATACCCTGCTGCACTTTCCAGTTCCAGGCGAGTTTCCTCAAGATCTGGTTGTTGGCCGGCGAGCGGCCGACAATATTGCTATCGGCGAAAACGATGTTGCCTTCCGCATCTTCGATGACAAAAGTGCCGGACACCGGCCCCCACCGCCGGGTCTCCTCCACATTCAGGCTGAAAACGAACGTATCGGCCGGCGCGCTCAAGGTGCGGTGAAAGACTTTTTCCGGAATCTTGGTGGCACCCAGCAAATTGCGGCTGTCCTGCGCGCGCGTCGAATCGACGATCACCTGCAGACGGTCGGTGACCGCGCCGTGCAATTCCAGATAGCGCAAGACCAGATAGGCCCGCCGCCCGTCCGCCGGAATGACAATGCTGCTTCTGAAATTGGGCTCATTCATGCGGCGCGCGAGCCGTTGAAACGAGGCCAGGTAAGCCTTGGTATGATTCTTTTCCATCTCTTTGACGATGCCGGTGCTGTCTTCGGGAATGCGGAAGCGGCCGGTGTTGGTGTTCTCGTTGCGCAGCCGTTCCAGCAAGCGCGCGGCGCCCATGCGCGGCCCGCTGGCCACGGCGCCGTTTTGGCGGGCGGCAAAAATCCGCTCCGGCAGTTCCGGCTCCAGGCTGTCGGCGGAGAAAAGCAGCTCTTTGGGCAGCTCGGCCAGGTCCTTCTGCGAGACGTCGGCTGCCACCTTGCGATGGATGTGCTTGTCGAGAATGAACAGCGTATCGAGCAAGGATTGCACTTGAAAGGCATTCGACAAACTGTAGGCGGGCGCCATCGGCATGTCGGTTTCCAGCCAGCGCGCGGCATACAACGAGCCGTGTTTGCGGAAATTGAACAGCAGGCTGATTTCCGGCGTGCCGCTGCTGGCCTGGCTGAGCTGGGTAACGGGATAAGCATAGCGGGCGTTCAGGCTCACGCCGCCGCCCACGTGCAACTGGCCTTCGAAGGTGACGGTTTCAGTGCCGTAGGCGAGCTTGAGAAAGCCGCGCTCCTCGGCGAAGGCTTCGAGAAAAACCTGCGAGAGGAAATCCTCGCCTTCCTGGGCCATCGCCAGGCCGCCGCGAAACGTGCTCATGCCGATGGTGGCGCCGGCGGAATAGAAGCGCTTCAGCCGCTCGCTGCCGTTGTGGAAGAATGAGATATTGGGGCGATTGAGGTTGTTGACGGCAAACGCCAGGGTCAAATTGCGGCTGGCCATGACGATTGCGCCCGCGCCCAGATTGAAGAAGGTCCAGTTGGAGGAATTCCGCAGCAGCGGATCGCCCGTCGCAAAATCTTCGACGCTGGAAACATCGAGCGCCTGATTCAACACGCCGAGGCTGAGACCCAGGCTCAGCCGGTCGCCGAATTTCTTGCTGGCCACGCCGTTCAAGGTGAGGTTGTTTTGCAGTGCACGGATATTCAAATATTCACCGGTCACGCCAAAGGCAAAATCGCCCATCACTCCGACGCGCTTGTCCGTGGTGGTCAGGCTGAACATATTGTTGCGCGCGGCAAAGATATTGTCCACCAACCCGGCGTGCAGGAAACTCGTGCCCACGAAGAACATCGGGTCTTGCAACGGCAACACCGCCGGGTTCACGAGATTCACGCGAGCATCGCCCAAATCAGCGGGATTGGGCGTGGTGACGCGCTGTTGGGCAAATGCCACGGACACGCCACCACACAGCAGCGCAAACGAGACAGCAAGCAGGCGGCTTTGACAAGTACGAGCTTTCATTAGCGCACCAAACTGATATAGCCACTTCCCAACTTCTTGCCCCCGTCTTCGATCAGCCACAGGTAGATTCCCGCAGCGAGCGGCTTGCCGCCTTTTTGACGATCGTGGCCGTCCCAGTAGTATTCCCCCTTGTCATCGAGCTCGAGGGTTGCCACCACGGCGCCGCGGATGTTGAAAACGCGCAGTACTGGCTCAGTAACTTCGAAATCCTTGTAATCGAACTTGACGCGATCGTTGTAAGTGTCGCCATTGGGCGTGAAAATGGCGGGCGTCACCCGCACCGCGATGTTGGGATTGGGCCGGCCGTCGCCGGTGAGATTCACATCCTCTGTCACCGGACGGTCCAGCGAGTCGTGCGCGTTGATCACAAGCTCGTCACCCTTCGGACCGGCGATCTGGGGATGAAATCTCACGCGGACGGATTTGACTTCATTGGGCTGCAACGTGAAGGCGCCGCCCGGCTCCAAGATCTCGAAATGCTGACTGGCAACACCCGGGCGGTCCACGTCCAGCGCCACTTCGCCGCAGTTGATCAGTTCCACGGTGCGGATGCTGTCATGGCGGACACGCACGCGGCCAAAATCGAGCGAGGCAGCGGAAGCGCGAAGGCAAACCACCGGCGGTTGCTCGGTGAAGCCGCGACCGTCAAGCGGAACAGGCAGTCCGCGTCCGTTATGAGCGTTACTGAGAATCACAAGCGAATCCTGGTATTCGCGATCTTCCGGCGGGGTAAACTCCACCGTAATCTCAATGCCATCAAACGGAGGAATCGGTGGGTACTCACTCGGATGCTTCACGCGGTACGGCGGCGACACTCTAATCTCGTTGATGGCAAGTGCCTTATTGCCCTTGTTGCTAATCACAAACTGTCGAACGGCGGTCGTTTTTGTGGGGACATCCTCGAATTTCAAACTTGCCGGGTTCACGCTGATATATGCCGCCATGCCGCGGCCTATTAATGTTGCCGGGAAGGTCCGGCCATCCCGATCGCGTAGGGCTAACGTACCTCGATATGTCCCCGTATCCGGCGGGGTGAAACAGACTTCGATTTTCTTGTGCGCACCGGGGAGAAGCTGAAACTCATCTTGCTCAACAAAGAAAGCCAACCGCGGCGAGGAAGTCGTGTAGACAATGTCGACAATGAGATTCTCGGTACCTTGATTGATCACCTCGACAGAATCACACTCGGACGCACCAACATCCACCTGGCGAAAAACTTTGGGATTCGGAACGATGGTGATGTTCACCGAAGTACCCTTACCCTGCAACTTGACCAGCTTCGGGTTGTGCGGCAAATCGTTGTGGACAATGTGCAAGACACCCTCATACAGGCCGGTGGTGTCGGGGCTGAATTTGATATTATTGACGAGGTAACTGCCGCCTTTGGCGATGACAATAGGCACGTCGGGAGCGGGATCGAGCGTAAAGCCCGCGCCGGTGATCCAGAGCGAATTAACTCGCAGGCTGCAGGTGCCGACGTTGTGGATCACATAAGACCTGACGGCCGTCTCGCCGATTTTTGTATCAGGAAAGACCACCACGCTGTCACCGGCGATCAATTGGCCGGCCACGCCGCTGCCGGAGACTGCGATCGACGTGGCAGGAATCTTGACTCCCTCTACCTGGCGCCACGGAATGCGCAGCGTGTCGAAAACCGGGTCCACAGTTCGTGGGGTGAAAGTAATCTCGAGCGTGTTCGTTCCGCCGGCAGGCACCCGGAAATCATTGACGGGTTCCACCTTGAACTCCGGCAGGCCAGCCGTAAAGAACAAGGTGTCAGCGGCAATCTCTTTGCTGCCGTGATTGGTGATGGTGATGGTCTGCCTACCGCTCTCGCCTAGGCAGACCTTCTCAAATGCCACCCCCTTGGGCGCCGAGACCGGCGAGATGCCCCGGCCACGCATCGACACAACAACAGTGTCCTCTTCCGCATCAGGATCAGTGCTCATAATCCACAACTGAGCGGGAAAATCGCCCGTGTCGCTCGGTGCAAAGGTTACCGGCAGCATGCGACTCGCACCGGGTTGCAGGTTGAATGAATCAAGCGGAGCAGTGAAAGCGCTGTCACCGATGATCTTGGGACTGTGAACCGTCAGTTCTAAGCCACCTTCATTCGACACCGTCACGATCAGGGTGGAATCGTTCGTGAGGAAGACATTGCCAAAATCCAATGCCAACGGCTCCACTTTGATGTCAGGAACCGGCGGCTGCGGCACGCCCACCCCGCGCAGCGCGATTCGCAGCGGATTGGGCAGGCCGTTGCTGTAAACCAGCAATGTCGCGGCATATTCCCGCGCTTTAGTGGGCGAAAAAGTCACGGGAATTTTCGCAGTATCGCCCTTTGCCAACGAGATCGGCAGAGTGATTGGCCCGACGGTGAAGTAGCTCGCATCAGTGCCGGTTACCACCAAACTGTCGATTTTGATGGGGCACTCGCCCGCGTTCCAAACCGGCGCTTCTTTCTTCTTTGAATTTCCAACCACGACCGCACCAAAATTCACCGTGTCCGCGCCGGCGATGACCGGAGAAATGGCCGTGCCGGTAATGGTGATGCTGGTGTCCGCATTGACCGCGTTGGACACGACGCGGACTTCCACCTGGAAAGACCCGGCCGTTCCCGGCGTCACGCTGACGGGGAAGCAAAGTGAATCGCCCGGCGAAATCACAATCGGCGGCGTGCTGGCTGTCAATGGAAGCTCAGGTGCAAGCAGCCGCGCCACTCCGCCTTCGGTAAAAATGAAAACGATGCGATCAATCAGCAATTCACAGCCCGTGGGATTCTTGATGCAGACGTGACTGGTGGCGGGCGTGCCCACGCAAACATCGCCATATGCCGAAGGATCGGCAGAAAGCCGAGCTTCAGGCCCGTTCACCCGGCCGATCAACTCCACCGTGGAATCGCTGGTGGTGTCATTGCTGCTCACCGTGAGCAGTCCGCGATACTCGCCCAGTGCCGGCGCCGCGAAACGGATGGCCAACTGATACTCTTCGCTTCCCTGAATCTTGATCGGAAATACCGGCCGCACCGCCAAAGCAAAGGCCGGGTTGTCGATCAAAACACTGTTGATGATCAGATCACCCGCTCCCACATTGCGAATCTTGATGTAGCCCGTGGTGGTATCCGTCAAGCATGTTTTGAGCACAAGCGTGTCGGGAGGCCCCAAAACCATTATCGGCCCTGGCGGCACACCGGTCCCGCGCAATTCGATCACCAGCGTATCCGGCTCGGCATCGCTGATGACCAGCAGTTGCGCCACATGAATGCCCGCACGGGCGGGAGTAAAGGTGACCCGCAGGCTCAGGGTGTCACCCGCTTGCAGAGTCCGCTGCGGCGGCACCGTGGCCAATGCGAAACTGGCGGAATCCGGGCCGCGCAGCAGGAATTCGCTGATTTTCAATTCGCACCGGCCGTCATTCCAAACCAACACGGAATCAGTGCGAGTTTGGCTCACCGGCACCCTGCCGAAATCGCGTGTGTCGGTTCCCGCAATCTTGGGTGGCACCACCGTGCCTGGAATCTTGATTTCCTTGGGTCCGCCGGCATTCGACCAAACCGTCACTTTGGCTTCAAAAGCGCCGGGGCTGTTTTGAACCGTACTGATGATGAGCTTGAATGTATCTTGGGGCGCAATGAAGAACGGCGTGGCAGCCGCCTCCGCGGGCTGTTCCGACGCCAGTCCTTTGCGCGGGGTCATGGAGAATGCCACGGCGAAGGAGTCCACCCGCAGGGAGCACGTCGCGCTGGGGTTGATGATGAAAACTTCCGCGGAGACTTCCTCGCCTGCGCAGATCTCGCCGAAATCAGGCGGATGTGCTTCCAAAGCGATTTGTGGCTCGACGCCTTCTGCCGTGACTGGCAGGATGACTTGCTCACCGCTGCTGCTGGAAATGGTCAGGTTCGCGGTGAATGCGCCGGTTCGCGACAGCACCAGCGCCACCCTCAGCGTATCTTCGCTGTGCGGCGGCAGCGTGCGGGGAAGCGGCGAAATCAGACTCAGGGCGGGATGATCGCTGATAATGGAGGAGATGACAACCGGATCGCTGCTGAGGTTTTCGATCGTGAACGCCGTGGTTGTTGCGGTGTTGAGGCACACCTGCCCGAATTCCAGCACCGCGGGAGAGACTTGAATGGTGCTGCTTTGGCCGATCGCATAAAGCGTGCGGTCGCCGCTCACGTAGATCGTGCCGTCCGCGCCAAAGGCCGGTGAGGTGCCCGGGCTGCCGCGGACTTCGGGGCGCGACCAGCGCAGGGTGCCGTCGGCCGCCAGGCAAACCAAACCCTCCGTGCTGTGCACCGCGTAGAGATGGCCGGCAGCGTCGAGCACGGCCGGCGAAATGAAATCACCGCCCGGCAGTTGTTTGCGCCAGCGTTCCGCGCCGGTGCTGGTGTCGAGCGCGAGCAACCAGCCGCCTTGCAAGCTGGTGAGGTAGAGCGTGCCGTCGTCGCCCAACGCCGGCAGCGCGGGTATGCCGAAACTCGCATCGGGCTCGCGCAGCCAGCGCAACGCGCCGGTGGCACTCACGCTCAGAACGCGGCCGTGATCGCGCGTGGTCAAGTAGAGATTGCCGGCTTCATCGACGACCAGACCTTGCAGCGTGTCGCCCGGTGTGTAGTTGCGTTTGAAGCGAAAAGAACCGTAACGCAGGATCGTCATCACGGTGTCACCCGCGACGACAACGGGCAAATCGCTGAGATTGATTGCCGCGGCGTTTTCGGGCAGGGCGCGCAGGTTGGTGCGCCAGTTGACGATGGTATCCGGTGAGGCGAGATAGCCGCGGGGATCGAGCGAATAGAGCCAGCAGAAATCGGTGACGACGTAGATGCTGTCATTGCTGCCGACGTTGGCGGCAAACACGGTCCCGCCTTCCAGCTCTTTCTTCCAGCGCAAGGTGCCGTCGGGGTTGATGGCGTAAAAGAATTCGCCCGGTTTGTCCTTGGTGCAGATGGTGTCGGTGGAGGCGATCAGCAGCGTGCCGTCCCGCATGATTGCGGGCGGCGCCATGAAGAACTCCTGCTTGGGCGGAGGAATGTGGCCCGCGAAGGTCCACTTGAGATTGCCCGCGGGCGTGAGGGCATAGAGCTTGTTGTCGACACGGCCGGAGACGTAGACCGTGCCGTCTTCCCCCACGACGGGATCGCCCAAGGCTCCGGCGCCGACCGTCGTGGCAAAACGAATCCTGGGGGCAGACGGCCCATTGACCAAGGCCCGGCCACGCAATTGACTGTCATGGCGCGCGCTGGGCCAGGAACTGGCCGCCAGCCCAGATTGCGCCGACACTTGACCGGACAAGCTGAAGGTAAGCAGGCTCGCCACGAATCCGCTCCTGAGCCAACGGGGGGAGGTGCGGAGTACGGTTTGAGTTGGTTGGCAGGTGTCCTTCCGACCTGTGTGCGAGGATCTCGAGGTTTCGTCCATAAATTCCATTCTCCCCATAGCATGAATACTGGCGTGCACTTCTGAAGAACTCGGGCTTAAAATGCCGCGCAGGCTGCGACGCTCAAAGTGGTGGCAGCAGTTGGGTAGAAATGATCTACCGATGCTGGAAAATTGCGTAAGAATTTCCGCAGCGACTTTCAGTCGAATGCGAAACGTTCGGTCAAGGATCAATGCCGCTCCCCGCAACGCCGATGCCGCCTGATTGCATCAGGTCTGAGGGTGTGGGTCGGTTGTGCAAATGGGAACTCGTGCAGTGCAGCCATCACCGGCGACTGCCCTCTTGAGCCGTAGGAAGACGGGCAGTTGTAACGGATGCAAAAGGCGTGGTCATGCGTTGTTGGGTGGGATGATAAGCGAGGAGTAAGTCGAAACCCAACAGTGGCTTGGAATTTAACTGCTTTGCAGAGAAATGCAAGAACAATTTCGGAATTGATATTTTCCCGCAGGCTTTGGCCCAAGCTGAAGCAAAATCGCCTGCACTGTTTCATCGGGTGGGAGGTTAAAAGTTCACCACTTTCTGCCTTCCCTGCAAGATCTCCAACCTGCGCTGCTTGAGATATGCCAGCTTAAACCGTCAAGCTGGAACAGAAGTTTCTCTTTGGAACTATCTATTTTTTTTGTCGATGACCCATGTGATGGTCAACTGAATGAAAAATGTCCACTCGACCTGGCACTGGCATTTTGCCAGTGTCACGGCAAACCTTGAGCCAGCAGGCCGTCAACCAAAAAAAATCTGGCGGCGAAACTGAAAATGAGGCGATCGGGCAGCCGCAAACTTGCCGAGGTCAAACCGGCGGGCAGCCGGCAATGCCGGTCTGGGGAGAAGGAAAGAAAAACGCCTGCTGTAAAAAAAACTTCTTGACAGAATGGTAAAATTTCTTACTTTCGCTGCAACAAAAATTTCTTTCTATCTGAAAGAGAAACGAAATTTTCCATGCCATTCACCGGTGCACAAATCGAGGGCCTGCAGGAGCTGTTCCTGCATTTGGCCCGGATCCCCGGCGTCTCGCTCGCGGAACGCCGCATCGCCGATGAAGTCACCGCCCTGCTGCGGGCGGCGGGCGGGCGGGTGCATGAAGATGGCGCGGGCGCGCGTTTGCAGGGCAACGCCGGCAATCTCCTCTGTTTCCCTCCTGGTTTCAAAGAAAACTCCCCTGCCCTGCTGTTGAGCGCGCATCTGGACACGGTGCAGTCGACCGCCGACCTGCAGCCGGTCGTCAGTGCCCGCGACATTCGCTCCGGCGGCAACACCATTTTGGGAGCGGATAACCGCCTCGGCCTCGCGGTGCTGGTTCATCTGCTGCGGACCGTTGCCTCCGGCAACTCTCTCCATCAAAACTTCATGGTGGCCTTCACCGTGGCCGAAGAGTTGGGCATGCTGGGCGCCGCCCAACTCGATCTTTCATCCTTCCATATTAGCGGCGGCTTCGTGTTCGATTGCTCGAAGCGGCCCGGCGTTTACATTCGTGAAGCCGCCGGCTCAACCGTGTTCAAAATGACCTTTCTCGGTAAGGCAGCACATGCCGGCGTGGCGCCGGAGGAGGGCATCAATGCGATTGCGCTGGCGTGCCGCGCGTTGGCGGGCGTGACCAGCGGCCGGATCGATGCCGACCTGGTGCTCAATCTCGGCAAGATTGGCGGCGGGTCAGCCACCAATGTCGTGCCCGATCGCGTCACAGTGGAGGGCGAAATGCGTTCCTTCTCCGCCGAGCGCTTGCGCCGGCACCTGGCCGAATTACGGCAGGTCTGCGAACAGGCGCTGCCCCATCCCCAAGCTTTGCGGTTCGAAAGCCAGACGGATTTTGCCCCCTATGTTTTGCCTACCGATTCGCCGGTGGTGCAGCGCCTGGAACAGGCGCTGCGGCGGGTGCAGCTCACGCCGCAGCCGATTCGTTACATGGGCGGCAGCGACGCCAACGTGTGGAACGCGAAGGGCATCCCGGCCGTCAACCTCGGCATCGGTGCGCAAAAACCGCACAGCTTCGAAGAATTCGTGCTGCTTGAAGATTTGCTCAAAACCGCTGAGATTGCTTTCGCGCTGGTGGCGTAGAACCGGCGCACGACTGCAGTGACTCATCCTGACGAGGGAAGGCTCCGACGTATGAAGCACCGATTCGGTGGCGGCGCGGTTGTCCTCTTCGTGCTGGTAAGCGCGCTCGGCGCCGCCGGCCAGCCCAAAGGTCATTTGCTCATCATCGGCGGCGGCAAGCGCGGCGCGGCGATCATGGAAAAATTCGTGGCGCTGGCGGGCGCCAGCCGGGCCAAGGTCGTAGTGTTTCCCATGGCCAGCGGCTATGCCCACGAGGTCGGGCCGGAGCAGGCGCAAGAGCTGCTCGCGCTCGGCTGCGGTGAAGCGAGGGCGCTGAATCTCACTCGCAGCCAGGCGGATTCGGATTCCGTTTTGGCCCTGCTGGCAGGCGTGACCGGCGTGTTCTTTTCCGGCGGCGATCAATCGCGCCTGACCGCGGTGTTGAAAGGAACGCGAGTCGAGGGCCGCCTGCACGAGCTCTATGCCGCGGGCGCGGTGCTCGGCGGCACGAGCGCCGGCGCCGCGGTGATGAGCGAGGTGATGATCACCGGCGACGAACGCCGGCCGGTGGCGGATTCGACCTTCAACCAAATCGAGGCGGAGAATATCGTGACTGCGCCCGGTTTCGGCTTCGTCAGGACTGCGATCGTCGATCAGCATTTCGTGCGGCGCCGTCGCCACAATCGTTTGATCAGCCTGGTGCTGGAGCAGCCGAAGCTGCTCGGCCTCGGCATCGACGAGGGTACCGCGCTTTGGGTGAAACCCGATCAGACGTTCGAAGTGATCGGCGACCACGGCGTCATCGTTTATGACGCGACCCAAGCGCGCACTCAGCAAGATTCAGAAACCCGCGGCCTGCGCGCCAGCGGCGTGCGCATGCACGTGCTGCGCACCGGCGCACGCTTCGATTTGAAATCCAAAAAAGTCCTGCAACTGGCGCCGCGATGACCGCTCCCAAGATTCCGCACACGCTGGTTTTGATCTTCAGCATCATCGTGCTGATGGGTGCCCTCACCTGGATGGTGCCCGCGGGTCAGTACGCGCGCGCCGAAAAGCAGGGCCGCACCGTGGTCGTACCCGGCACCTATCAACGCACGGCGCAACAGCAACAAAACCTGGCCGACATGCTGGCCGCACCCATTCGCGGCTTCGTGGAAGCGGCCAACATCATTGCCTTCATCTTCATCGCCGGCGGTGCCTTCGGCGTGGTGACCACCACCGGCGCGGTCAACAGCGCGATTGCGGCAACCGCCCGCGCCCTCGAACGCAGCCCGGCCCTGCGCCTGGCCACCATTCCGTTGATGACGATCCTGTTCTCGCTGGCGGGCGCGACCTTCGGCATGAGTGAAGAGGTGCTGGTGTTCGTACTCATCTTCATTCCCTTCGCGCTGGCGCTGGGCTATGATTCCATCGTTGGTGTCGCGATTCCGTTTGTCGGCGCGGGCACGGGCTTCGCCGCCGCCTTTCTCAATCCCTTTACGGTCGGCATCGCGCAAGGCATTGCGGAGTTGCCGCTGTTCTCCGGTTTGCTGTTTCGGTTGCTGGTCTGGGCGGTGGTCACGCTGCTGGCGGTGATTTTTATCATGCGCTACGCCGGCAAAGTCAAACGCGACCCGCGCTCGAGCCCGGTGTATGAACTCGACCGCCAGCGCCGGCAGGAGCACGCCGGCGAGACGCCCGCGCCGCTGGGCCGGCGGCAAAAACTGGTGCTGGCAGTGTTCGTGCTGGCGGTGCTGGGCTTGATTATGGGTGCACTGGAGTTCAATTGGTACATCACCGAGATTGGCGCGCTGTTCATCGCCATGGGCATGCTCAGCGGGTTGGTGGCCGGCATGAGTCTGAACCAAACCGCGGAAGCCTTCATCGCCGGCGCCAAAGACATGATGACCGCGGCGCTGGTGGTCGCGTTCTCGCGCGGCATTCTGGTGATTGCCACCGACGGCAAAATCATCGACACGATTCTCAACGCGCTGGCCGGTCTCACGGCGCAGTCGCATCCCGTTATCTCGGGTTATCTCATGCTGTTCGTGCAGGCCTGCATCAATTTCTTCGTGCCCTCGGGCAGCGGCCAGGCGGCGCTCACCATGCCGATCATGGCGCCGCTGAGCGATCTGCTCGGCCTGACGCGGCAGACCGCGGTGCTCATTTTTCAATTCGGCGACGGCTTCAACAATCTCATCATTCCCACTTCCGGGGTGACCATGGGCGTGCTCGGCATCGCCAAGATTCCGTTTGAAAAATGGGTGCGCTGGATCTTGCCGCTGCAGGCGCTGTTCTTTGCCGCGGCGCTGGTTTTCATCACGCTCGCGGTGCTGAGGCATTGGGGGCCGCATTGAACCTTGCGGAGGCCGCCGGTTTCGATAGTCGTTAATCAATTCTTTCTTCTACTCTCTTACCCTTCACTCGCACGGGAGGACGTATGAAAAGATCATTGCTACTGGTTTTCGTCGCGGCATTTCTCGGGGTTGAATTTGCCGGCGCGCAACCCAGCGCCACCGGCGACAACGGTGTGCTCGGTTTCAATCTCAACAGCTATGGCCGCTTCCGCGTGAGCAAATCGCCCTACACCAGCAGCGCGCGGGAAGTGGATCGCATGAGCTTCATTGCGGCGCTCAGCGAAGAGGACGTGTTCGATTATAACGAAGATGGTGACAGCACCAGCGTGACCGCCGCCGAAATTACCATCCCGGGCGTCGATGCCGCCTACCAATGCATCACCGACAACGAATATTCCGGTGAACCGCCCGCCGTTCGCGTGGTGCACACGGTGATGTCCTGGAACAGCACCCCCTACGTTTTCATCCGGTTTCAAGCGGTGAACACCACCGCTGCCCCGCTCGAACTTTATCTGGGCGCGGCCGTTATCCCGCGGCCGTCACAGACTTACGGCAGTGAGACTGTGGCCTACGATGCCGCCGGCAACACGGCCTACTACTATCGCACCGGCGAAACGCCCTATTGGGGCACGCGGCTGCTCAACAAACCGGCGTATTCGGTGAAAATTCGGGATTGGGATGCTTACTCCCCCAATCCCGACTCGGATGAGGCGACGGATTCGACTCGCTACGCCATGACCGCCGCCTCGGGTTTTGATGATGCCCTTACCGTTGGGGCGAATGGCAGCATCTATCATCACAACGGCGGTCTGGTTACGATCGCCGCAGGCGATACGGCAGAACTCGTTTATGCCGTGGTCTATGGGACTTCATTGAGTGAATTGCTGGCTGCCAGTGCCGCGGCACAAACGCGTTATGACGCCATTTTCACTGCAGTGGAAGCGTCGCCAGCCGACACGCCCACAGGCTTCGCTTTGCAGCAGAACTATCCCAATCCCTTCAACCCCGCGACGCAGATCCACTTCACGCTGGCCCGGCCCGCCAACGTGCAGTTGGCGGTCTATGACGCCAGCGGCCGCGAGGTGAGCCGTCTGCTCAACGGCCGGAGGCCCGCGGGCGAGCACGTGGTCACGTTCGAAGCCCGCGGTTTGACCAGCGGTGTTTACTTCTACAAGCTGCGCACCGGGGAATTCACTGCCACCCGCAAGATGCTGTTGGTGAGGTAGCCAACCCACGGGCGGAGCGCAGCGCCCCCGGCGTTGCGCTCTGTGCCGGGAAGGCTTTGGTCAGACCACATGCCCAGTCGCAAGCACAAAAATGCGCCGGTGCTGACGCAGAAGATCCTGGCGCTCTATCAGCGCCTGCCGGCAAATCAGAAGAAAGTCGCCGACTACTTTCTGCAGCAGCCCAATGATTTCTCCTTTCTCACCACCGACGCCATGGCCGAGGCCCTGCAGGTGAGCAAGGCCACCATCGTGCGCTTCGCGCAAAACCTCGGCTATGACGGCTTTCCGGCGCTGCGCCACGAGGTCTTGCAGACGCTGCAGGCCAACCTCGCGCCCGCCGACCGCTTCATGCTCGCGTTCGAAAAGCATTTGCCCGAAGAAGCGCTGACCCTGGTGGCCGAACATGAAGTGCAGAACATCAATCAGACCCTGCTGCATCTCGACCGCCAGGCGTTTCGCGAGGTGGTGCAGATGCTGCTGGGCGCCGCGCGCGTCTTCACCATGGGGCTCGGCATTTCCAAACTGCTGGCGCAAATTCTGGCTTATGAACTGAATCAAGTCGCCATCGATGCCCGGCCGCTCGCCAGCGGCACCATGCGCTTTGTCGAGCAATTGGCCCTGGGAAAAAAGGAGGACGTGGCCGTCGCCTTTTCCTTCCCGCCCTATTCCAAGGAGACCGTGGCCGGGGCGGCATACGCGGCCGAAAAGGGCCTGGCGCTGGTGGCCATCACCGACAAGCTGGCGGCGCCCATCACCTTTCATGCCACGCGCGTGCTGGTGGTGCGCACCAAAAACATGCTGTACACCAATTCGATCTCGGCGATCTCCGTGGTGATCAATGCCCTGGTCACCGAGATCGCGCTGCTGAACAAACGGGAAGTCAGCAGAGTATTCCAGGAATCGTCACGCATCATGCAACAGACGCAGGAATTCCTGGGCGATTAGCGCAGGAGCGGCAAACCACAACGCAGGGTAACGACATGATGAAAAAAATCCTGAGCACGGGTCTGCTGGTGCTGCTCGCCCTCGCGCCGGCGCAGGCCAGCACCACCGGCAAAATCGCCGGGCGGGTGGTCGACCAGACCAGCAAAGCGCCCCTGCCCGGCGCCAGCGTCCAGTTGGAGGGCACGACCCTGGGCGCGGCCGCCGATCACAACGGCGCGTTCGTCATCCTGAACATTCCGCCGGGCACCTACACCGCGCGTGTCAATTTCATCGGCTATGGGCCGGTGGCGGTCGCCAACGTCATGGTGGCGATCAATCAAACCACGACGCTGAACGTGGAACTCACTGAAAGCCTGCTGGAGAGCGAGGAAGTCGTGGTGGTGGCTGAGCGGCCGTTGGTGCGCCAGGATGCCACCGGCACGGTGGCCATCGTCGGCCGTGAAGACATTCAGGCACTGCCGGTGCGCGATTTCGTCGAAGTGCTGCAGCTCCGCGCCGGCGTGGTGGGCGAGGGCAACAGCATCAATATTCGCGGCGGCCGCAGCAATGAAGTGGCCTATCTCGTCGACGGCGTCTACATCGAAGACCCGCTGTTCGGCGGGTTGGGCACGCGCGTGCACAACGATGCCATCGAGCAGCTCGAGTTTCTCTCCGGCACGTTCAGCGCGGAGTTCGGTGATGCCCTGAGCGGCGTGGTCAACATCGTCACCCGCGAAGGCAGCGAGAAATTCACCGCCAAGCTCGACGGCCGCACCGGCGAGTTTGCCGCGCCCTACTCGCGCTATGATGAGAACCGCTTCATCGCCTCGGTGAGCGGGCCGCTGCCCCTGGTTCCCAATCTCAGCTTCTTTGCCAGTGGCGAAAATGACCGGCGCGGCAGTTGGCTGCCGTTCGGCTACAACCGCGAGTTTTCCACGCTCGGCAAGCTTTCGCAAAAGTTCTCGGCCGCACTGAAAACCACCCTGAGCTACCGCCTGACCCGCGGCGAGCGCCAGGGCTACAGCCATTCCTGGAGGTACATTCCGGAGCAATACGCCCAGTCGCGCACCAACAGCGATCACGCCGTGCTCGGCCTGAAACACGTGCTGAGCAACAAGGCGTTCTACGACCTCAAGTTTTCCTACTTTCAGCAAAGCTACCGCCTGGGCGTGATGAATGAAAACGATGATTTCATCCCGCCGTCACAATATCTTGCCACCGGCGATCGCGTCTATGTGTCCGCCGCCGGCAACGGCTTCGAATTCTATGCGCGCGCCCATCCGCTGGATTACATCGACAGCCGCACCAAGACCTTCAACGCCAAGGGCGATTGGGTGTGGCAGGCGCACCCTTCGCATGAATTGAAAGCCGGGCTGGAGCTGAAGCGCCACGATCTCAGACTGTACAGCATCTACGATCCCAAGCGCAATTTCCCCTACATCAACGACTACACCCGCAAACCGGTGGAAGCGGCCGTCTACCTGCAGGACAAGATGGAATTCGCCTCGTTGATCTTGAATGCCGGCGTGCGCCTGGATTACGCCGATCAGCGCGCGCCCTTTCGCGCCAACCCGCTCGACCCCGAGGCGGAGGTGGCGTCCTCGAAAAAATGGCAGGTCAGTCCGCGCCTGGGCATCGCGCATCCCATCACCGATCGCACCAACTTTCATTTTTCCTACGGCCATTTCTTCCAGAATCCCGAGTATCAATTCCTCTACGAAAACAGCCAGTACGATTTGAATGTGCGCGAGCCATTGTTCGGCCAGCCTGATCTCGAGGCGCAGAAGACGGTGGCGTATGAAGTTGGCGTGGCGCAGCAATTGGCGCCGACCCTGGCCGCCAGTGTGACCGCCTATTACAAAGACGTCACCGGTTTGATCGGCACGCACTACTATTTCCCCTACTTCGAGGGCCGCTTCGTGGGCTACACGCTGTATGTCAACGAGGATTATGCCAACATCAAGGGCTTTGAAATCGACGTGACCATGCGCCGCACGAAGATTTTTTCCGGCGGTTTGACCTACACCTACTCGGTGGCCAAGGGCAGCGCCTCTTCGGAAACCGAGCAGTATCCCGGCACGCAGGAATCGACGCTGCTCTATTTTCTTGATTTCGATAAGACGCACGTCATCAACGTCAACACCAGCCTGACCTTCCAGGAGAATGAAGGGCCGCGCCTGTTCGGCTGGCAGCCGCTGGCGAATACCTATTGGAACTTCGTCTTGCGCACCAGCAGCGGCTATCCCTACACGCCCGGCGGCCGGGACATCGGCTTCGTGATTCGCAACTCCGAGCGCATGCCGTGGACGCTCTCACTGGATGCGGAAATCGGCAAGGACTGGCGGCTGGGCGCGCTGGAGGTCACCGCCTTTGCCGAAGCGCTCAATCTCACCAATTACAGAAACGTGCTGTACGTGTACTCCGATACCGGCCTGCCGGATGTCACGCTGGTCGGCAACAATTCGCCGGAGTACATTCGCGATCCTTCCAATTTCGGTCCGCCGCGCCGCGTGCGGCTGGGCTTGCGGTTGAGGATGTGATTTCGCCGGATGGAGGTTAGACGATGTTGTACAAAACCAGCATGACCCTCATGAAAAAGCTGCTGCTCTTGTGCGCGCTGCTGCCCGTCGCGCTGCCGGCGCAACGCACCACGGCCGCGCGCGAGCGCGAGGCGGAGAATTTCTTCCTCAAATCTCCCGCCGCGCTCGCCGGCATTCGTGATCGCGCCGGCGGCACGCACAACAAGAGCAACATCGGATTGTTTTTCGAAAACCGCGGCAAGCTCTATCCGCGGCGCTTGAGCCAAGGCCCTTCGGGAGAATATCCCATCGGCAGCGGCCGGCATTACATCTATCGCATCAATCCCTGGGTCGGTGTGCCGAACAACGTGGTGCAGGGCCGCTTCACCACCAACGAAGAGTGGGAGGCGGTCGGCGGCTATCACAACACCGCGCTGGCTCAGATCGCGTTCAGCGACCGGCCGCAAACCTGGCCCGCCACCGGCTGGCCGGTCAAAGACGCGCAGGGCAACCCGATCATCCGCTCGGATCAAGACAGCTACTGCGTCTACAGCGATTCCAACAACACCAGCAAGCGCGGCATTCTCGGTTTGGAGGTGCATCAAACCGGCTATGCCTACGGCGTGAAATTCGCGGCGGACATGATCTTCTTCAAATTCGAAATCATCAACAAGGGCATGCGCCGTCTCGACAGCCTCTACTTCGCGATGTATCTGGACATCGACGTCGGCAACATCTCCGGCGGCGACCCCGAATGGTCCGATGAGAAAATCGGCTTCGATCACGAATTGCAGCTCCTGTACGATTACGATGCCGACAACTACACCAGCGAATGGCCCGGCAATATTCCCGGCGAGATGGGCATTGCCTTCTTGCGCACGCCCGCCGTGAATGGCCGGCAGTTGGGCATCACCGATATGCACTGGTTTCTCTATGAGGATCTCGATGTCGTCGACCTCGATTCGGTGCAGTATGGCTTGATGTCGAGCGCGGCCAGTCTGTACAATTCGCCGTTGGGACCGAAATTTCTGCATCCCGGCGCCAATGCCCCCAATCTGCATTTCGATGATCTCGCCACTCAAGACCTCGGCGGCAACGACACCGATGCAATCGCGGCCTCCGGGCCTTACACGCTGGCGGTGGGAGATACGCTGACTTTCATCACCGCGATCGTGGCCGGGCCCGACCGGCAGCAACTGTTCGCCAACACCCGCACCGCCCACAACATCGTCGCGCTCGATTTCGAAGTGGCGCGGCCACCGGAACCGCCCAAGCTGAGCGCGGTGCCGGGCAATCGCCGCGTCACCCTGTATTGGGATGATCGTTCCGAACGCAGCCGCGACAAGTTTTCGAATGCCCTGGATTTCGAGGGCTACCGCTTGTACAAGAGCCTGGACAAGGGCATCACTTGGGATCAACTCGATCGCAACGTGTTTCCCAATGCCGGAGCGGATCCGGTGCCCCTGGCGCAGTTCGATCTCGCCAACGGCCTGGGCGCGGACACCGGTCTGCAATACAGTTTCCTCGATACCAATGTCGTGAACGGTTTCGAATACTGGTACTCGCTCACCGCTTACGATCGCGGCAGCGAGGCCGTCGAAAGCCTGGAGTCCAGCCGCGGCGCGACGTTGGAAGAGCCCAACATCGTCGCGGTGGTGCCGCGCCAGGATGCCCTCGGCCGCACCCCGCCACTGGTGACGGACTTCCAGCAAGTCGGCAGCGGCAATTCGAATTATCAATTCATCATCAGCGCCACGGATCAAGCAAGCGTGGCCGGCCAAATTTTTGTTGCAGAGTTCCTGCCCGCGGTGACGCAGGTGACCGGCAATCTCTCTGCCAAAATTGAAGCCGCCATTGCCGACCTCGAGGCCACCGTGCCGCGCCGCTACGCGCTGCGCTTCCTTTCCGACGCGGCTTTCGATCTCCTGGATGCCGCCACCGGCGATACGCTGGTGCGCGCGCAGAGTTATGTTTCGGGCACGGCGTTCACGTTCGAGGGTCTGCAGATCACCATCACCAATCCCGCGCCCACCGAGCCGCTCGACTTCTTTCCCGAGGCCGGCGATGAAGTCGTGATTTCGCTTGGTGTGCAAGTGAGCAGCGGCGGCGCGGTGGTGCTGCCGGTGCGGCCGCTGGCACAGGGTAAACCCTATGCGACCGGCAACGGCTTGATCTTCACGATCGTGCCGCCGGCGGCGAATCCCCAGCCGCTCACCTACAAAGATCGCTTTCAGTTTTCCACCAGCTCGCCGAGCGTCAATGCCAACACGGTGAAGAGCGAACTGGGGCGGGTGCGCGTCGTGCCGAATCCCTATTTGGTGGCTTCGAGTTTCGAAGAGGAATTCGGGCAACTGCGCCGCGAGCCGCTGCGCGTGCTGCGCTTCATCAATTTGCCGCCGGTCTGCACGATTCATGTGTTCACGCTGGACGGCGATTTGGTCAAGACCATCGAGCATAACGACGGCACCGGCGTCGCCACCTGGGATCTGCGCTCGGCCTCGGGCCGCGAGATCGCCACCGGCGTCTATCTTTATCTCGTGAAAACCGACAACGCGGAGAAGCTCGACCGCTTCGCGGTGGTGAAGTGAGGTTCGACTCTTACTCTTACTCCTACTCTTACTCATACTCCTACTCCTGAGAAGAGTAAGAGTAAGAGTAGGAGTAGGAGTAGGAGTAGGAGTAGGAGTAAGAAAAGCTGAACCGGAACCACGCAATTAGGCATGGGGGTCAGGCATGGAATACCTATTTGATCACGAGAAGCTCAAGGCTTACCAGGAGGCGATTCAATTTGTGGCATGGCTGGCGCCGCGGCTCGAGGATTTTAGAAAATGCCGGGTCATGCACGATCAACTCGAGCGCGCCAGCACTTCGATTGCACTCAACCTGGCTGAGGGCAACGCCAGGTTTTCGATGAAGGAACGCTCGCGCTATTTGGAAATCGCCAGCGGCTCGACGATGGAATGCGCTGCGGCACTCGATGTCCTTTGCGCACAAGGACACCTGGCGCCGGCAGAGTCGGCCGCCGGCAAACAGATTTTGAAACGCGTCGCGGGCCTGATTATCGGCCTGCGCAACAATGCTCAGAATCGCATCGCCGAGGAGGGCGTGGCGTATGGAGGGGAGGAGCTGGAGGAAGAGTAGGAGGAAGAGGACGACAAGCAGGGAGACCGAAACCCCGAGGTTGATATGAAAAAGCATCTACTTTCGCTGCTGGGATGGTGTGTCGCGATTGCGGCGCAGGCGCAGAATCCCAATCTTGGCACGGCCGGCGCGCAGTTTCTGCAAATTCCGGTGGGCGCGCAGGCCACCGGCATGGCCGGCGCGTACGTCGCGACCGCGGCCAATGCCGGCGCGCTGTTTTGGAATCCCGCCGGCATTGCCAACCTTGCGCGGCAATCAGTTTACTTTGCGCACACCCCGTGGCGCGCCACCATGCAATTGAATTCCGCCGCCTACGCCCTGCGCGCCGGCGAGTTTGGCAGCGTGGGCGTGGCGGTCACCGTGCTGTCGATGGACCGCATGGAAGTCACCACTGAATATGCCCAGGACGGCACCGGCGAGTTCTTCGATGCCCAGGACTTGATGATCGGCCTGACCTACGCGCGGGCGCTGAGTGACCGCTTCAGCACCGGCATCACCGCGAAGTATGTGCAGCAAAAAATCTGGAATGAAACCGCCTCCGGCATCGCTTTCGACCTCGGTACCCAGTATCGCCTGTGGTTCAAAGAGGCCGTGATCGGCATGAGCCTGAGCAACTTCGGCGGCGACATTCGCATGGCCGGCCGGGACTTGTCGTACCGGTTTGACACCGATCCCAACGCGCCGCGCAACCGCCTGGCGCCCGCCATGCTCGAAACCGAAGCCTATCCCTTGCCGCTGCACTTTCAAGTCGGTCTGGCGCTGGAACTGCTGCGCTCCCGCACGCTGGCGTGGCGGCTGGCCTCGGATGTCACTCATCCCAACGACAACAGCGAGCGCGTGAACTTCGGCACCGAGCTGGGCGTGTTCGACCGGCTGTTCCTGCGCGGCGGCTATCGCTACAACTATGATGACGAGGATCTCTGCTTCGGTGTGGGCTTGTCCTGGCCGATGGCCAACAGCCATCTTGCCATCGATTATGCCTACGCCCGCCACGATCTGCTGCCGGACGTGCACCGCTTCGCCGTGGGGCTGGAATTCTGAGGCTTGGGATGACGAGATTTAGTGCGCATTCTGCGCGGCCAGGCTTGGGTACGTAGCCCGCGAAACACACGAGATACACTAAAGAATTCTTCGTGTGCTTCGTGGTACAATTCCAAATGTGCTCAGCGCCAATTCCGAGACTCGTGTCCGGTGCCCTGAGGAATTTAGTGTCTGTCCAAGCAGCAGGCCTCACGAAAGCGGCGGAGGGGTTCGAATCCATGCTGAAATCAGTTTGGCAAACCGGCCGGTGGCTGCTGCTTACTCAACTCCTGCTGCTGCGCAGCCTGTTGGCGCAGGGCAGTGTGCTGCTGGTGGGCGGCGGCTCCGAGAACTACAACGACTGGTCGGATGCGCCCTATCGCTGGCTGGTCGAGCATGCGCCCAATGGCGAGATTCTGATTCTGCATTATGACAGCCCTTCCTCCTTCCTGCCGAACTACTTCAAATCCCTGGGTGCCGCCAACGCGGCGAATTTGGTGATCAACAGCCGCAGCAGCGCGAATGACTCGGCCAACTATCGCGCCATTTTGCGGGCCGGCGGACTGTTTCTGCGCGGCGGGGATCAATGGCAGTATGTCTCGTTGTGGCAGGGCACGCTCGCCGGCCAGGCGATTCAGCAGGTCTTTCAAACCGGCGGCGCGATCGGCGGCACCAGCGCCGGCGCGATGGTATTGAGCGAAATCGTCTTCGACGCACGCACGACCTCCGTCGATCCCCGCCAGGCGCTGCGCAATCCCCTGCGCGCCGGCATCACCTTCACTGCCGGTTTTCTCGCGCTGGTGCCGAATGTGCTGGCCGACACGCACTTCTACGAGCGCGGCCGTCTCGGCCGGCTGGCAGCGATGCTGGCCGTCTATCACAGCCAGCAGGGCCGCTGGCTCACCGGCCTCGGCGTCGACGACCGCACCGCGCTCGCCATTGCGCCGGACGGCAGCGCTGAAGTCTTTGGATCCGGCGTTGTGACCCTGCTGCGAGCCGGCGAACGCATCGCTTACACCGTGCAAATGAATCAGCCGCTGGCGCTCTCTGAGCTTGAATTGCAGCAATTCACCGCGGGCTTTCGCCTCGATCTGGCGGCCGGCCACATTCTCACTCCTGCGGCCGGCGCGGCGAGTTTCTCAGCTTCTCCTTTTCAAGCAAACGGCGCCGGCATCTGGCTGGAGGGCAGTGATCAGTCAAGTGACTGGTTCGCTGCCGGCGGCAGCTTTGCGGGATTTCTCGACGGTTTCACGGCAGGCCAAGACACGCTCGGCATCATTTCCTCACCGGCGGTTGGCGCGAATGCCCAAACGGTTGCGCAACAGCTCGCACAGCGCGGATTTTCCTCCCACCTGCTGTGGCTGGATTCCTCCACGCGCAATGACCAGCTTACTGCCACGCGGATGCAACGCAGTGCCGGTCTCATTTTCGCCGGCAATTTGCTGGACAGTGTTGCGGTTCATCTCGCGCCGGCCACCGCCACCGGACAGGCGTTCGCCGCAGCGAGGCAAGCGGGACGTGCGATGTTGTTTCTCGGCAATGATGCCAAACTCGCGGGCAGCACCGGCGTTGGGCAAACGGAAGTCTCAACCACGGCGGCTTATCGCGGCCGCCTCACGCTTTGCAACGGACTGGGTTTGCTCGGCAGCACGATCATCATGCCGCGCGCCTGGCAGGATTCGGATTATCATGAAAACCGGCTGAGCGGTTTGCTGTGGGGCATGGCCAAAGCGCAAGCCGCATTCGGCGTGTTGCTGGATGCCGGCAGTCATCTGGATTGCAGAAACGGCGTGGCCCTCTTTACCGGCCTCACGCCTGCGCTGGTGATCGACAGCCGGCCGGCGCAATGGCGGGATTTTTCGACCTATCGCGCTGCGAGCAGCGTTGGGCCGCGGCAGTCCGCCGCACTGGATCATGCACGCGTTCACGTTTTGCCCAACGGCAGCCGATTCGATTTCAACAACGGTGCCGTCGTGCAGGTCGAGAGCAGGCATGCCGTTGAGAACTCACCGCTGCTTTTTCATCTCGAACAGAACCATCCCAACCCTTTCAATCCCCATACCCTCATTCGCTACCACCTGAGCGAGGCAGCGACGGTTACTCTGCGGGTTTTCGATCTCGCGGGCCGGGAAGTCGCAACGCTGGTGCAGGCGCAACAGGCGGCCGGTACACATGCCGTAGGCTTTGACGGCTCGGCGCTGGCGAGCGGCCTCTACTTGTATCGCCTTGAGGCCGGTGGCCGAGTGGCGTCGCGCAAGATGCTGCTCATGCGCTAACCTCACCCGGCAGCGCCAGGCATTCGGCGCAGCGCAACGGCCGGCATCGTTGATGTAAAGAAAGGGGCGAACCGAGCGCCTGAGGCTGCCGACAAGATCCGCAAATCTAAGAAAGCATTGGCCCGGATTCTCAAATATGCGAATCAAACTCGACCATCTAATGCGGACGGCAAAGCACAACTTTGCAGAACTGCTGACTTTATCCCGATGGTCATCATTTCGAGCATTGTGGCCCGTTTATTGAAAACCTTGGAGATCAGTTTGGGAACTGCTGTCAGGGGCTCCGTGCCTGCAGTGATCCGGTTTTGAGCGCATTCCGAATTTCTCCGACTTCGCTTTCGCCTTCCGACTTTTGGCCATGGGCCTTTGAAGTTCCTTTCCGGTTCGATCACATCTCGCATTCGCACTTTCTGAAGCGAAATTCTCACAGTTCAACCACACCTTCTCAAAGGAGCAAAGCCATGAAACGGTGCTCATTTCTTCTGCTTTTTCTTTGCTTTGGATGACCCTGCCACCGGCCGTGCAAGCGCAAACGCCCTGGCGGCTCGAGGCGTTTATGGAGTATTTTGGTACGGTGCGCGGCAGCGTGCTGGGCGGGCGAGTGAAAGGTTTTGTCGGCAGCCGCTCGAATAACCCATATAACATTGCCGTTGCAGAAGGGCGCAACCCCGTCCTTGAAGATCCAAGACTGTTGTTTTATCGGATTAGCACACCGCAAGACACGACCCCCCGTTGGGTTATTCCATACGCCAATAACGTCGATCATGGTGACTTCAACGGCGATGGCTTGACAGATTTTGCCGTTCGTAAGAGCGTTAACACGGATCGCAACGATACGGTGATGGTGTATCTTGGCGACCCGACTGGCATCGATACAACTGCCTCTTACAGATTGCCTGCTGAGCAAGAACGGTCGACCTTTGGGTGGAGGATGTGCGTTGGTGATTTGAACAACGACGGCATCGACGACCTTGTGATCACCGCGAGAGATGTCTATTTGCAGGCCAGCCAGTTGCCGCATGGGAGAGTCTATGTTTACTACGGTGGAGACCGCCTCAAGTCGAAACCTGATCTTACCATTACCGGACCCTATGCCGGCGCGCGACTGGGCACCAGGTGTGCAATCGCTGACTTTAATGGCGATGGCATTGATGATTTGGTGGTTCACGGCCAAGATGTGACAGTCCAGGAGGCATTCTTTGGCTACCTCAACCTCTACTTCGGCAGCGCCGCGCCATTCGACACCGTTGCCGATCTCACCAGCCCGCGGTCGTACCGCACCATCGTCAGTGGCCTGGCGGCCTTCGATGCCAACGCCGATGGCAAGACCGATCTGCTGTGGACGTATTCCGATTCGTTGACTTCACGAAAGTCTGTTCACATCCACTATGGCGGCGCCGATTTCGCTGAACGCTTTCAAGCCGGGCCGGATTTTATCATCCCCGCACCCTTTGGCAGCGGCGATTTTGGCAATGAGATCGCCAACGGTGGCGATATGAATGGCGATGGGGATGAGGATATCGTTATTGCAGCATATAGTACTGGGCAGGAAAATGGTATTGTCTTTGTCTATACTGCCGGTAAGGCGCTGGACGATGGATATGATGCCGCTCGCGGACAGTCGCGGGAAGGGAATTTTGGTGCAACTGCTGACGGCATCGGTGACATTAATGGCGATGGCTACGATGACATCATTGTCGGCGCTCCAAATCAACCGTGGCATAGAAGCCAGGGTTACTTCGGCATTTTCTTAGGTGACTCTCGCATTCTAACTGGTGTCGCCGATCCGAGCACAGAAACTCCACCTTCCGATTTTGCACTTCTTCATGCTCATCCCAATCCATTTAGCTACGAAAGCCTTATTCAGTTCACTCTACCGCAAAAGGCGGTGGTCAAAATCAAAGTCTATGACATTCTTGGAAAGGAGGTGATTACCTTGTTGGATTCTCAGCGTCTTGCGGGACAGCATCAGGCGCGGTGGAGTGGGAGAAGTGAAAGCGGAGAGATCGTTCCTACCGGTATCTACTTCATTCGCATGCAGGCTCACTCTATCGCTGGCTCGCAGTTGCTCTTTCAGCATGCCAGAAAAATCACGGTTGTGAAATGAGTTTAATCATATAACACTCAAATGGAGGTGCAATTATGAAGCGCACAGCTTGCTTCGTGCTGGCGACTTTGTTTGCCACATTGGGCACTGCCCATGCCCAGGATTTTCCTATCGGCATCTGGTTCAGTGGTAATCAGAATGCCATCGATTCGGTCGATGCGATGGGCTTCACCTGGATTCAAGCCTATGGTGGATACGATCGCAATTATCTCAACAACCAGATTCTCCAAAACAACCGTGGTCTCAACGTAGCCGCTATTCTCGAGCGCAACATCCATAACCCGTCGTTCGCACAGAGAATGTTCTACGAGGCCGAAAGGTCCGACAGCGAAAACGGCACGCGCAACTATTTCACGGCGCATCCCACGGGAGGTTCTGACCCATTTAATCCTGATGTCTGGCGCGCCAGCGTCGCTGACCACGCCGCCGGCTACATGGTGCGAAGCCCGGATCCCGCCAACCAATACTTCTATCAGTGCGTAAATTGGGTCGCGACTGCCAACATCAGCATCGATCCCACTGGTAATCCTACTGACCAAGTGGTGCGCCTGGAAATCCTCGATGCCGACAGCAACCTCATCGCCGATCGCATTATCACCGAAGGCGAATTCGGCGGCAGCGCGGCCTTCCGGGAGTTCGAGCTCGCTTACACCCTGCCCTTTACGCCAACACCGCGCGCCTACCAGTATCCCGTCTCCGCCAGCCAGCAAGAGCCCGAGCTGCTGTTGCAACAACAAGATCACAGCGTCGACGTGCGGGTGTGGTGGTATGATCAGGTCAACACGTATCTTGATTATGTCGTGCTGGAAGACAGCGTGATGCATCCCAATTACAGCGGCGCCTACCAGCTCTTTCGCGGTGCGCGCGATACGGCCATTACCAACAACGCTTCCAGCCTTTTTCTCAGTAAAAAAACCGATTAAAAATTCTCGGAATTTATGCGAACAAAAATTATCATAGCTTAGTGTAAGAAGAGCCAACCTGGCAAGACACTATTTCACATCTCATTGCCTGCCGCCCTTTCAAACGTGTTTACGCGCGACCTCAACCTGGAGAACCACAATGAAAACCAAAACTTTTCTGCTCCTGCTGCTTGCCCAATTGCCGCTGGCCCACGCCCAAACCCAATGGGTGCTGCAGCCTTATTTGCAGTATTTCGGGCATGTGCGAGGCTCCGCCCTTGGTGCTCGCGTGAAAGGCTTCGTTGGGAGCAAACCGAACAATCCATACAATATAGCTGTAGCAAGTTCGCCCTCCAACAATAACCCGACGGGCCTGAGTTTCTATAGCATTTCCACACCGCAAGACACAACTCCCCTTTGGATTATTCCTTACGGTGCTGATGTCGAAGACGGTGACTTCAATGGGGACGGATATACAGATTTTGCCGTTTGGAAAAGCGTGAATATGGGGCGCAATAGTTCAGTGTTAATCTATTTGGGCGATGCCGCAGGAATTGATACTGTTGCTGCTATCGAATTGACGGAGGAACAGGAGCGATCTGGGTTTGGCCTAAAAATGTGCATCGGCGATCTAAACAACGATGGGAACGATGATTTGGTGATAACAGCGCCAGGGTATGCTGTTTCTCTTGGAAATAATGGAAAAGTGTATGCCTATTTCGGCGATCCCAACATGAACTCAACTCCCGATTTCACGATAACTGGAAGTCGTCCTTATGCAGGGTTCGGTTCACGATGTGCCATCGGTGATTTTAATGACGATGGTTTTAACGATTTGGCGATTCGAGGTTATGATCAAGCAAGGATTGGAGGCTCCGAATCCTTTGGATATCTGAACATCTATTTGGCTAGTGCACAGGTTGATACAATTGCTGATTTGACCAGTCCTAGAGCAGGAAGAGGCGCTGGAACAAGTGGCGGCTTGGCTGCTTTTGATGCCAACGCCGATGACAAGACCGATCTGTTGTGGACGTATTCCGATTCTCTTACTTCACAGAATTTCGTTTACATCCACTTCGGCGGTGCCGATTTCGCTCAACGTTTTCAAGTCGCGCCCGATTTTGTCATTCCCGCACCCTTTGGCAGCGGCGAGTTTGGTAACGAGATAGCCAATGCCGGTGATATGAATGGCGATGGCGATGAAGATATTCTGATCGCAGCATACAGCACCGGACAGGAAAACGGCATTGTGTTCGTTTACACTGCTGGTAAAGCACTGGATGATAAATTCGATGCAGCACGAGGACAATCACGTGGAGGGAATTTTGGAGCTAGCATTGATGGCGTTGGCGATGTCAATCATGATGGGTACGACGATATTATTGTGGGAGCTCCGCTGCAGCCGTGGAGCAGGTATGAAGGGTACTTCGGAATTTTTTGGGGAGATGCTCGTATTCCAACGCATGTTGCAGAAAGAAACTCTGAAACCCCACCTGCGGATTTTATTCTTGGCCCCATCTATCCTAATCCGCTCACCTCGCATAGCACAATCGAATTCAAGTTGTCCAAACGGGCTTTCGTTGAAACAAAAGTCTACAATCTTCTTGGTAAGGAGGTGATAGCTTTCCCGGAGGTGGAATATCTTGCCGGTCAACATCGTGTTGTTTGGAATAGCCGCGATCGTGATGGCGAGATCGTTCCGTCCGGCATTTACTTTGTTCGGATGCGAGCCTTTGCATCCGATCATTCTCATTTGCTCTTTGAGCAAACGAACAAATTCATGGTTGTAAGATGAACCCAATCAAAAAAATGGAGAGAAGTCATGATCCGCAAAGCTTTCTTCCCGCTGGCCGTTTTATTCGTCATGTACGGTCATCTCTTCGCACAAAATTTCCCCATCGGTATCTGGTTCGGCGGTAACCAAAATGCCATCGATTCAGTTCATGCCATGGGCTTCACTTGGATTCAAGCCTATGGCGGGTGGGATCGCAACAGCTTCAGCGCAACGATCCTTCAAAACAGTCGCAACCTGAACGTCGCGGCTATCCTTGAGCGTAATATCCATAATCCATCTTTCGCTCAACGTATGGAGTATCAGGCTGAGAGAACCGACAGCCAAAACGGAACTCGGAATTATTTCGCGTCGCACCAAACAGGGCAACTGGATCCGTTAAACCCAGATCGCTGGCGTGCTCTCGTCACCAGCCATGCCGCGGGCTACATAGCTCAAAACCCGGACCCCGACAATCAGTATTTCTACAAGCGCACGCATTGGGTGGCGACTGCCAACATCAGCATCGATCCCACTGGTAATCCTACTGACCAAGTGGTGCGCCTGGAAATCCTCGATGCCGACAGCAACCTCATCGCCGATCGCATTATCACCGAAGGCGAATTCGGCGGCAGCGCGGCCTTCCGGGAGTTCGAGCTCGCTTACACCCTGCCGTTCACGCCAACACCGCGCGCCTACCAGTATCCCGTCTCCGCCAGCTTGCAGGAGCCCGAGTTGCTGTTGCAACAACAGGATCACGGCATCGACGTGCGGGTGTGGTGGTATGATCAGGTCAACACCTATCTCGACTACGTGGTATTGGAGGACAGCGTCATTCATCCCAATTACAACGGCGCCTACCAGCTCTTTCGCGGCGAGCGGGACTCACTCATGCTGCTGGATGCGCAGCATTTCGCTTCAGATGCCACCTATCCCCTGTTGCAGCGCTTCTATCTCAAGGACGAGCCGCGCTACAATGGCTACCAGCCCTTCAACTACGCCGATCAGTTCATCCTCAACAATGCCGGCATTCAGGGCATTGCAGATGGTCGCGGCCGCGGCATTACCGCCACGCCCAATTATGCCCAGGGCTCGTCGAATGTGTACGCCGGTTTCACCCGCTTCATGAACGACGGCCGGCCCTACGAGCTGTTCGTCGATGTTTATCCCATTCATGCGGGCCTTCCGGCGCCTACAAGCTTCATGCCGGCCGGCGCCGCCGACAGCGCCGGGGTGGCTCCCTATACCGGCAGCGGCAATTACAACGCGTTGCTGCAAGGCACCTTCGATGACATGATTGCCAACTCCCTGCTGCCGGCCATTGAAACCGCGATCAGCCAGGGTCTGGGGTGGTGGTACATTGCCCAGGTGCATGGCGAATTGGATTTCAATTTAGGGCGCTATCGCAGATGCGACAACAGCGCTGCCATGTTACGTCCGCCCTCGCCGGCGGAAATTCGCGCCATGGTGTACTTGAGCCTGGCATACGGCGCCAAAGGTGTTTTCTATTTCGCCTATCCAACCTGGGCCGTTCAGAATTTTGGCGGTTGCGCTGCCGTGCGTTTCCCGGGTCTGGTGGCCGAGGGCAGTGAGCAAGGCACCCCGGATCATTCCGGCAACTACGACACGTTCAACAACGTGAACGTGTTCACCGGCTATCAAGCCAAGTATCAGGCCGTGGCCGAAACCAACCGCAATCTGCAAATCGTGGGGCCGGAGCTGGCGGCATTGGACTGGCAGGGCGCGCACACTTCCGGCGAAAGTCCCGGCGGCAGCATCGTGCAAAATATCGTCGGTGGCGATTATATCGAGATCGGTGACTTCACTCATCCGACGAGCGGTGAAAACTATTTCCTGCTGGTCAACCGCCGCTGCGATGATGGCGACACGCAAACCCTCACCGTCACGCTCACCAGCAGCGGCAGCCGGCGCCTGATCGAAGACGTGCTCGCCAGCCGCATGCCGTGGGATGGCCATTCCAACCGCGTGGCTTATCGCACGCTCGATGCCGGCGAAACCGATTTCGTGGTCACGCTCAATCCCGGCGAAGGCCGGCTGTTTCGTGTCAGCAGCGGCTTGTCGGACACCCTCGCGGCTGCGCGCTATTGGTCGGGCGAAGTGTATGTGAACAACAATTTGACTGTCAATAGCGGCGTGCCCCTGACCATCGAGCGCGCCACGGCGGTCGCGTTTGCGCAGGGGAGGAGACTCACCATCAAGGGCAGCTTGCAAGCGACCGGCACAAGCTCACAGGGCATCATCTTTGACCGCAGCGGCACCACCGGCACGTGGTCGGGCATTTGGATAGAGAACGCCACCGCTGCCTCCAATCTTGCTTATTGCACCGTCAGAAACACCGGCAATGCCATTCGCTTGAAAAACACCCCGGGTGCGGTCACGATCGACCATGCCACGCTCACGAACAACTATGTCGGTTTCATGGCGGAATACTCCAGTCCGTTCACGATTCAACATTCCACCATTCAAAACAACTCGGGATACGGCATCTGGGTCGTCTCCTCAGCCGCTGCGGGAATGATGAAGATCCTTTCCAACCTCATCGCGGCGAACGGCGCGTATCATGGCATTTACCTGTACAATGGCGCGGATGCCTATATCGGCTTCAATACGATTACCGGTCATGCGCAACACGGCATTTCCTGCAACGCCAACAGTGACCCGATCGTGCGCAGCGTGTTGCCAATGCCGGACTACGGCAACAACCTCATCACGAACAATGGCGGCGCAGGGGTGAACACGGCGAACAACTCCTATCCCTCGCTCGGCCATGATGTGCAAGTGGATTCCGTGAAGGACAAATACGGCTATAACGAGATCCACGACAATAGCGGAGACGAAATCATCAACGGCAGCGGCAGCAATTCGATCAAAGCCGAACGCAATTACTGGTCCGCCAATCACGACGTACCGGTGATTCCGCCGGCTGAGGAATTTACCGGCGCGGTTGACTATCTGCCGGTGCTGCCGGAGATTCCCAGCCTCGCAGCCGGCAATGCCAATGCTGCTCTGAAAAAAGGTGCCACCGATTTTGCCGAGGCTTTTGCCCTGGAAATTCAGGATGACTTGCAGGCGGCGGCGGATTTGTACGCGAAACTGCTCGAATCCGATCCCGCGGCCGCCAACGCCGGTTTTGGGGTGAGCGGTTTGATTCGTTGCTATATCGGCCTCGATCGTCGCGGGGACATCGTCACCCGGTTGGATGACCTGATTGCAAAATTCCCCAAGACAGCGCTGGCCACCAGCGCGCAGGATCACAGCCTGCCGTATCTCGTGCAGATTGGCCGCTGCGAGGAAGCGTTGGACCGGGCGCTCGACCTGCTCGAGCAGAACCGGGAATTTGCCAGCCGGGAGGCGGATTATCTCTTTCGTGCCGCCTCGCTGTACCAGCTCATGAGCAGCGGTGATGCGGAAAACAATCGCCGGCAGGCGGCGGATTTGTACCAGGAGCTGCTCGATAAATACCCCGATTCGGACTATGCCTTGGTTGCCGAACTGGAGCTGTCGCATCTGGGGATGGAGGGACTGGCAAGGCCGGCTGCCCATCAGAGCCCGGCATTTGCCGCAGGGCGGCCGGCACTCCATCCCAATCACCCCAATCCCTTCAACCCTGAAACACGCATCCGATTCGATCTCAGGCGGGAGCAGCAGGTAGAATTGCGCATTTTCGATCTCTCCGGGCGCCTGGTGCGGCGGCTGCTGAGCGGATTCTACTCCGCCGGCGAACACGTGGTGCGTTGGGATGGACGTGATGAAAGCGGGACGCCTGCCGCGAGCGGCATCTATTTCGCCGAACTGCGCGCGGACGGACAGAAGCAAAGAATCAAGATGACGCTCATGCGCTAACCTCACCCGGCAGCGCCAGGCATTCGCTGCAGCGCAACGGCCGGCAGTAGAGCTTGGCAGATTTGCGAACAAACGAGTCAGAATTCTCGTGTGTGCGCATCAGGCGCAATCGTGCTGACGCGGCTGGTCAGGCATAAATTGCCAGGACAATTGCGTTTATCAGGAAACCGGCTCTGCCCGTGGTTATGGTCTGTATTTTGCGGATTCCATAGATCAGTGCGGGAACTGCTGTCAGGGGCTCCGTGCCTGCAGTAATCCGGTTTTGAGCGCATTTCGAATTTCTCCGGCTTCGCTTTCGCCTTCCGACCCTAGCTTCCGAGCCCCTTGACGCTCCTTCATTCCAGACAGTCACGATTCCTGAAACGAGAAATGCTTCTCTTCCATTAGAACAACCCACAACCTGGAGGCGAGCCATGCCATTCTTTTTCAAGAAGCTTTTCCTATCCGCCTGTTTGCCATTCACACTTTTTGCCCAACCCAGCTTCATCACCTCGCTCTACCCGCCGCAACACGGCCTGAACATCCGTGCCGATAGCGAGTTGCGTGTGTGCCTGCAAGCCCCGCTCGACCCGGCTTCACTCTCGGACTCTTCGATTTACGTTTGGTCCGACATTACCGGCTTGCACCGGTTGACCGTGACATTGGAAAACGGCAACCGGGATTTGCGCATTGTGCCGCGCCACTGGCGTTTGAACGACCGCCCGGCTTTTAATGCCGGCGAGCGCGCGACGGTGACGCTAACGACGCGATTGCGCTACGCCGACGGAAGATCGTTTGAAGGATTCACTTGGCATTATACCGTTGCAGTGCGGCAGGGCCACGGTGGAGTTTTTAAGGTAGAGGCTTTGTTTGGAGGCGGGGCGTCAACCTATTTCTACGTTTCCGATTTTAACGGAGATGGTTGGTGCGATCTTGTCGGCAATGATGATGGGGTGCAGCGCAAGATGATTGTTTTTTTGAATGATCAAAAAGGGGGAATAGTATTTCATCACATGACTAACATTACAGGGTCAACAGGCGAGGTAACGGATTTTGATAAAGATGGCGATCAAGATATTTTTTTCGGATTCCAGCGTGTCATCCTAAATGACGGCGCAGGCAATCTTATCCAGAGAGACTATTTTGATTGGCCAAATGGTCAGGGAAAGGCGCATGATTTTAATAGCGATGGCAAGATAGATTATGTCATTGGATATGTTTTGTCGGATACGCTTTATTTTGGTCTAAGCGTGAATGAAGAATCCTTCAAAAAATTGCAGAAAGTGATCACTCCCCTTCGCCGGCCGATTTTTTATCGACATGGCCTTTCGTACGATCTGAACAATGATGGCAGAATCGATTTTCTCTACGTAGCTGGTACCGGCAGTGGTGTCATCGCTGGCTTTGTAAGTTTTGAAATGACCGCTTCTGACAGCTTAAAGCTTTTACAAATTAGAGAGTTTTTTTATGAGCAAGGGAGTTTTTATGGAAACGATTTTGATGGCGACGGCGATATTGATTATGCCTTTGTTGCCGGCGGAATGGACAATTACATTACTCACTTTAACAACGGAAAAGGTCAATTGAATCCCTCCGGCTTGCAACGCGATCCCAATGATACGCGACTGGCTGAAGCAGTTGAGGGAGGTGACTTTGATGGCGACGGTGATATGGATTTGGCTTTTGCCAGCACTAATACAATTTCCGTCATGCCGCTGCGTCTTGCCCCGGATGTTTCTATATATTTGAACGACGGCAACAGTAATTTTTCATTAGCCCGCCGAATTTCTCTTCCTTTTAATCTGCCTGTCAGCTTAGTTCTGCGTGCCATAGATCTGGATCGTGACGGTGACCTTGACCTGATAGGTGTTACGGGGAACGGCCTTTTCTATATCTTGGCGAATGGCGACTATCCGAACCATGTAGACGATCAAAATTCGTCGCCAATCCCGATTCGATTTTCCATTGATCCAATCTATCCCAATCCAGTCAAACGGTCTGCAAATATCACGTTGCATCTATCACAAAATATCGACGTTGAGACTGTTGTTACAGTTTTTGACGTTACCGGCAAACTCATTCGTAGTTGGCGGTTTGATGGGCGAAGCCAAGAGATTCATTTCACTTGGGACACTCGAGATCAAATGTCAAAGCTTTTACCCAATGGTTTGTACCTGGTCAAGGCCCAAGCGGGCACATTTCATTCAACACAGAAACTGTTGCTGTTGAGATGATTTTTCACAGCTAAAATCAAACGGAGGTGTACCATGCGTCAACGCTTTTTTTTCTTCGCTGCGCTGCTCGTTGTGTTTCTGGCAAATCAAAACGCTTCAGCGCAATCCGTGTTTCGTGTAGGTGCTTGGTGCTTACATCAACCGCAGCCAGCTCTTCAGGCAATTTACGAGCAAAGCCCCGGTGTATGGCGAGTTTTTCCTCATGAACGCGACAAGCTCCTCAACCTCGGCTTGAACTACTTCGTTGCATGCGCTTATCGTTTAGAAGCAGAAGACGCCCTAGTCTTCATGGGCGATTCGCTCGACGCCGCGCCCGTGCGCAAAGATTTCAAGTCCACGCTGGAATATACGCCGCCTTCGAATCCATATTTTCCTCCAGCCTCATTCCCCGGCGGTTATCAATTATGGCAAAGGTCGTTGCGGGCGGAGCTTTATACAAATCCGACCTCGGCTTGGGATGACAGTGTCGCCGCGGGTTACCGCGCGATGTACAACCGCCACTTGTCCAGGATCGATGGCGTGCATAGTTTTGTCATTGCCGCGGAAGGATGCATGAGCCAATGGAGCAAGCTTCCCGGCCTCAATTTCATGGCTGACAGCACGATCATCGACTCCTTCTTTGAAACCGGCTATGTCAACGTGCCCTTTGGCTGCCACGATCAAACCACTTACAACATGGCCAAGCGCCTCGTGCGCGCCGATCATTTCATGCTGTCACAGTATGTCTTGCGAGATACTACTTCATACAGCGGCTCCCCCTTTCAAGCGCGCCTCGACTTGTTGGTGTCCGGCTTCAGAGACGTCGCGCGAGGCATCAGAGATTCAGTCTCCGTTGCCAAGCCGTTTCCGGTGTTGCAAACGCAACAATCCACCGCAGACAGTTTACGCCTGCCGACCAAAGAAGAAATCTTGTGTCAAGTGAACTTGGCCCTTGCCACGGGCGCCAAGGCAATTTGCTACTATGTTTATAGTACCGTTACCGCGACCGGCGAGACCGGCCTGCTGAACGCAGCACGCGACACCACGGCGCAATACAATCGCGTCAAAGACATCAACACTAACTATCAAGGCACCGGTCAAACCCTCGTCAACATCGGCGCAAATTTTCTCAATCTCGCCTGGAAAGAAGATTTCTCCATTCACCAAAACACCACCGAGCCGATCAGCAGCACCTACAAGCTCTACGACGTCACCGCCAGAATTCCCGGCGGCGCGACGGACGCGGAAGCCGAAACCTACGTCGAAACCGGCGTGCTGCAAAGCGGCGCGACCAATCACTACATGGTGGTCAACCGCCGCTGCACGAACACGGAGAGCCGCGAGATTACGATGACGTTCCAAAGCACGAGCGCGAACGCGTATTCGCGCGCCGAGCGAAATGTTTGATCTGGGAGAATGACTGTTTCAAAAAGTTTGTGAGTGACGAAATGAAAAATGCGTCTTATCCACTGTGAACGAACCTCAAGCTATAGAGGTGAGCCATGCATTCCTTCTCCGCGTTTTTCCTTGCCGCCTGTTTACCATTTGTACTCTTCGCCCAACCGAGCTTTATCACTTCTCTTTACCCGCCGCAGCACGGACTGAATATTCCTGTTGATGCCGAGCTGCGCGTGGGCTTGCAAACGCCGCTTGACCCAACTTCACTCTCGGACTCTTCGATTTACGTTTGGTCCGACATTACCGGCTTGCACCGATTGACCGTAACGCTGGAGAACGGCAACCGGGATTTGCGCATTGTGCCGCGCCACTGGCGTTTGAATAACCGACCGGCTTTCAATGCCGGCGAACGAGTGACTGTGACATTGACCACGCGATTGCGCTACGCCGACGGAAGGTCGTTTGAAGGATTCACTTGGCACTACACTGTAGCGGTGCGGCAGAACCACGGTGGAGATTTTAAAGTAGAAGCTTTGTTTGGAGGTGTTTTGTCAACAAGCTTTATTGTTTCAGATTTCAATAACGATGGTTGGCCAGATTTGATTGGCAACGCGGATATTGATTACAAAATGCTCGTGTACTTCAACGACGGCAAGGGAATCATTCGATTTAATCACAAAAATGATCCTATTGGTATCGGCCCTGGTAACGAAACAGCAGACCTAGATCGTGACGGTGATCAGGATATTCCATATACCGGCAATAGCTCCGTCTTGAATGATGGAACCGGCAATTTTTTTGAAAAGAATTTTCCCTTCAGGTTGAATGGCTTTGCAAAAGCCCAGGATTTCAATAATGATGGCATAATGGATTTTGTCATTGGAAGTGTGATATCAGATACGTTGTATTTTGGCTTGAGTCAAAATGGAATATCCTTCAACATGCTTCTAAAATCCAAGCCACCGATTCCTCAACCGACTTTCTATCATCCTGGCATATCCTATGACCTTGATAACGATGGGAAAACGGATTTTGTCTATGTTGGCGGTTCAATAGTTGACAAAACTAGAGTTGGTTTTGCAAGTTTTCGCTCAACCGAGTCGGACAGCTTGAAAATCCTTCAAGTGCAGGAGCTTCCTCATGAGCAAACCCATTTCTATGGAAATGATCTGGATCAAGATGCCGATATTGATTATGCCTTTGTGCCTGGAGCAGCCGGTCGGTATCTGACTCTCTTCAATGATGGCAGCGGTCAATTGAATCCCTCAGGCTTGCAAGTTGATACGCTGCTAGCCCGTTACGCAGAAACTGTGGAAGGCGGGGATTTTGATGGAGATGGCGACATTGATTTGGCTTTTGCCAACAGCAATTTGACATCAGTTATGCCGGTAAGATATGCACCGGACGTTTGTATCTTCATGAATGATGGATGTGGAATTTTTTCATTTCATAGCCAAGTGCCTTTGCCTTTTGATCGGCCTCTGAGTCGGGGGCTTCGCGCGGTTGATCTCGATCGCGACGGCGACCTCGATTTGATCGGGATTGCCAATGGTCTCTTTTACGTTGTCGCCAACGGCAGCTATGCAACGAGAGTCGATGCCCCAAAATCTGCTTCAACGCCAATTCAGTTTGAGTTCCTGCCTATTTACCCCAATCCGGCAAAGAGTCGAGCAAACATTGAGTTACAATTTCCCAACGGCTCAAAGCACGAGGTTAGAATCGATGTTTTCGATGTCACGGGCAGACTTGTTCGCAATTGGGTATTTGCAAATACAGAGACGGCCATTTCATTGGCTTGGAATACCCAAGACCAGAACTCGGCCCTTCTGCCCGATGGCGTATATTTCATTCAAGTACAGGTAGGCCTGCTTAGAGCTGTGCAAAAACTTCTGGTATTAAGATAATCTCTCACTCTCAAACAAATCACAAGGAGGTCCATCATGCGTTACAAAACCCTTCTTCGCTGCTTTGCCGCATTCAGCGTTATTCTTGCCGTCGCCGCAGATGGCTCGGCGCAATCTGTGTTTCGACTCGGTGCTTGGTGTTTTCGCCCAGGGATCGGACCCGATCCGATTTATTCTCCAGTTTCAAATGTTTGGCGCGTGAGAACAAACGAGCGAGACAAGCTCCTCAACCTCGGCTTGAATTACTTCGTTGCTTGCACCGGTATCGAAGCCGAGCAAGCCCTGATCTTCATGGGCGATTCGCTCGCCACGGCCCCGGCACCCAGAGAGTTTGAAACCACGGCGGACTGGTCGCCTGCCAATGCCTCCTCCGGAGTTCCCTACCAGGTATGGAGGGCAATTTACGAGACCGGCGGGCCTGGCAACCCTGCTTGGGAAGCCCGAGTCAACAATGGCTTTACTTCCATGTATAATTTGCACGGTGGCCATGCCGGTCTCCATAGTTTTCTTTCTTCCGCGGAAGATTCGCTCTCCTATCTGCACAAACATCCCTGGGCGGAATATCTCGCGAATGCCGTTCATGTCCGCGCGCCAGGAGTTCTGGCAGCCGTACAAACTTGCCCCTTCCCGCCGGGAGCATTGAATGCACTGTTGCAGACGGCAAGCAGCTTGGATGTCTTCATGCATTGCAATTATCCCTTCCCCACCGGAACGCCTACTAGTGGCTTAGGTTTTCAGAATGCACTCCAGACCTCGGCGAGCCAATTTGGTGAAGCGGCAACAGCAATCAGAACGCATCAGCCCGGCACACCGTTTTACGCCATCATTCAGGCTCATCAAGCCTCGGGCAGGTACAACTATCGTTCTCCAAGCCTGGAGGAAATCCTTTGTCAAATCAACTTGGCACTAGCCTATGGCGCGGATGGAATCATTTATTATCTTTATACGAGGACGGCCGATGGTCAAGAAGGATTGCTTGATGCTAATCGCAATCCAACCTCCAGATACACTTCCGTACAATCCATCCACAACAACTACCAAGGCATGAGCCAAAGCTTGGTGAATATCGGCGCGAATTTTCTCCCGCTCTCATGGCAAGCCGGCTTCTCCATTCACCAAAACACCACCGAGCCGATCAGTAGCACTTACAAACTCTATGACGTTCAAAGCAAAGTGCCTGGCGGAGGTTGGGATGCAGGGAATGAAACCTACGTCGAAACCGGCGTGCTGCAAAGCGGCGCGACCAATCACTACATGGTGGTCAACCGCCGCTGCACGAGCACGGAGAGCCGCGAGATTACGATGAGGTTCCAAAGCACGAGCGCGAACGCGTATCTCATTACCGATCTTTTCACCGGCGATCAAAAACGCTTCCTGCCTGCGAATGCAACGACGATCACTTATACCTTTACGCTCGGCCCGGGCCAGGGCAAGCTGCTCAAGCTCGAAGACCTCGGCAATTGGAGTGGCACGATCTCTTCCAACACCACGTGGCCGGGAACGGTGTGCGTCAACGCGAATGCAACGGTCACCAGCGCCGCCACGTTGACCCTGGCCTCCGGGGCCAATGTCATCATCGCTGCCGGCGCCACGCTGACCGTGCAAGGCGCCTTGGTGTTGCCTTCCAACGCCACGGTGTCCGGCGGCGGCACGATCGTCACCAGCGGCAGCGGCAAGATTTATGTGACCAACAGCAGCGAGGCCACGGCGTTCAACAACAGCCGCAAGCTGGTGCGCGATGCCGCCGGCAATTATCATCTCGTGTTCGAGACCGACGGCGAGATTTGCTATGAGAAATTGACCGGCACGGGCGCGTTGAGCGAATTCCGGCGGCTGAGCAGCGGCGACGGCAGCAACAAATATCCCTGCCTCGCCGAGCACTCCGGCAAACTGTATGTCGTTTGGCAGCGCAAAACCGGCACGAACACCTACGACCTCAAGTATCGCCGTTTCAGCGGATCCGCTTGGGACGGCATCCAAACCATCAATGGCGCCACGGCCATTACTTCCGCCAACGCTCTGCTGCCGGCCATCGCCCTGAGCAAACCGGCGACAGATTTTGAAATGATGGTAATCTATCGCAGCAGTGCCGGCCTGAGAGCAAAACGCTCCACCAATGCCGCGGAAAGCAACTGGCCAGGCCTCAGCGAAATTGCCGTTACCAACAACACCAATGCGCGCAACCCGAGCCTGATTTACAGGCGAGATGACGACGTGCCCACGCACCGATTCCATGTCACCTGGGATCAAGGCAGCGACATCTATCATCAGAGTTACAACGGAACTTTGAACTCATGGACCGCAGCCGCCGACATCAGCACCGATCCCTTCGCCTCGAGCAATCAATACTCTTCCTATGCGATTTCCGCAAACAATGATCGTCATGTTGTTTGGCAAGCGCTCGAAGCCGAGGTCTATTTTCGCCAGGTGATCTATCACAACAGGAACCTCGGTAACGCCGTCGCCATGCTGGTGAGCAACAATTACGATCAGCTTCGCCCCAGTATTACCGGCCACACCGGCGGCGCCGCAACCGCTGTTTGCCAGGACAACAGCGGCGGCCAAAACATTCGCAAACGGAGATACAATGGCACAAGCTGGGAAGGCTCGGCCGCGGGTACGATCATTGCCAGCAACGGCGCCGACGTTTCGCTGGCGATCGCCAATCCCCCGGGCGCGGCATCATTGGCCTTGTGGCGCAGCGCCGGCTCTGCTCCTCATGCGTTGATTGTGGGGCCTGCCGGAGGCTTGAGCAAAAGCAGCAGCGAAGAGGACCTGGTCTATCATCGCCGCATCGCATATTTTTGGGATGATTCCACGAACCTGATGCTGCAAATAGACGCTTTCCAAATCGTCGCAGGGGAAAGCCAAAACAGCCTCGCCTTTCCCGAGATCAGCGTAGACTCCCTGCTGAGCAGTGACCTGGCGGCGACCGTGAGTTTGTCCGGCGTGGTGTTGCCGGCAAACACGGATAGTCTGGCGTTCACCCTCCACCTCTCGAGTCGCAATGCCGGGCAACTGCGGAGAGACGATCATCTCACGGCCGGAGTGGCGTTTGAGATTTCTTCAGCGGAAACGGGTCTGCCAGTTGCCAATATCGCTTTGCCTTCGCTCGCAGCAACCGGCACGACAAAGCAAAGCGTGCGCTTGGTCTTTCCGTTGCAAGCCTGGCGCGGTCAAAAAATCACTCTGGCGCCGAAATTCTCCAATCTCGATCTGGCTAAAGCCGGCGGTGCGCTGGTTCATGTTTATGAAGCCGTAGAAGACGCCGCGCAAAAGGCGCGGGCAGCAGCAGCCGCGCTGTTGGCGCCGCTGCCGGCTTCGTTCTCCGTCAACGTCCATCCCAATCCCTTCAACCCCGCTACGCGAATCCAATTTCATCTTCCAACTGCCGGCCTGGTGACCGTGCAGGTCTATGATGTGTATGGCAGGATGGTGAGGGAATTGAGCCGCGATTGGCGTCAGGCCGGTACGCATCAGATCACGTGGGATGGGCGCAACCAGCACGGCCGGGCCGTGGCCAGCGGCACGTACTTCACGCATGTCGCTTCTGGCGAGGAAAGAAAGGTGGTGAAAATGACGCTCATGCGCTGACCTCACCCGGCAGCGCCAGGCATTCGCTGCAGCGCAACGGCCGGCAGTAGAGCTTCTGCAAATGCAGCAAGCCCTGCTGCGTTCTGGCGGAGGCAGCGAGCGCGCGCGCCAGCGGATGCACCGCGCTGAGTTGCTGTTGCATGGCGAGCGTGAGGCGGTTTTCCTGCAGCCGGGGCAGGTGGCTGTAAATCTCCAGCACTTGATTTTGGCGGGTGGCGTTGCCGGCTTCGCGATAGTAAAGCCAGAGCGCCGGCAGCAAAAGATTGACGAGAATATCGCGGCTGCGGTCGCGGCCGATCAAATCTCCCGGTTTGGCCGCGGGCGTGGTTTCACGATCGCGAAAACTGTAGTGCTGGCGCCAAAAGCCCTGCGCCGGACAAACCAGAAAGCGCACGAGTTCCCGCGCTTTGGCGGCGGGCCGGCTGCCCGGCGCCTCCAGCAGGCTGGCAAGATGCTCAAGAATGCCGTGACGATAGAACTTCAGGATCATCGCGCACAAGCCGGCGAGGCGGCGCGTGGGAAAATTCTGCGGCCGCAGTTGAAAGAAACGCCAACCGGCCGCGGGCAGCGGCCGAATCTGCAGGCTGTGGCGCAGCGGCTCCCAAATCTCGCGGCGCGCTTCACGATAGGCGGTGACCGCGGCATCTGCGGCCTCGCCCTCCGCCGCAGGATAAGCCAGCAGGCCGGCCGCGCCGAAGATCAGCGCTTCCACCAAAACGGCCGGCGGGTGGGTGCGACTGGCGCGCAACTCCGCGAAGATCAGATCAATCGGCAGCAAATCCGCCAGCCGCCGAAACGGCTCCTGATTTTTATCATACCCCAGCGCCTCGGACAAGCCGCGATAGATCGCCTGATCCCATGATCCTTCTTTGACCTGTTCGGCAAAAGCCAGCGCTTTGGCCGCGAAGCGCAGGCCGCCGGCGTGGCGCACGGTGGCGAGAATTTTTTCGGGGGTGGTGCGGCTGAGCGGGCAATCCAACAGCGTCGCGGGTGGCGGAGAAGGGGCAGAAAGCACGGCAGCGGGAAGCAAGAGTTGCCGCACGGGCAGGCCGTTTTCGCGCGTGATGGTGAGTGCGGCCGGCGCGGGGTTGTCATCCGCGAGCGCGACGTGCAGGATGACATTGTTGTAGCCGGGATCCTGATGATGGCCGTGGTTGGTCCAATCGCGTGCGTCGAGATGCAGTTCGATATCGCCCTGCAGCAGGCGGCCGGCGAGGCGCAGGGTGGCCTGCAAAAAGTCCGGGCCGGCATCGCGGTTATGCCGGCCCGGGGTCACGACTTCGATCCCCTCGCCTGCGGTGGTTTTCAGCAATTCCGGTGGAATGCTCTGGCGCTGCCACAGCTCGTGCAGCGCGGCTTCGGAGAATGCTGCCGGTGCAGACATGGCACCCCCTCCATTGGTTCGTTTTTTTCAAATCAACCGCGCAACGCGTCGCGGAGCGCAGCCAGCCTGGCGCGCGCGGTCCGGCTTCACCACGCGTAGCGCTGGCTGCGGAATTGGCGCGGCGGCCTGATCACGTGCATGCGTTTGAGCTTGCCGACCTGGTCGATGCGGCGTTCCGCCAGCCGGTCGGAGGCCACGTTGGTGGGCACTCGCTCCTTTTTGGCGATAGCAAAGATTTCGCGCAGAATGTGGTAGATGCCCTCGGCGTCTTTGAGCGCCTTTTCGCGATTGTAGCCTTCGATCTCATTGGCGACGTTGATGAGGCCGCCGGCATTGATGACATAGTCCGGGGCGTAGAGAATGTTCTTCTCCATCAAAATCTTGCCGTGGCGCTTTTCGTCTTCGAGCTGATTGTTGGCGCCGCCGGCGATCAGGCGGAATTTGAAACGCGGGATGGTCTGGTCGTTGATAATCGCGCCGAGCGCGCAGGGCGCGAAGATGTCCGCGTCGACGTCGTAGATTTTATCTGCTTCCACGGCCGTGGCGCTGAATTCGTCGACTGCGCGCTGCACCCGCGCCGGTTTGATGTCCGCAATGAACACTTTGGCGCCTTCTTTGGTGAGAAAATCCGCGAGGAAATAGCCGACGTGGCCGGCGCCCTGAATCGCGACTTTGCGGCCGCGCAAGGAAGATGTGCCGAACACTTCTTCGGCAGCGGCCTTGATGCCGTGATACACGCCGCGCGCAGTCACCGGCGAGGGATCGCCGCTGCCGCCCAGCGCTTCGGAAATGCCCGTCACCCACTGCGTTTCCATGCGCACCCATTCCATGTCGTGCACATCGGTGCCGACGTCTTCGGCGGTGATGTAGCGGCCGGCCAGCCCTTCGACGAAACGGCCAAAGGCGCGGAATCGCATTTCATCCTTGTCGGTGGCGGGATCGCCGATGATCACCGCCTTGCCGCCGCCCAAGTTCAAACCCGCGGCCGCGGCTTTATACGTCATGCCGCGCGACAACCGCAGAACGTCATGCAGCGCTTCTTCTTCGGTCTTGTAGGGCCACATGCGCGTGCCGCCCAGCGAAGGTCCAAGTGTGGTATCATGAATGGCAATGATGGCCCGCAATCCCGAGTCACGATCGTGACAAAACACAACCTCTTCGTGGTTGTACTCGCTCATACTTTCAAACAGTCGCATATTCATCCACCTTCAATTATGTGACCTTCCTGCAGCCATTTGCGGAAGGGTAAAAAAAAATTGCGCAAAGGTCAAGCGGGCTTTGCTGCGGGCCGGATAATCCCCTCCACCAGCGGGCCACGCGGGCAGCCGTGATGATTTCCATTGCGCTGCAGGTGGCGTCATGCTATCTTGCCGCGGCATAGAACACCGACCGGGAAATCGTCAAAGGATTTTTGCCGGAAGACCGGCGGCAGGGATATGCGTTGCAGGATGATCGTGCCGGAGTCCTGAGCGGGGCTTGGGTGCACTGTTATCGTGAAGGATCTACACCAGATTCTAATCAAGCTGCAATCTAAAGCCCTCAATGAACTCGATGAATCTGGGACACCACGAAGGCACAAAGTCACCAAGAAAAGCTTGATGGCATGACTTCTGTTTCTTCCTGCCTTCGCGTCCTCTTCGTTGGCAATTATCTTTCAGAATTCAATTCTGTGTTTGAAGAGGTTATCAGCTTGTGCCTGTCATCCGGTAGGGAGCTTGTGAAGTTGCAGGCATGATGCCGGGTAAATCATAGAACCCTGCCAGGATAACACGTCAAAAAAGTACTCCTGGAAATCAAGGCAACAGTGCACCAGGATCATTGGACGGTTTTGGGAGAGAGTTTGAGCACCCGAAAGACTCCGACAAGCCTTTCGTGCTTTTTGCGTATTTCGTGGGCAACGAGTCCGAATGTACCGCAGTAAATTGATGCAAAAACCTGCGCCATGAACCCCTTGCCTGAATTCGTCGCTGTGCTCGACAACATTCGCAGCCTGCACAATGTCGGCGCCATTTTCCGCACCGCCGATGGCGCCGGCGTGCGCAAGCTCTATCTCTGCGGCATGACCGCCACCCCGCCGCGCGCCGAGATTCGCAAAGCGGCATTGGGCGCGGAGGAAAGCGTGCCGTGGGAGTATTTCCCAACGACGCAGGAGGCACTGGCCGCGCTGAAACGCGCCGGCTACGCGCTGCTGGCGCTGGAAAGCACGGCCACCAGCAGGGATTATCGCGCCTGCGTCTACCGCTTTCCGCTGGCGTTGATCGTCGGCCATGAATTCGACGGCATCAGTCCCGCAATCCTGGCGCAATGCGACGGCGTCATTGCGTTGCCGATGCGTGGCCGGAAACATTCGCTCAATGTGGCCGTGGCCTTCGGCATCGCGGCGTATGAAATCGCCGGCCGGCTGAGTGCTGAGGAAAAATGACGCCGGCGGTGCGCCGATCTGTGAGGGGATCAAATTCTCAATTCGCACGATGGCAGGCGATTATCAAATGGGGATGGCAGTCGATGAGATCCTCGCGACCCGGTCCCGGCTCACCGTTTCCCAAGTCCATTCCGCCCTCACCTCTTGCTTTGATCATCAGCAGGAAATCGCCGGCGTTGCCACCTCGCTGCCGTCATCAAAAACGGCGGCCACCTCCTTTCCCCCAAGCCCCGTTCTCGTCCTCGCGACTTCTCTCACATCTGCTCCAGGGCCGCGATGTTCTCATCCTCTCCGAACAGCACCAGCGCGTCCCCTGCGCGAATCCGGTAGCCGGCCGTGGGCATGAGGGCGGCACCGTCTTCCTCCAGTTGCAACGGATCGCGGCCGGGTTTGATCAAAATCACCTCCACGCCGAAACGGCTGCGTACTCTCAGCTCCTCGAGTGATTTGCCCACAAACGCGGCGGGCGCAATCTTTTCCACCAGAGAATAACCTTTGGCCACGCTGACGTGCTTGACGGTTGCGAGCGTGCGCAAGCTGCCCGCCAGACCGGCGGTGAGATTCTGCTGCAGGCTTGCCTTGTTGAAGGCATTGATCACGTCACGGCGCTGCAGGCTGCCGCGAATTTCGCGCGGATTGTGAAGGGCCACCACTGGAAACTCCTCCAGTGGATGGCTGCCGAACAGCCGCAAAACGTAATCAAGCTCATCATTCTCCGCCACCGTAACCACGCCCGGCAGCGCAATATCGCGGGCGATCAAACGGCTCTGTTTGAGGCTCTCATACTCGGTGATGATCTGCCGCAGCTCGTTCATGGTAATGGTGCCGGTCAATTCACCCCGCTTGTTCTTGAGATAAAAACTCGCGCGCGGACTGTTGGCGCAAAACCGGATGACCTGCGGCAACGGCGCATCTTCCTCCAAAATGTCCACCTTTTCACGGCGCATGAGATCGCGCACGGTCAGGCCCTGCAGCAAGTCCGCAGCGCGCGGCGACTGCAGCCGGTAGCCTGCCTTGCGCAGCTTGCGGGCGTAGATATTGTCCTTCCACGCGAGATGCACGATCGTCGAGCTGGCCACCACGCCCACGATCAAAGGCAGGATAAAGCTGTAATCATTGGTCATCTCGAACAGAATCAGAATCGCCGCCAGCGGGATGCTGTTGATGGCGGCCAACATCGCGCCCATCCCCACCAACACGAAGGCGTCGACTTCGACCCGGAGACCGAAAGCGGGCGCAAGCAGGTTGCAACCGGTGGCAAACAGCAGCCCCAGCATGGCGCCCAGAAACAGCGAGGGCGCGAACACGCCGCCGAAGCCGCCGGATTCCAGCATCAGCGGCACCAGAAGGAATTTCAATACCAACAGCGCGAGCGCCACCTGCCAGACGGTTTCACCGCGCAGCACGCGGTTGATGCCGTCATAGCCGATGCCCAGCAAATCGAGAAGGAAGAACCCGGCGATGCCCACCAGCAATCCGGCGGCCGTCATGATCGCGGTCTGGCGCCAGCCTTTGAGATGCGGCCGCAGCCGGCTGTGCAGCCAATCGGAATAGCGCAAGAACAGCACGGCCAGCACGCCGGCGCACAGGCCGAGCAGTGTGTACAGCGCGAGATGCCAAACCGGGCCGATGGCGATATCCGTGATCGCAAACGCCGGTTCGTTGCCCAACAAGGTTCGCGACACCGCGCTGGCGGCGACCGAAGCCAGCAGCAGGGCGCTGAAGGTGCCGGTTTGGAAGTCGTTGAGCAGGACGATTTCGAGCGCGAAGAACACGCCGCCGAGTGGAGTGTTGAACACCGCGGCAATCGCGGCACCCGCGCCGGCAGCCGTAAAAATGCGGCGCCGCACGTCGGAAAGCCGCAAGGCGCGGCCGAAGCGCGAAGCCACACCCGCGCCGATCTGCGCGGCCGGACCCTCCGGACCGACGGTGCCGCCCGAGCCCATGCAAATCGCCGGCGCAATCAAATGAAACAGCGTGACGCGCAGCGGAATATAGTACCCCGACGCGGTGACAGCCTTGATCACCTCCAGCACGCCTTTGCGCGCCGCCAGGTTGGGCCAGAGCATGATCATGCCGGCCTGCAGCAACATGCCGATCGCCGGCAGCAGGATGATTTGCAGACTGCCGAGAAAGCCGATGACTTCCCGGCTGCGGCTGAAGAACAGCTCGCGGAAGAATTCAATCGCGTTGTGAAAACCCACCGCCGTGAGGCCCGCCAAGCCACCGGTCACTACCGCGGCCAACGCAAAGAGCGTGTATTCCGGCAATTTCAGGCGGTGCACCAGCCGTTGCAAGCGGAGTTGCCCGAGCACGGGGAGACGCTGCAAGAAGCGGCGGACCTGACGGCGACGGGAGAATAGGACAGTGAGAGGCAAGGGGATTCAACCATGGTCGAGTTCGTTGTGTGAAATGAGAATATAAGATTTCTGGCGAGCGAGGCAAGTGCCCCGACTCCCTTTCCGGATTTATTTCGGGTCTGGCCGAGAAAGTTCCGGCCTCGGCTGGGCCGAGATTGCACGCCTTTCCGGGGTCGGCGAAAACGCTGAGGATTCCTATGCAACGGCCAGGCCGTTGCAGGAACATTTTCTCAAGCGTCCGCGATTCTGGCGGAACATTGTGTTTATACAATTTTCGCCCGGCCGGCTTGCCGGCCGCTGCCGGACGGGTAATTTCCAACTGAAATGACGCTGGCGCGCCGGCGAAGAATGGCTTGACATTCAGGCCAAAAAGCCTATTTTTCATGCTTTGTTGCCAGTCCCGAAGCCGCCGACGTGGCCCGGCGGGCGTAACAGCGCGAACGCGCAGATTGCAGTCATGGATTCCCATTATGCAGAAGGATGATTTCTATGGATAAGTTGACGATTGATGATATTGATCTGAAGGAAAAGCGGGTTTTGGTGCGGGTTGATTTCAATGTGCCCCTGGAAAAAGGTGTGGTCACCGACGACACGCGCATTCGCGCCTCCCTCCCCACCATTCAAAAGCTGTTGCAAGCCAGCGCCAAAGTAATTCTGATGTCACATCTCGGACGGCCCAAGGGCGGGCCTGACCCGAAATACTCCCTCATGCCCGCGGCCAACCGTCTCACCCAGCTTCTCGGCAAGAATGTGGAAATGGCGCCGGATTGCGTCGGCAGCGACGTGGAAAAGATGGTGGAGGCAATGAAGCCGGGCGACGTTTTGATGCTGGAAAACGTCCGCTTCCATCCCGAGGAAGAGAAAAACGATCCCGCCTTTGCCAAGCAACTCACGGCGCTGGGCGAGGTCTACGTCAATGACGCCTTCGGTTCCGCCCACCGCGCGCATGCCTCCACCGAGGGCATCGCGAAAATCCTCAAAAACACCGCGGTGGCCGGCTACTTGATGAAAGCCGAAATCAGCGCCCTCGGCAGGATGCTGGGCGATCCGCCCAAGCCCTACGTCGCGATTCTGGGCGGCGCCAAAGTTTCGGACAAAATCGAAGTCATTCACACCATCATCACCAAAGTTTCGCATCTGCTCATCGGCGGCGGCATGGCCTATACCTTCCTCAAAGCACAGGGCCATGAAATCGGCAATTCCCTCCTGGAAGAGGATAAGCTCGCGGTGGCCAAGAACGTGTTGCGGGTGGCGGAGTATCACAATCCGCGCAAACCGCTGCGCGTGGAACTGCCCAACGATCATATCATCGCCGGCAACCTGGAAGGTGCCGAGGCCACGCCGCTCGACGCGGTCGATATTCCCGCCGGCAAACTGGCGGGCGATATCGGCCCGAAAACGCTGGAACGCTACCGCGCGCTGATCTTGCAGGCCAAGACCATCCTGTGGAACGGCCCAATGGGCGTGTTCGAGAAAGCCGCGTTCGCGGCCGGTACCATGGGCGTTGCGCAGGCCGTGGCGGAGGCCACGAGCAAGGGCGCTTTCAGCGTGGTGGGCGGCGGCGATTCCGTGGCCGCGCTCGCCAAATCCGGGCTGACCGACAAAATCTCCCACGTCTCCACCGGCGGCGGCGCTTCCCTGGAATTCCTCGGTGGCAAGGACCTGCCCGGCGTGGTGGCGCTGACCAAGGCGCCGACGAAATAGAGTCCGTCCCCAAACGCCCCGCTCGGGCGCTTCGTCAGGAGCAAGTGAGCGTTTTGTTCGGCTTGTGCGCGCGCCCGGGCGGTTGCTTTGTTGCGATGAACCGACACAAAATGGTTGTCTAAAGCCCGCGTCGATCCAGCTTGAGAGTCTGGCTGAACTCTCAAGTTGGATTTGCGCTGTGGGCCCGCGGTCTCGTGTAGTGTTCAATAATGAAACAAATCCAGGCAGCGCATCCCAATATTGATAAAATCACCTAATCTCTCCCCTCCCGCCCGGCTGCTACTTCGCGAAGGCAATTCGATCATTTCCACCCGCTTGCACCAGGAACCGCAGCCGCTGCGTTTGCTGGTACAGTTTTGGAAAGCATTGGGCCGGCGGTCTGCCCGAAATCGGCGGAAACCGGAGGCAGTATTCTCACCGAAGTGAAGTATCATGGCACCACATTCCGAAATCTTCATGTGGGGACTCTTCAGCGTGGCCGTCATCGTCATGCTGCTCATCGACCTCGGTATCGTCAATCGCAAATCACACGCCCCCTCGATGAAAGAAGCGACGATCTGGTCGATCATCTGGATCGCATCGGCGCTGCTGTTCAATGTGGGCATCGGTTTCTTCCTCGGCCCCAAACCGGCCGCGGAGTTTCTCACCGGCTATCTGGTGGAGAAATCGCTCAGCACCGACAACCTTTTCGTGTTCATCATGATCTTTGCCTATTTCAACGTCAAGCCGGAGCATCAGCCGCGGATTTTGAAATGGGGCATTTTGGGCGCCATCATCATGCGCGGCCTGCTCATCGCCACCGGCACGGCGTTGATTCATCACTTCGACTGGATGATGTACGTCTTCGGCGGCCTGCTGCTCTACACCGTCATCAAAATGATCTTTCTCGACGGCGAGACTTTTGATCCCAGTAACAACAACCTCATCCGGCTGCTACGGCGCTTCATGCACGTCACCACCACTTACTCCGGCGACCGCTTCGTCGTGCGCGAAAACGGGGTGCTGCACGCCACGCCCATGCTGCTCGTCTTGCTGGTGATCGAAAGCTCGGATTTGATCTTTGCCCTGGATTCGATTCCAGCCATCTTTGCCATCACCACCGATCCCTTCCTGGTGTTTTCCTCCAACATCTTCGCGATCATGGGCCTGCGCGCGCTGTATTTCGTGCTGGCCGGCATGGCGCGGCATTTCGAATATCTCAAACCCGGCATCATTTTCATTCTGTTGTTCGTCGCAGTGAAAATGCTGATGGCGGACGTGGTGAAACTGCCGGAATGGGTTTCGCTCAGCGTGATCGGCCTCACGCTCGCCATTTCCATCGCGGCTTCGCTGTGGCGCCGCCGCCCCGCGGTCGCAGCCCGGCGCGCCGCCGCCCAACCGGCCGCCGGCCAGGCGGGAGGGGCAATCACTCCCGCGCAGCCCAACGCCGCGGTGAACGGCAAATACCAAATGCCGAAACCCGCGCCAGCGGGCAGGGTCGAGCAGCAATTGCCGGAGAAAGCGCTCGCCCAGCCCTCCTCCACCCCGCCGTCGCTGTGACGCCGGCGTTGCATCTTCCCGCGAAAATCTGTAGCTTGCCGGTGCGATCCAGGCAGGATTTCCACGCCCACCGAAGTTTGGAAACCTCGGCCAGGCCGAGCGTGAAACCTCTTCGGACGAATACTGGTCCAGGAACCGCCGGGAGGCAAGCAGGCGATTCCTGCCACGCACCGCGAGCAATCCCACATGCCCATGATTCTCATCATCGACGATGATTTCTCCGTCGCGGCTTCGCTGGCTTTGCTGCTCAAGCAGGCCGGCTTTGCCTCGCACACCGCGGCGGCGCCCGCCGAGGCGCTGCAGAAAATCGCGCAGGAGAAATTCGATCTCATCTTGCAGGACATGAATTTCTCCCGCAGCACCAGCGGCGAAGAAGGCCTGGCTTTGCTGCGCGCGCTCAAGCAGCGCCAGCCGCAGGTGCCGGTGATTCTGATCACGGCGTGGGGCTCGATCGGCCTGGCAGTGCGGGGCATGCAAGCCGGCGCTTCCGATTTCATCACCAAGCCCTGGTCGAACGAACAGCTTCTGCAGTCGGTGAAAACCGCGCTGGCACTGTCCGCGGCCGGCGCCGGCGGCGGCACGCTCGCGCGGGAAGAGTTGGAGGCGCGCTATGACTTCAGCGGCCTCATCGGCCGCGCGCCGAATTTCCTGCGCGTGCTGGAAATCATCGGCCGGGTGAGCGCCACCGAGGCCGCCGTGCTGCTCACCGGCGAAAGCGGCACCGGCAAGGAGTTGCTCGCCGAAGCGCTGCACCGCAACAGCAGCCGCGCCCAGGGGCCGTTCGTCAAGGTGAATTTGGGCGGCATCTCGCCGGCGTTGTTTGAAAGTGAGATGTTCGGCCACGTCAAGGGCGCGTTCACCGATGCGCGCTACGACCGCAAAGGTCGCTTCGAGCTGGCCGATGGCGGCACGATCTTTCTCGATGAAATCGGCGACCTCGAGCCGAGCGCGCAAGTCAAGCTGCTGCGCGTGCTGCAGGATCGCACCTTCGAGCCGCTGGGCTCCAGCCACAGCCGCCGCGTCGAGGTGCGCGTCATCTCCGCCACCAACCGCAACCTCGCCGAAATGGTGAGCCGCGGCGAGTTCCGCGAAGATTTGCTGTACCGCTTGAATCTGATCGCCGTGCATGTGCCGCCGCTGCGCGAACGGCCGGGCGACATCGCGCTGCTGGCGCATCATTTCCTGGAGGCGCTCGGCAAAGTCTACCGCCGGCCGCAGTTGCGCCTGAGCGCGGACGCAGAAGCATGGCTGACCGCGCAGCCCTGGCCCGGCAACGTGCGGCAGTTGCGCCAGGTCATCGAGCGCACGGTGTTGATGCACGGCCCGGACATAATCGCGGCCGCCGACTTCCGCTCCGCCCTGGAGATGCAGCCGGCTGCCGCTGAAAAGGAAAGTCTGCCCGCGGTCGGCAGCATGACGCTCGAAGAAATGGAAAAGGCCATGATCGCGAAGACGCTGCAACATCATGGCGGAAACATCAGCAAAGCCGCGGAGGCGCTCGGCCTCAGCCGTGCCGCGCTCTATCGCCGCTGCGAGAAATTCGGAATCCCCCTGTGAGCCTGCGCCGCAAATTCATCCTTTATCTTCTCGCCATTCACCTGCTGTTTGCCGGCCTGGCGGCCTTCAGCCTGTGGCAGCATCGGCCGTGGCTGCTGGCGGTCGAGGCGTTCTTTGTGCTCTCGTTTTTCGTGGCGGTGCGCCTGCTCAACAATCTCGTTCAGCCGCTCGCGCTCGCTGTCACCGGCGCGGACTTTCTGAAAGAGCGCGACTTCTCTTCCAAGTTCCTGGCCGTCGGCCAGCAGGAAACGGATCAGCTCATCGCGCTTTACAATCGCATGATCGACGAGTTGCGCGAAGAGCGCACGCGCCTGGCTGAGCAGCACTTTTTTCTCGAACGGATCTTGCAGGCTTCGCCCTCCGGCATCCTCACCTGCGACTTCGACGGCCGCATCGTCCTGGTGAATCCCGCCGGCGAAAAAATCCTGCAGATGGCAACGGACGCTTTGCTGGGCAAAAAACTCCCGGAGTTGGACAGCCGGCTGGCCGAGGCGCTCAGCCGCTTGCAGCCGGGGGAGTCACACGTGCTGGCGGTGCAGGGCCGGCGCCGGGTAAAATGCCAGCGCTCCCAGTTTTTCGATCAGGGATTCCCGCGCGCCTTCTTCTTGCTGGAAGAACTGACGGAAGAATTGCGCCGCTCCGAAAAAGCCGCCTATGAAAAGCTCATTCGCATGATGTCGCACGAGATCAACAACTCCACCGGCGCGGTGCAATCGCTGCTGCATTCCTGCCTGACCTACACGCCGCAACTGCAGCCGGGCGATCAGCCGGACTACGAAAACGCGCTGCAGGTGGCGATCACGCGCATCAACCATCTCAACATGTTCATGCGCGGTTTTGCGGAGGTGATCAAGCTGCCGCCGCCGCACCTTCAGCCCTGCGCGCTCCGCCCGCTACTGGAGGGCATCGCGCTGTTGCTGCAGGCCGAGAGCCGGCAGCGCGACATTCGCTGGCAGTGGGACTTTGCGCCGAACCTGCCGCCGCGCGCGATGGACAAGCAGCAGATGGAGCAGGTTTTCATCAACATCTTCAAGAATGCGATGGAGGCGATCGGCGAACACGGCGTGATCACGGTGCGCGGCGGCTGGCAAAACGGCAAAACTTTCGTGGCCATCACGGACAGCGGCAGCGGCATCACGCCGGAAGTGCGGCAACAGCTTTTCACGCCGTTCTTCAGCACCAAACCCAACGGCCAGGGCCTGGGCTTGACCATGATCCAGGAAATTCTGAGCCAGCACGGCTTCGAATTCTCGCTCGATTCCCCGCCCGGCCAGCCGACGCAGTTTGTGATTTATTTGGATTGAAACGCCACAAACATGACGAGCCCCCGGCGCTGGAGGGAGCGTCGCCTCCCTGGCCGCCAGGCAGCGCCAGTCCGAGCAAGAGCTGGAGCATCTCTTCCACAGCCTCATGCAACGCGCCGTGCGCGAGGGGCTAGACGACTAGACGAGAGGATTTGCAGCCTGCAAAAAGGCAAAATCTTTGAAGTCATCGACATTGACGGTATACAGGCGATCGATACCATTATCCTTCAACGTCGCTGCCAGGAAGAGATCAAAAATCTTTTTTCGCGTGGTTGTGGATTTGGCCAAGTCAAGAAAAGTGTGCATCTGAGTGGATTGGGCGTAAATCGTCGGGGTGCCGGCTTTGAGGTACTTTTCAACCACCAGCACCGCGTCCGCCAAAGACAATGGCTGCTCAATCGTCTGGCGCGTAATCACATTGATAAACTCGGCATACACCAGCGCGGCTATCCCGGCAACATGCCGGCCCTGCTCATCCCGTTCAGCGAGGGCCTGCTTCACAAAAGCCGCCGCTTGCTTGTGAAAAGGTGGGACCTCGTTGTGCGCATAAATCAAAATATTCGTGTCAAGCGTGAACATTACAGGCCTCGCTCGGCGTAGATTTCGTCGCGGTCGACCTGCACTTCCTGACCGAGATTGAAAGTAATCAGTTCAAAGGGCTCTTCTTTTGGGGGAAACGCTGCCATCTGTTGCGCCAACTCACGCTTGATGGAAGCATAAAGGGCCTCGATTACATTAAGCCGCTCCGAGAGGGGCAAGCGTTCGGCAGCTTGAATGAGTTGTACTGTGGACATCGCTTTTGCCTTCCACTTTGGCGATTGTCTGTTTTTGCACGGATGAATGTGCGCCGGAGCAGTCCGACACTTCTCCGTGTGAATAAATTCACCAAAAAATAAGCACCGAGAGAGCCCCGGTCAACATGAATTATGGAAGGCGCTGGTCAAGGAGACCGAATCCTTGGCCGCCAGTTCGTGCTGTGTAGCACAGGCGACCAGCCTGTCGCCAAGAGCAAGCTGGCAGCTTGCACCAAAACGACCATCGGATCACTGCCATGAACATGCTGCAAGATTTTCTTACCTACGTCTGCCAGACTTCGCCTGCGCCGCTGGGTCTGCAGATCGAGCGCGCGCAGGGCATTTATCTCTTCACGCCCACGGGCCGGCGCTATATTGATTTCATCTCCGGCATCGGCGTGGCCAACATCGGCCACGGCCATCCCAAGGTGCAGGCTGCCATCGCCGCGCAAACACAGAAACATCTGCATGTGATGGTGTATGGCGAATACGTGCAGGCGGCGCAAGTCAACTATGCCCGGCGCCTCGCCGAACTCGCGCCGGTGGCCGAGGGCACGGTCTTCTTCTGCAACAGCGGCGCCGAAGCCATCGAAGGCGCGCTCAAAACCGCGCGCAAATTCACCGGCCGCAAAAAGTACCTCGCCTGCGCCGGCGGCTATCATGGCGACACCTACGGCGCGTTGTCGGCGATGTCGAGCGCATACTATCGCCGCCCCTTCGAGCCGCTGCTCGCTGACTTCGAATTCATTCCCTTCAACGATCCCGCCGGCCTCGCGCGCATCGATCACCACACTGCGGCCGTGCTGTTCGAGCCGGTGCAGGGTGAGGCCGGGGTGCGCATTCCCGCGCCGGATTTTCTGCCCCGCCTGCGGCAACGCTGCGACGAAACCGGCGCGCTGCTGATTGCCGATGAGGTCATGACCGGTTTCGGCCGTACCGGCAGGCTCTTCGCGTGCGAGCATTGGAACGTGCGTCCCGATCTGCTTTGTCTCGCCAAGGCCTTGGGCGGCGGATTGCCGCTCGGTGCCTTCATCGGCCGCCGCGCAATCATGCACACGCTCTCGCACGATCCGCCGCTGGCGCATGTCACCACCTGCGGCGGGCATCCGTTGAGTTGCGCCGCCGGCTTGGCGGCTCTGGAAGTGCTGCTCGCAGAAAACATGATCGCAAACAGCGCGCAAATCGGCGCCCGCTGCCTGCAGGAGTTGCGCGCCGGCCTGCAGCAGGCAGAATTCGTCACGGATATTCGCGGCTTGGGTGGTTTCTTTGCCATCGAGTTTCGCGACGCCTCCTGCGCCCAACGGTTCGTGGCCGAGTGCCGGGAGCGCGGACTGATCATCGGGTGGACTCTGCACGACACCACGGTTGTGCGCGCGGCCCCGCCGCTCTGTTTGACTGCAGACGAACTGACCGAATGCCTCGAGATTCTGCTGCAAGCAGCAGCGAGCTGTGGTGAACAGGAGTGAGGTTCATGAATTTTTCGATCTCGCTGACCAACCCAGATACGCAAGTTAGGTGGCAATTTTAGCCGAGGGTTCGGTTTTCAGCCAGCCTCCAGCCGAGTTGCTGCGATATTCGAATGTGATTAGAATGTGGATAACTTTCGGGCAGTGTAGTTGCCAAAAATCGTAATCGCTTTGTTGCAGAAAATTCACTTTGCCGCCTTCGTGCCGCTGGGCCTCCGCCAAGGTACTTTGCCGCAATTCAGGCCTCTTTGTTAACAACATCCTAACCGGATTATATGTTTAAAATCAATATTTTGCGTCTGTCTTCTGCTGTCATATCTATTCGTTGTGGTTACCGAGCCGTGACACACAACCCAATGTATTCTTGGCTGAAATTTTCTTCTGGTCGCTTTCCGCAAATCACCAATGTGCATTTTCAGGAGGCAAAGCCAAGGAAATCGAGTGTGGATAAGTTGTGTGCAATTTCTGCTGCAGAAGCAAGCTGAGGCGAGAAGCCAAGGCTTGAAATCTGAGAGCACTTCCTGGCTTGGCAAGAAATTGCTCTCCATATAGACGAACTTTCGCTTGCCCAAAATCCCACATTTTGGCTATATTGCAGCGCCAATGCTTTCGCAACGGAACATTTAAAATCAGAATCTTGTTTACTTACTGCGCTTGACGGCGGAAGCAGTTGAGTATCGGCTTCGCAGCGCGATGATCCTGCCAGAAAACGGAGCATCAGCGGCAAGCCTTGGCTGTGACACTCAGGCAGCAAGCTCAGACTGCGGCGATTCGACAGCGGAGCCATCGAGCGAGGGATTTTATGTTCACTGGCGACATTGTGGCTGCGCTTTTCGTGGACCCAGTGAAGCTGCGCGGTTGGCGTTTCAGGCTCTGAGTCAGATTTGGATCGTATCCATTTGAAATTGTGAGCTGTTGAGAAAATTTTCCCGCAACGGCTTGGCTGTTGCATCAGGCTCCTAAGATTGTTGACGCCCCCCGCACTGGCATGTTAGAGCAAACACGCGCGAAGTTTCCCGCCCAAACGCTGTTGCGGCTGCTGTATATCGCGATCAGCCTGTTTGGCATCGGGTATGAATTCATCAAAGTCGAGCCAGTGCGCTGGCCCCTCATTGCAGGCTATGCCGGGATCATTATGGTCACCGCGTTGCTCCTGCGCCAACGACGTCACGAAACATGATCTTGAATCACCCTATGGCCGTACACCTCTCTTCCCTATCCTTTATGAGACCATTCATTTGCTCGCTGGCTTTGCTGTTTGCCGCCGATCCGCTGTTTTCCGCCGAAACTGATGCTCACCTTGTGCAAGCCACCGCCCAACAGACCGTCATCGCCTTCGAACTCACGGGATTCAAACTCGATACGCTCAACCTCGCCGGCAGCCCGAACAGCGTCATTCCCAAATTCTCCAACAGTTTCTCCCTGGCTGAAGCCGGTGCGCCCAATCTGCCGGTGCGCGTCTTTGTGCTCGGTGTGCCGGAAGGTGCGACCGTCGAGGCCGTGGCAATGCCCGGCGCTTTCGAGGAAATGCGGGAGATGAGTGTGGCCCCGTTTCCGACGGCGCAAGTGAGCGCAGGCGAAACCGGGGCGGCCTATTTGCCCAAGGCTGCCATCTACAGCCGCGATGCCTATTATCCAGCGGAACTAGTGACGCTCGATCCGCCGGCGAATTTGCGCCAGCAGCGCATCGTGCGCGTGGCCGTCGCGCCGGTGCAATATAATCCCGTGCAAAAGACGCTGCGCGTTCACCGGGAAGTGCGGCTGGTGGTGCGGCACGCCGGTCGAGCGGTGAGCAGCGCCTCCTTCGACGCGCCGGCAGTCACGCCGGCCGCGGCGGTGGAAGAGTCCTTCTATCGCGGGGTGATTTTCAACTACGAAGCGGCGCGGCCGCTGCGCTCGCCGCGCACCGGCCAGGCGCTGCGCAAGGTCAGTTCGCCGTCTGCCGTCGGCCCATTTTACAAAATCGCCGTACGGAATGAAGGCCTCTATCGCCTCACCGGCCAGACCCTGGCAAGCGCCGGCATCGATCTTGCCTCCGTGCAGCCGGCGCAGATTCGCCTGTACAACAATGGCGGCCGGGAATTGCCGCGCAGTCTCACGGCGTCGCGGCCCGAGGGGTTGATCGAAAACGCCATCTACGTTGCCGACGGCAATGACGGCCGGTTTGATGTGAGTGATTACATTCTGTTCTATGGCCGCGGGGTGGACGGCTTCACTTTCGATTCCACCAACGGCGTGGCCGCGCATTATCTCAACAAATACGGTTACGAGAACTACTATTTCCTCTCGGTCGCGCCCGCCAGCGACGGCAGCACCGGCAAACGCATGGCCAGCCGCGCGCCGCTGCCGGTCGCCAATGCCACCACCGTCGCCACCAGCTTTCAGCAGTATCTTTTCGTCGAAGAGGAACAGAATCCGCTCTATGAATCCACCCAATCGTGGTTCGGCTTCAATTTCGGCACGCGCGGCAACAGCAACAAGACCTACAAACTGCAGCTTCCCGATCCCGTCACCGATGCCACCGCGCGGATGTACTTCGGTTTCTATGCGCAATATTTCTCCGGCATTCCCCACCGCATGGCCGTCACTTTCAACCAGCAGCCGATCACCGAGTTCGTCATTCCCGGCAACGGCTCGCGCCGCCAGTTCTACACCCTGCAGCGGACCGGCGTGCTGAAAAACGGTGAGAACGAACTGCTGCTCACTTACACCGGCAGCGGCGATGCCGCCAACATGTACATCGACTACTTCGAGCTGAGTTATCCGCGGCAGTTGCGCCTGCCCGGGCCGAGCCTGTTCTTTTTGGGCACGCCCAGCGCCGGACCCGTGGCTTACCGGCTGGAGAACGCCAATCCCAACGGCTTGTGGCTGTTCGATATTTCCGACTTCAGCAACGTCAGCTTGTTGAGTTCGGAGAATTGGCAGGTGAGCGGCAGCCAGATCACGTTTGCCGATGTTGCCGCCACGCCGGTGCCGCGGCGCTATGCGGTCAGCACCGCCGCCGGCTTCGTGAACCTCGAACCGCAGGCGATCGTGAAGGATGCCGCCTCCAACTGGCGCTCGCCGGATCATGAAGCTGACATGATCATCATCACCCATGAGGATTTTCTCTCGCAGGCGCAGCGGCTGGAAAGTCTGCGCGAAAACTGGCAGCCCGGCAGCGCCACCTCCCGCTTGAGTGTGGCAGTCGCCAACATCCAAGACGTGTTCGATGAGTTCTCCTGCGGCATGTATGATCCGGTCGCGATTCGCGACTTTTTGAAATATGCCTACGAAAACTGGCGCAAGGCGCCGGCCTACGTGCTGTTAATGGGCGACAGCGACTACGATCCCAAAAACCTGCGCAACAAAAGCGACAAGAACTGGATCCCCAGCTATCACACGGACGAGCTGAACCTCGACGACAGCCGGGTGACCGATGCCTGGTTCACCTACGTGCGCGGCAACGATGCGGTGATGGATCTCGCCATTGGCCGCATTCCGGCGCGCACGCTGGCCGAGGCCGAGGCATTCGTGAACAAACTGGTCAGATACGAAACCGCGCCGGTGTTCGGCGCCTGGCGCAACAGCCTGCTCATGGTCGCGGATGATGAAAACTCGCCCTACGGCCTGGAGGCGTTTCACATCAACGACATCGAAGATCTCATCAACCTGCGCACGCCGGACTATTTCGACATTCGCAAGCTCTACCTGACGGAATATCCCGCGGTGCAAAGCGCCTCGATCTCCGGCATCCGCAAGCCCGCCGCCACCGACGCGTTCATGCAGCAGTTGCGCCGCGGCGCGCTGATCGTCAACTATGCCGGCCACGGCAACCCCACCGTGTGGGCGCACGAACGCCTGCTGGAATATGCCTCGGATTTCGATCGCATCCAAAACGGCGACCTGCAGGCGGTCTGGATTGCCGCCACCTGCACCTTCGGCCAGTTCGATCTGATCGACCGCCAAAGCTTCGGCGAGCAATTGCTGCTGGTGCCGGGCCGCGGTGCCATTGCCGTGCTCGCCACCTCGCGCCAGGTGTACGCCAATGCCAATGCCAATCTCAACCAGGCGTACTACGGCTCGCTGTTTCGCTCCGGGCAGGTCTCCGAAGCCCTGGGCACGGCGCTGGTGTATGCGCGCGTGCAAACCCGCTTCACCGTCAATGATGAGAAATTCCATTTGTATGGCGATCCCAGCATGCGGCTGGCGATTCCGCGCTACAGCGCGCAACTGACCACACCCGACACCATCAAGGCGCTGGCGGTCGCCACGGTGAGCGGCACGGTTTTGCGCAACGGCCAGCGTTGGCAGGATTTCAACGGCAAGGTGCGGGTGGAAGCGTTCGACTCCGAGCGCTTTGTTACCTATCGCAGCGGCCCGAGCTTCAGCATCAATTACACGCTGCCGGGCAATTCCCTCTTCCGCGGCGAAGCCCGGGTCACCAACGGCAGGTTTGACTTGCAGTTCATCGCGCCCAAAGACCTCACCTATGGCGGCACGCGCGGCCGCTTCAGCCTGTATTTCTGGAATGACACCACCGACGGCAACGGCTATCGCAACAATGTCGCCATCGGCGGCACCGCTGCCGGTTTTGCCGACAACCAGGGCCCGGAAATCAAGTTGGGCTTTCAGGGCGTGAAAGATTTCGTCTCGGGTGGTTACGTGGGCGCAGAACCGGTTTTGCAAGTGGCCCTGAAAGACAGTATATCAGGCATCAATATCGCCGGCGAAATCGGCCACAAAATCACGCTCACGCTGGACGGCAAAAGCGACAACAAAATCGACGTGACGGATTTCTTCAATTACGATTCCGGTGATTTCACCGCCGGCACTCTCTTGTACCCGCTCAGCGGCCTCTCGGAAGGCCGCCACACCGTGGAAGTGAAAGCGTGGGACAATTTCAACAACTCCAACATCGCCGCGGCGGAATTCGTGGTTGCGCCGGCCGACCGCCTGGTGTTGCGCGAAGTCATGAACTATCCCAATCCCTTCCGCAACGAGACGCAATTCACCTTCGAGATCAATCAGCCGGCGGCGCAGGTGAAAATCAAAATCTACACACTCGCCGGCCGCTTGATCCGCACGCTGGAGATGCCGCCCACGGCAGTGATCGCCGGCTTCAACCGCTTGGAATGGGACGGCCGCGATCAGGACGGCGATGAGGTCGCCAACGGCGTCTACCTTTACAAAGTCATTGCCGCGCACGCGAGCAACGGCAGCGGCGGCACCCTGCATGCAGAAGAACTGGGCAAGCTGGTGGTGCAGCGCTGAACGCGATTTTGATGCTCACCAAGTCATTCCTCGAAGACCACCAGGACGGCAGGTGTTTTCCGGGAGCCGGGACAGCGGCGCGCTTTTTGACACAAGAGTTGAACAGCGAGAAGCAATCATGTCCACCACGCAAATGAAAACTTCCTCACGGCGCAGCCGGGCGCGCACCGGCCTCACGCTCAGCCTGCTGACCCTGACTGCCTCGCTGCTGGTGGCAGATGAAAAGGACAAGAAGGACGGCATCGCCTGGCTCGAGTTTGAGAAAGCCGTTGCCACCGCTAAGAAAGAACGGCGGTTGTTGGTGGTCGATTTCTACACGGATTGGTGCGGTTGGTGCAAGGTGATGGATCGCGACACCTATGCCAACGCCGAGGTGGTCAAGTATGCCAAGGCGCGGCTGGTGATGGCGAAAGTCAATGCCGAATCCGGTGCGCTGACGCGTTACAAAGATCGGAGCCTGACCTACCAGCAACTGGCCCTGGCGTTCGGCGTGCGCGGTTATCCTGCCACTGTTTTCATCAGCCCGGAGGGCGAGTTCCTCACGCTGGTTTCGGGTTTCATCGCGCCGGACCAGTTTCTCCCGATTCTCGAATTCCTGGCAGAAGGCCATTACAAAAGCATGAAGTATGAGGAATTCTTGAACCAGCGCAAGAGTTGAGGCGCGGCGTGTTCGCTTTTCTCAAAAACTGGGCGGCACGCCGGGGGCTGCGGCGCCACAACGCCGCCGGGGTCGTGGTCGAAGTATACGGCAAACCGGAGTGCCATCTTTGCGAGGAGGCGAAAGCGCAACTCCGGCGGCTGCAGCGCCGGCATGGCTTTGCGCTGCGTGAGGTCGACATCAGCGCCGATGCGCGGCTGCTGGCGGAATATGGCACGCGCATTCCGCTGGTGTGGATCAACGGCCGCCTCGCCTGCAAGTATCGCGTGGAAGAAAGGGCCTTCCTGCAAAAGCTCAGGGCGAGCCGATGAACGTTTTACCCGAAGGCGAAGTCTCTCCCAGCACCAGCGGCAGCGGCTTTGCACTTGAAAGGACGAATGCAGCATGAACAGAACTTCTCGACACGTGGTTGGAACCATGAACATGATCTTTTGGCTGGGTTGGACCGTCATTTACGCGAGCCTCGCCTGGGCGGCAGACCTGCTGCCGGAGCGGCAGCATCCTGTGGTCAGCAAAGTGATTGCACGCTTGTTCAGCTATCATCATTATCGCCAAATGATGATCGATGATTCGGCTTCCAGCCATTCGTTCGACTACTACCTGCAGGCGCTCGATCCCAATCGCAGCTTCTTTCTGGCCTCCGACCTCGCGGCTTTCGAGAAATACCGCTACCAGCTCGATGAAGCGGTCAACAGCGGGCAATTGCAGCCGGCCTTCGCGATCTACAACACCTTCATCCATCGCGTGGATGACCGCATCGCCTTTGCCCTCAATCCCGCCCATCAGAAATTCGACTTCAGCGTTGAGGAGTCCTACCAGCCCGATCGCAGCGCCGCGCCGTGGCCCAAAACCACGGCCGAACTGAATGAGATCTGGCGGCTGCGCCTGAAGAGCGAGGCCTTGAACCTGAAACTCGCGGGCAAGGATGCCGCCGGCATCACCGGCACGCTCACCAGCCGTTACACCAATTTCCAAAAACGCGTCAACCAGAATACTTCAGAAGACGTGTTTCAGATTTTCATGAATGCGATCTCCGAGGCCTACGATCCCCACACCTCTTACATGTCGCCCATCGCCTCGGAGAATTTCGGCATTCAAATGAGCCTGTCGCTGCAGGGCATCGGCGCGCAGTTGACCACCGAGGGCGAACACACCGTGGTGGTGCGCATTCTGCCCGGCGGCCCGGCCGATCGCAGCCGGGAGCTGTGGCCGAACGACAAGATCGTGAGCGTGGGCCAGGGCAGCGACGGCAAGATGGTCGACGTGGTCGGCATGCGGCTGGATGACGTGGTGCAAATGATTCGCGGCGAAAAGGGCACCACCGTGCGCCTGGAAATCATTCCCGCCGAGGCGTCGGCCGGCAGTCCGCCGAAGAAACTCACCCTGGTGCGCGACAAGATCGTGCTTACCGACCGCGAAGCCAAAAGCGACACCCTGGAAATCACCCATGAAGGCCACGCTTATCGCATCGGCATCATCAGTCTGCCGACATTCTATTCCGACATGGCGGCGCAGGCGCGCGATGAAAAGGACTACAAGAGCACCACGCGCGACGTCCGTCAGAAGATCGAAGAACTGAAGAAAGCGAATATCGACGGCTTGATCATTGATCTGCGCTACAACAGCGGCGGTGCCCTGCAGGAGGCGGTCGAGCTGACCGGCCTGTTCATCGACAACGGCCCGGTGGTGCAGGTGCGCAACAGCGACGGCTCGGTGAAAGTGCTCAAGGATCACGACAACGAAGTGGCATATGACGGGCCGTTGGCAGTGCTGGTCAATCGCCGCAGCGCCTCCGCTTCCGAGATTTTTGCCGCCGCGATTCAAGATTATGATCGCGGCCTGGTGATCGGCAGCCAAACCTTCGGCAAGGGCACAGTGCAGCAACTCATCAGCCTGGATCGCTTCATTCCCTCGGCGGAGGCCAAACTCGGCCAGGTCAAGCTCACCACCGCCAAATTCTATCGCATCGCCGGCGGCACCACGCAACACAAGGGCGTGACGCCGGACCTGATCTTCCCCGGCGACCCGGGAGACAGTGAAACCGGCGAAAGCGCGGAACGCAACGCCCTGCCCTGGGATCAAATCCAGCCCACCGGTTTCAGCCGCTGGAACGTGGTGGCGCAGTTCCTGCCCCAGTTGCGCACACGCTCGCAGCAACGCACCGCCAAAAATCCCGAGTTCCGGCTGATGGAAGAAGAAATCGAACGCTATCAGCGTGAACGCGCCAAGACCACCATTTCGCTGCAGGAGAGCCGGCGCCTGCGCGAGCGCGAAGCCCAGGAAGACGAAGAACTGGCGCTGGTCAACCGACGGCGCGCGCTGCGCGACCTGCCGCCGCTGAAAAAAGGCGAGAAAGTTCCGACCATCGAAAACGCGCCGGACCCGCAACTCGAGGAAAGCGCGCATATCGTGATGGATTTGCTGCTGCTCTCCCAGCCGCAGTATCACGGCAAAGTGGTTGAGCAATAAGCTCGGCCAGACTGGAAGCGTTTCATTTCGAATCGGGCACGGAAGCATTTCTGTGCCCGATTTTTTTCTTGCCTGGCCGGATATCCGGCATTCAATCGCAGAAAGCCTGACTGCAACACCTGAATGACGCCACGGAATGACAACATGGAAATCATTTCCCCCGGAATCAACCGTTACCTCGACGCCCTCCTCCCGGAACGCCATCCCAAATTGCTGGAGATGGAAGCCCTCGCCCGCACGCGCAACTTTCCGATCATTGGTCCGCAAGCCGGCCGGGTGTTGTATCAATATGTCAAGCTCATCAACGCGCGCCGTGTTTTCGAAATGGGATCCGGCTTTGGCTATTCCGCCTTTTGGCTGGCGCTGGCCCTGCCGGAGGACGGCAAGCTCATTTGCTCCGAAGCTTCGCAAAACAATGTTGATCTCGCCGAAGATTATCTCAAAGCCGGCGGACTGTTGCCCAAAGTGCAATTGCAAACCGGCGATGCGCTCAAGCTGCTGCACAACGCCGAGGGGCCGTTTGATCTCATCTTCAACGATGTCGACAAGGAGGATTACCCGCGCGCGCTGGCAATCGCGCTCCCCAAGTTGCGGCCCGGCGGCGTGCTGATCAGCGACAACGCCCTGTTCCACGGCCGCGTGACGCAGGAGCATCCCGATCGCGGCACCCGCGGCATCATCGCTTACAATCAAACCGCCTTCCACACCCCCACACTGTGGACCACCATCCTGCCCGTGCGCGATGGTTTGGCGGTGAGTTGGAAAATCCCGCAGAACGCATAACGCGCCGGCAGCTCATGCAAGCGTGCTACGCTCAACCTGCTTGCCCCTCCTTGAACAGCAACGTCCCCCTTGTTCTGCCACGGTTGCACCGTGGCTTTTTCAATTTCCAGGCTGCTTCCTGCTCACCGCGGTTTTCAATCGCCTCACCAGCGCTCGCCGGTCCGCAATTCAACAAATCGCTTGCGAACTTCTGCGGAATTTCTATATACTTGCGCCGGGACCTTCCCCTGTTTTTTCAAGCTATTTCGACAACTATACAAAAAGGTGCGGATTTCCAGCTTGCGCCACATCGGGCAGCACCGGCCATCCAACAGCTCCACGGCTGGAATCCGTGGCACGAAACGGCTTTTTCGATGTCTCACTCATGTCCTTGAACCTCCCGGCGGATTGCAGGGGTAGCGAAGAGGGGCGTACTCCCGTTGGGTGACACGAATTCGCCAAGGATAATTCCAGGAGATGCTCGCCATGCAAAAATCAATCAGAATCCTCAAAATCTGGAAACTGTGCCGCGACAAACGCATGATGACGGCGTCCCGGCTGGCTCGAATGTGCGACGTCGATGAGCGCACGATTTACCGGGATCTGCAGGCCCTGGGTGAAATGGGCGTCACGCTCGCCTGCAACGGCGGCTATCAGGTCATCGCGGAAGACGTGCTGCCGCAGCTCAATCTCACCCGCGCCGAGCAACTGGTGGTCACCCTGGCGCTGCGCCATCTGCCGCTCCATCTCGACAAAGAACTCGAAGAAATTGCCAACGGCGTGCTCAACAAGTTGCTCGAGCAACCGGTGGAAAGCAGCGGCATTGCGCTCGAAACGGCGAAAGCCGGGCCGCTCAAAGCCGGTGTCTTTGCGCGGCTGCAACGGGCGATTGACGAGCACCGGCTGGTGACCTTCGTCAAATACCGCAAGCTCGCCGACGAAGATGAAAAAGACCTGCGCCTGGAGCCGTATCACCTCCGCTTCATGGATCGCGCCTGGTATCTCGTGGCGTGGAGCTTCAAGCGCAATGCTTTTCGCACCTACCGCCTGGACCGCATCGATAAACTGCGGATCGAAAAAGAAACGTTCACGCCGCGGCCGTTCGATCCTGACGAATATTTTCGCGGCGCGTTCGGCGCCGTCGTCGATGCGCCGCAACGCCTGCGCGTGCGCTTCACCGGCCTGGCCAGGGAAATCGTGAAGAAAGACGGCCGCTTCCCGCCCGCGGAAATGCGCGCAGAACACGGCGCGCTGATTCTCGACAAGACCATCCAGGGTGAAATTCTCTGGCTGCGCTGGATTCTCGGCTTTGGCGGCGAGGCGGAAATCCTCGAGCCGCAAGCGCTGCGGGAGAAAGCGGTGGCGATGCTGCGGGAGGGCTTGCAGATGTACGTCGCAGAGCGCAAAGTGCATAGCGCATAGCATTCGTTGCGCTATGCCCTCTGCGCCATGCGCTCTGCAAAGAAGACTGACCGTAGTTGTCAGGGGGGAAGACTATATTGCGACAACGTTGTCAAGCGTGTCTTTCTCTGAGGTTCTCCCTATGTTTTCTCCAACCAGCGCCCTGTCGAAATCGCCCGAGCAGCGGCGCACGGCGGACTGATTGGCGGTTCTGGGCGCGGTAAATTCTCAGGCGGGAAGCCATCGCCCTCTTGCGAGGTCACATTTCCACTAAAAAAAGGATCCCAAAACATGATCACCCCCATCATCCCCTACCTGCGCTGGGAGTTGCTGCCCGAGACGCCCGGCCGTTTTCAGGCGCATCAAGTACGCGGGGCAATTGCCAGCCTCTATCGCGATTGGTCGATCATGCACCAACACCTCGGCCGGCAGTATCTTTATCAGCATCCGCTGGTGCAATACAAGGTCATCAACGGCATTCCCATGGCCGTGGGTCTCGGCGTTGGGGCGGAACTCTTGGCAGCGCTGGAGCCGCCGCGCCGGCTTGTGCTGAATCATGCCCCGGTCGAATTCAAGGACGTTCGCGTGATTTCTGAAATTTACGAACCGGACTTCAGCGCCCCGCGTCGTTTTCACTTTGCCACGCCCTGGCTTGCGCTCAATGAAGACAATTACAGGCTTTATCGCCTTTTTCGGGACGACGACCAGACCATCGCGATCCGGCAATTGCTCGAGCGCATTCTCATTGGCAACGTTCTCAGTTTTGCCAAAGGCCTGGGTCTCAGCATTCTCGCCCAATTGCAGGCCCGTATCGAGAACTGGCACGCCGAGCCGGTGCGCGCCAAGCAGGAGGAGAGCGGCCTGCTGCTCGGCTTCGCCGCCAACGGCGAGATCACCTTTTCCGCCCCGCCGCTGTGGGGCCTCGGCAAGCAATCCAGCCGGGGGAATGGGGTGGTGATTACCCAGAGAATGGAGTGACGGAGCGTTGGAACGTGGCAGCATTGGCAACCCGACGATTCTTCGCCAGAGGTGTTGCGGATAACTCAACTGACGGCAGTTGTCAGGGGTAGGTTGTATATCACAGGAGCACTACTTTGGAAAAACTATCATGCCGATGAAGGCCTTGTAGCGCAAGCTGCCAAGTTGTTCTCGCTCGCAGGCTGCAAACCTGCGCTACGGGAATAAGTTCGTAGTTTCGCCTTTAGGCGTCGGGTTTTCACTAAGGAGAAAAAGCGATGATTCTCAAATTTCCTCAAACGCACAACCCGTGGGTTGACGCCGGCATGATCGGGTTTGCGCAATTCGTCGAACTTGAGGTGCCGGCCGCGGTGGCATTGCGCGTGTTGCCGGATCGTCTCGAACTGGAAGGTGAAGAAGAGGCGCTCAAAGCCATTTTGGAAACGCAATTCCGCCGGCTCGTTGAAGAGTGGTACAATGCCTCGAGCGCCAAACAACAGGAAGAATCTTCGGGTTATTTCTTTGATCCGGATAAGCGCAAGTTTCAACGCTTTGGCAAATCTCTGCCCAAAGGCCTGGCTGCACTGTTGTTCGATGCAGCGGCACGTGACTACGAAGGACCGGCATGGGATTCAAAAAAAGATCGTGACGGCAAAACGGGACAGGAGACTTCCCGGCTTGATCCGGCGCAAGCGCGCGAATGGGCAAAGAAAGCTGGCCTCAAAAGCGATCTGCAAAGTCTGCTCGACAGCTTTCTGTTGGAATCTGGCTTGTGGCAAAAGGACAAAGCGCGTCCGAAAAGCGGCACCAAAGTTATGCTCTGGGGTCGGCCCAATTTGCGCATTCCTGATATTGACCTGTGGGCCGTCGATGCCAAAACCAAAGGCGTGTGCAGTATTTCCGGAGAAGCAGTCGGCGCTCTCTCTGATATCGACGGGAAAAATTTCCCTTTCACTGTCGGCAAAAGCGGTCATGTCAATTTCACTCCTGATTGGGGCGGTAATGAAAAAGTGGGTTGGAAAACAGCCTACATTTCTCTCTTCGCGCCTGTGGCCGCATTCTGGCAGGGCGGACACGGCGATCCACATTTAATCGGCGCGCTGCCGGTGGCCAGCGACCTGACAATCCTGCAGCGCAATGTGCGCTATCTTCAAACCATGCTCCACGAGGACCCGAGCTTGCAGGGCAATTTCGAGATCAAGCTCAAAGCCCTGCGCTTCTCTAAAGAGCCAGAAGAACGCTTCATTGCCTTTTTCGAGCGGCTCTTTCATCTCACCCTGCAAGCACGCAACGATGAGCCCCTGGAGAATTTCAGCGATTACGAATTCTTCACCTTGCCGGAAGAAATCAACAACGGCGCACCTACCGCGTTTCTCTTGATCGAAGCACACAAAGGCGCCAAGTGGGACATCAAGCACGGCGAGGTTTTTCAAGACCCCATTTATCTTTTGCGTTTGTTTAGCCGCATGTACGTGCGCGACCCCAACGCAAAAGAAATCGTTTTGAATGAAAATGCAGAAGAGAACGACGATCGGCATTGGCAGCAAGTCCAACTCAACTTCAGCCGCTTTTTGCAGCAGTTGTGGGATCCGACCCGACACACCAAGCGCGGCGGCCAGGACGGCACACCACCGGCATTGTTGACGCGACGGTTGGTGCTGCGCCATCTGCTCGGCAAAAAGCGCGTGCTGCCGGTTTTGGTCACACACGCGTTCTCCATCAACCGCGAGTCGGGCAAAACCGCATCGATTTCCGAGCTGCTAAAATTTGCCGAAATCTACGAACCATTATTTTGGAGCAAAGACATGATCGAAAATCGTGATCAATTCTTGAAAGCTGCGAAAGAGTTGGGCGAGCACGTCGCCATCGTCGTGCACCAACACGACAATGGCCGCAAGAACCGCCTCTACAAGCTGCGCCGCGCGCTCACGCTGCCGGATTTTCTGCGCGAGATCAACACGCTGCAAGAGCGTTTTGGCCTCACCGTGCCGGAGGAACTGACCACCGGCCTGCTGGCGCCAAAAAATTACGATGAGTTCCGCGGCTTTTGTCTGTTGAGCGCGCTGAACAAATTCAACAAAATGAGTTTTGCCAAATCCAAACAAGGAGCCTGAACATGAAACCCACCGCAAAACCCAATTGCCTCACCATCACCTGGCTTGCGGAAGCCAGCCTCGCCTCCTTCAACGCCGGCGACAAGGAAGCTGATAATCTCGTAAGCTTGAAAAAAATCACCCGCCAGGACGGCCAATACATTTACATCTCCGGCCAGGCCGTGCGCCGCGCGTTGCGTGACCGTCTGGAAGACATGGGCGAAAAACTGAGCCTGGTGCATGTGGAAGAAGGTCAGGACACTAAACAGACCGCGCATACCCAAGGCAAACCGGCCGAGTTCATCGACGACGATCTTTTCGGCTTCATGATCGCCCGCAAAGGCCAGGCGGAAAGCGCCAACAAACGCACCGCGCCGGTGCGCGTCGCGCCCATGATGAGCCTTACGCCGTGGCAGGGCGAAACCGATTTTGGCGCCAACTTTTCAAAAATGGATGTGGACGGCAAACCTAATTTGTTTGAAACGGAGATCGACGGCGGCCTCTACCGTGGCACGTTGCTCGTTGAGTTGGATCGCATTGGTTGCGATGAAGGCTATGCCAAAGGAAAAGAAGACCAGCCTGAAAAGCGCGTCGATCGCGTTCAGAAGTTGTTGAAAGCCACGCGCGATCTTTGGCTCTCGGGCCGGCAAAGCCGCTTTCTCGGCGATCTTACGCCCAAAATCGTGGCGGCCGCGTTGATGACCGCCAAAGTGCCGCTCTTTCTCGAAGCAGTTTTCATCGGCAGCGACGGCAAGCTCAATCTCAACGGTTTGGCCGAAGCGGCGACGGACCGCAAAGACATCATCGTCTCGAAGATTTTTGGCGGCACGGAAAAGTATCGCCCCTTCATTCCCAAAGAATGCGAGCCGGTGACCGTTGGCGAGGCTTTTGAGAAGATGTCGGGCTGGATCACGACGAAATTGTTTGAGTGAATAATGGCTCGTAGTAATGCCTTTAGGCATCCTCTCGTGCTGACGAATTGACTCCTCAAGGAGTTATTACGAACATCAAGCGTTCGTAGTGGTGCCTTCAGGCATTCTCCCGTCCAGACGCGTTGACTCCTCAAGGAGTTACTACGAACCAATAATTTGACGAGAACGTTATGCCCATCATCATAGATTTCTCCGCGCCCATGGCGTGTTTCCGTATTCCGTTGCACCACAATTATCACCGCAGTTTTCCGTTGCCGCCCCCAACGACGGTGCTCGGCATGCTCGGCGCGGCCATGGGTTTGGACGAAACCGGCATCGACCATTGGCTGCGGCAAGCCCAGCCCAGACTCGGCATCGGCGGCAAATACAACGGCGGCGGCAACGAGCTGATGACCATCCGCAAAGTCGGCGCCGGCGGCAAAATCAAACCGAATGAATTCTCTACCATCTTGTTGCGTGAATTGCACGTCGATCTCATCTGTCGCATCGTCGTGCAATGCGCGACGGCGGAACAAGATCGGGTTTTACACGAGGCGGTGAATGCACCGCATTATCCGATTTCCGCCGGGCCGGCCGATCTGCTTGCCGTCATGCGCGCCGAGTTTGTGGATGAACTGCCGCTGCAACCGGCGGTTCGTTTGCATCATTGCATTGCGCCCGGCTCGCTCTGGGGCAAAGCCAAAATCGAAGCCGAAGCATTAAAAAACACCTCACTGCTCGAAACCGTGGCTGGCCCCAATAGCTGGAACCTGCCGCTCGCCTGGCAAATCGGCAAGAAAGGCGAGCGCTTGCCCGCGGCCTTCGCGCCGTTCACTTTCTTAACGACGAGCGTGAAGTTGCAGGAGCCAATCCCATGTGTGCAGACCGAGCTCGGGCCCTCCGGCGAGGCTTTGGCCTTGCCGTGGCTCGGGCCGTTTGACAAATGGCTGTTCAGTTCTTCGTAGTCGCGACCCCTTGTGGGTCGTAGTCACACCGCAAAATTCCGTGACTACACCATTCGCCCACAAGGGGCGAGGACTACGCTTATGGCGAGAAGCTATTATATGAATTTCTGGATTCTCCCCGCAAGCGAGGAACCCCTCGCCAAGCCGCGCCAAACCTATCGACAACACGTGCAGCGCGTGCTGGAGGCACATCTCGAATTGTGGCCGCAGACGCAAGATTATTGGTCGCATCTCGGAACGCTGCTGATTGCGCAGCGCCTGTTTGCGGCGGATTTGCCGGCATTCATGAAGCGTGTCGACGCCGGCCTGCGCCTGGCTTGCGCCACGCATGACATCGGCAAGCTCAATCAAGGCTTTCATCTTTACATGTGCGCCGCGCGCGATGACAAACCAGTCAATCGCGACTGGCACTTTCGCCACGAGTTGCTGAGCTTGCCCTTCACCGCGATCCTGGCGCAACGTCTCTCCCAAGCAATGAACCCGTTGCCGTGCGATTTGCCCTGGGAAGCCGTGGCGGTGATGGGCCATCACAAACGGCTGGACAACACGTTGTTCGAGCGCGAGCGCACCCGTCTCTTCAAACCTGCTTTTGGCGTGTTGCAGCCGGCGCAATTGCAGAACAAAGCATGGGATTGGGTGAGCGCATATCTCACCGACGACATGAAATCGTGCCGCGATTTGCCGTTGAGATTTTGGGAAGAAGGTGCGAAATGGGCGCAAGATGGCTTGGCAGGCAAATTTGTCGACCGCAAAGACAAGCTGCGCGAAAGCCTGCAAAACTTCAATTCACCCGAAGCGCGCTTTCTGCTCCGTTGGTTTGGCGCCAGTTTCAAAGCGCATCTGCAAATTTGTGACTGGTGGGCGTCGGCGGAACGCCGCGAAATCTACGGCCTCGGCAAGCTGCCGGCTTCGCCGGTTCAATCGCAAGATCAACCGCAAACCTGGCTGAAAGAAAAACTCGAAACCGCCAAGAAAAGCGCGGCGGCGAGCAAGTCAGCCAACATTTCCTGGCGCGAATTTCAACAGCACGTAGCCGGTTTGGACGATTATGCCTATTGCATTGCGCCCACGGGTAGCGGCAAAACCGAAGCCGCAATACTTTGGGCGCTCAACCGCATGCGCCACCATCCGCATCTTTCCAAAATTCTCTATCTGCTGCCCACGACCACCACGGCCAATGCCATCCACAAACGCTTGAGTGATCTTTTCGGAATGGCGCTCGTCGGATTGGCCCACAGCAAAGCCAAGCTGCTGCGCGAAGATAATGAAGGGGAGTCCGAAGAAGATAATGGCGAGGTGCGCCAAAACGTGCTGTCCGAAGCCGCTTTCTTTCCTCCCATCACGGTCGCGACTTTGGATCAACTTCTCCTCGCCGGATTGCACGGTAAATATTGGGTGTTTCGCAATCATGCGCTGGCGCAATCTGCCGTGATTCTCGATGAGCTGCACGCCTTCGATCCGTACACGCTGGGTTTGCTCGGCGCATTTGCGCCGCAATTGCGTTTGCTGCACGTGCCGGTGTTGGCGCTCTCGGCAACTTTTCCGCAACCGCTGCGCCGGCTTTTTGAAAACTGGTTTCCGGCAACACAGCAGGTGCAAGACCACAGCCTGCTTGCCGAAGCGCGCGGTCAATGGCAGTTTCATGGCAATACGGATTTCTCGGATAAATCCTTCCTGCGAAAAATCGCGCGCCGGATGCAGGGCGAGCGCTTTCTCATCGTGCGCAACACCGTGCGCGGCGCGCAGGAAACATTCGAACAATTGCGCGAGTTCGACGCGCCAGTGCGTCTGCTGCACTCCGCATTCATGCAGAAAGATCGCCGCGAAATTGAAAAGGACATTTTCAAAGCGGAAAAAAGCAGCAGCAAAACCAGCCTGGTCGCCACGCAAATCGTCGAGGTTAGTCTCGATATCGATTACGATCACCTCGTCAGCGAGCTGTGCCCGCCGGATGCCATGGTGCAGCGCGCCGGTCGCTGCAATCGCGCCCGCAAAAAGCAAAATGCCACCATTACCGTGTTGGCAGCCGACGAGGTTTCGCACAAGGTTTATCAGGAAAAATTCGGCGTCGACAAAATCCTCGTGCGCAGCGCCGCAACGCTGTCGCAACGGCTCACGCCGCCGCGTCGCATGAGCGAGCAGGATTTGCTGGATTGGGTAAATGAAGTGTATGCCGCCACCAATCTCTCCTCACAATCGCAATATCAGGAAGCCGAACGCGATTTCAAGCATCAACAACACCGCCTGGGTTATGTTTTCGATCACGGCGCCGAAGATGAAAAATTGGAAACCCGCTGGATCAAAGAAGAGCGCGTGCCGGTCATTCCACAAAGAATTTGGTACGGCTTCAGCAAGAAAGAGCAACGCGAGTTTTTTGCCAGTCCCGTCAAACGCGCCATGTACAGCGTCGAAATCCCCTTTTGGCGCCGCAAGCTCCTGCACAGCCAGGGCAACGCCATGCCACTGGAATTCGAAGGAAAAAAGCTGGAGTCCTTTTACTGGGTCGATTTACCCTACGACGAAGTAATGGGTTTGCAATTGCCCAAACCGGCGCAAGAGAGCCTCAAACACACCGAGATTTTTTGAGTGATTGAAAAACAAAGGGGCAGCGTCGGCACTGCCCCACAAGGCCCGTAGCGAGCCTGCGCAAGCTTCAGCCACGGGCTACGCTATAGTTTCAGAGGGCATCACCTCCTTTCGGCCGCGCCATGCCGGATTGCGACTCCCTTAACCAGTTGGCACACTCGTCAAGGCACAAAGTGCATTAAAACACGGAACTGGGGCGTCACTTTAGGAAGTAGAGCTGATTTCGATCATAACAAGGATGGAGATTGAGAGATGGAACGAGCGGAAGGATAATGCCGTCCAAAACAAGAATTGAAACCCGGCACCTCCCAAGGTGCTGCGGCACAGACCAATTTTAACTGTTTGCTTTCTTGCATCTTGCCCCTTGCCATTTGCCTCCCATGCAACTCGTTCTCAACAGCCCCGGCGCCTACCTGCGCATCCGTGACGGCTGCTTTCACATCACCGTCGAAGACGAAAGCAAGCTCGTCTCGCCCAAGAAAGTCGAGAGCATGCTCATCAGCTCGGCGGTGAAGCTCAGCTCCGCGGCCTTGCAGCTCGCGGTCGAGAACAATATCGACGTCGTGTTTCTCGACAAGTTTGGCGCGCCGTTTGGCCGGCTCTGGCATGCCAAGCTCGGCTCCACCACCCGCATTCGCCGCGGCCAGCTTGTCGCCAGCACCAGCAGCGAAGGCCTCGGCTATGCGATGCGCTGGGTGCAGCAGAAGCTCGACAACCAAATCGACTTTCTCACCACCCTCGCCAACAAGCGCCCGGCCAAGCAGGAGCAGCTCGGCGTTTATATCAGCCAAATCCAAGTCATTCGCGACAAGCTGAAAATCGTTGACATCAAAAATGAAAGCACTCCTACTCAAGCCGATTCGGCCAACACCTCCAATTTGCCCCTTGCGCCTTGCCCCTTGCCCCTCGCCGCCGACTCCCTGCGCGGACTCGAAGGCACTGCCGGCCGCATTTACTTCGAGGCACTCAGCTTCGTGCAGCCGGAACAATTTCCCTTTCACGGCCGCTCGCGCCAGCCCGCGAAAGACGAGTTTAATTGCATCCTCAACTACTGCTACGGCGTGCTCTATGGCCTGGTCGAGCGCGGCTGCATGCTCGCCGGACTCGAGCCCTATCTCGGTTTCTTTCATGCCGACAATTACAACAAAAAGTCGCTGGTCTTCGACCTCATCGAGCCCTATCGTATCTGGGCCGAAGAAACCACCGTCTATCTTTTCAGCCAGCGCCAGGTGAAAAAAGAGATGTTCGACAAAATTCAAAACGGCATGACGCTCAATAAAGAAGGCAAGCAAGTGGTGATCGCCGCATTCAACGAGCGCCTGGACGCCGCACTCCGCCACCAGGGCCGCAATATCAGTCGGCGCAATATCATTCAGTTCGACTGTCAAGCCTTCGCACAGGAGCTGCTCAAGATCGATTTGGAACGCGAACCGGAAACGGAATGATGGGAGATGAACGGGATGGGGGAATGGGGAGACAAAGAAGAACTTGCCCCTTGCAAACTTGCAACTTGCATGCTCACCTGGGTCATCTACGACATCGTCAAAGACAAGCCGCGCACGCAAGTCGCCAAAACCTGCCAGCGCGCCGGCATCATGCGCGTGCAATATTCCGTCTTTCTCGGCGATTTGAACGCCAATGAAATCGACGAACTGGGCTTGAAAATCAAGTCGCTCATCGACGAGGAGACCGACCGGGTTTACATTTTTCCGATGTGCAAGGAAGATTTCTCCAAAGTGCGGCTGCTCGGCGAGGCGTTTGACAAAAAACTGGTCACCAATGAAATTCGGGAGTTGTTCCTGTGAGCGCAGACTGCCGGCCTGGCACAGGCGGGCGTGACCATCCCGCGCTCCAGGAATCTCCCCCACCAACCTTGCAGCAGGCAGCACCCATGCCCACGCTCGAAAGCGACAGCGTCACCATCACTCCTTCGGAGGTACTCGAATACCTGTTTTGCCCGCGCTACATTTATTTCATGAATGTACTGGGCATTTCCCAACAGGAGGCAAAGCGCTTCAAAGTCGTGCAGGGCCGGCAGGTGCACCGGCAGAAGCAAATTCGCAACCGCGCCTACTTGCGCAAGAAGCTGGGGGTAGTCAAGCGCGAGTTTGAAGTCTACCTTTCTGCGCCGCGCTATCACCTGCGCGGCCAGGTGGATGAGGTGCTCACCCTGGCCGACGGCAGCCTGGCGCCGCTGGATTATAAATTTGCCGAATGGAAAAACCGGCTGTACGCGGGCTACCGCATGCAGCTCGTGCTCTACGGCCTGCTGCTTCGGGAGAATTATGGCAAGCCGGTGCAGCGCGGTTTCCTGGTTTACACCCGCAGCCAAAATCTGGTGGTGCCGGTGGACATTGCCACGAATGATTTCGAAAAAGCGATTGACATTCTGGCCGCGATTCTTGATATTTCGCGCACTGGATTTTTGCCGCGGCGCACGCCCCACAAAAGCCGCTGTGTGGATTGCTGCTATCGAAATATCTGCGTATAACATGGCCGCCGGCGGTAAGCTGCCGCCAGAACAGGAGTTGAGCCCGATGAGATTGCTGCGGACGAGTGCGGTTGAGGGGTTATTTGTGACAGAATGGCGGAGTAAAGAACCACATTTGCCGGCGCAAACTTGGAGGTTTAGAGGCGAAAAAACAGGGATTTGCTGGAGCCAGAGCAGTCGGTGAGCCCCTTCCATCAAAACAAGGATTGAAACGTTCTTGTGATTGATGAGGCGAATTTGTTTTGCAGTGTCG